>JAGWOX010000060.1 GCA_028877145.1 Acidobacteriota bacterium | reverse complement strand
CAGCGACACCAGCAACCCCGGATCGGTCGCGTCGCGCCCGGCCACCCCTTCCCGCGCCTTGATCGGATCGTCAAACGCCGACAAGTTCAGCTTCGCCACCACCGCCGCCACCATCCGCACCCGATGCCCCGGCTCGACCAAATCGTCCACGCACTGCGGCACCCAGCCCATCTGCCGCCGCTCCGGCTTCTGCAACCGCACTGCACCCCTCGCTTCGCCCACTGCCACTTCCTCTGGTTGGCTCATGAACCTCTTATACCGATAAACCAAACCGAACGCACGAAAAAGTCACAGCCTCTCAGGATGACAGAGGGCTCATGATGACACAGGGCTCGGCGGCAGGAGGTCAGCTCTTGTGCGGAGCGCCCGCTTCTGGTTCCTTGTCTTCGTCGTTCTCCGGGGGCTCGGGTGGCGGGGAGGAAAGATAATCGGCGATGATGCGGCGCGCCTCCTCCACTTGCGATTCGCGCACCAGAATTTCAGCGCCGGGAAAATCCGCGGGCGGATTGCTGAAGGGATAGGGATCGGTGCGGGTGAGCGGCGGCGAAGCGATGCCGGCGCTCTCGAGCAGTCCACGGATCACCATCGCCTCGGCCCACGAATCGGCGCGGTGAACGGCGACGGTTTCCTCCTGGCGATCGCTTCCCTGGCCCTGAGTTTCGCTCATCGGAACCTCCGCATGCCGCACGGGCAGGACATGTAAACTCGGCCACATGGCCCAGCAACGTGGCTTGCCGCCATCCACCTCACCCCCTATCATAATTCCGGGGCCAGAGATGGACACCCACGAAAAGCCCGCCCCTACCTCCGAGGCCATCGCCGAAGAAAACCGAAGAATGCGCCGTCTGCGCATGATGGTGCAGATGGCGCTCGAGGTGATCGCTCAGGGCGAACTGCCGTACGAGGAAGCCTCCAACCTCGCCACCGCGACGCGCCGCGTTGCGCTCCAGCTCTTTCCCGGCAAGGAAGATGCTTACGACTTGCTCTACCGGCCGAAATTCCAGCGGCTGATGAGTGAAGTCTATCGTTTGCAATAGGCGAGTTCCGGTGTGTCAGCGCGCGATTGCGCCGCCTGCGTAGTGCGATTTCTTCACGCTGCCGTCGGCGAGTTGCTCTTCAACATCGAGAACAAACCGCACCGGACAGCCATCCCTGTCGACCCAGACCGCGCCGTTGACGAAACCCTTTGGACCTAACGCCTTCCTGATTGAGGAAGCACCGGCCGGGGTGGCGCGTGCCGTGTCGATACGATACTTGACTGTGTATTCGCTGCCCACCATTTCGACTGCTGCTGGCGCGGGCGCAGGCGAATCTTCCAGCAAGGCAAACGTGCTCCGAGGAAGCGGCGCCGTGAGGACCGACACGGCGGTCTTCCAGGCGGCGCTATCGGAGCGAGCCGCTTGAATCGGATACGTTCCGGAACCATCCACGAGCGTGCCTGAGATCGAGTCCGCGGAGATGTCCGCTTCCCAATCCGTGGACCCGACACCGGTTGCGTCTCTCTTGTACGACCAGTGAAATGGAGTGGGCGCATTGCGGATGCGTTCCACGATGCATCCGAGCGAGAGAGTTGGGACGTGGACTGCGGGCGTCACCGCCGAGGCATTAACTTCCGGTTCCACTTCAGGAGGATGATCCGCGGGCGGCGCTGCCGGCACTCGGGAGGGCGTGGCGGCACTGGGGCGGCCGGGCGACGAACGCCGACTTCCGACGATCACAACGACGATGAACGTTACGATGACAACGATCGCCAAGGCCGACATCAGTGCAGAAAGGCGGCTGAACATGACGCCCTCCCGGGTGAGTTGGTCCCGCAGCGCGTGATGGTTTGATCGTGCAGAGCACCTGCACGTTCGTCTGCTGGAATTGTTCGGGTCGCGGGGTTTGAATTGATTATACCGTGATTCCCGCGAAAGAGAGCCTTCGGGATTCGGGCGGGAAAAGCAGAAGACGGGGGAGCGGTCTATCGCCGAAGAGCCTTACTTACCCCAGCCAGATCATCTTCGCCGCGAGCAGCGCCACGACGATGGCCATTCCCAGCGCGGCGTTGTATTCGCGATTCCGGCGGTACAGGACCCAGGAAAATTTCTGCCCAGCCACCCCGGAGCGCGGGGGCCGCGGCCAGAACAGCGGCACGCGAGCCGCATATTCGCGAAATGTGTCTCCGTATTCGCGGGCCAATTCGCTCTCCTCGCTTCGAAGAGTAGCAGGATAAAAAGCGAGGAAATAAGCGGCCACTACGACCGCAGCCAGCCACGAACCCGCCGCAATCGCCAAGCCCGCCGCAAGCAACGCGCTGCCGAAATAGAGCGGATTCCGAGTCCAGGCGTAAGGCCCGGAGGTCGCCAGGCCTTCGTGTTTGCGCAGGTGGCCGGCCGCGAGGCCGCGAATCGCCAGGCCGGCGATTCCAGCAATCGCTCCCGTCACAAGCCATTCCAGCTTCGGATGCGCCAGCCAGAAATACAGCAGGACGACCGGATAGCCGGCACGCACGCGCCACTTTGCGAGGCTCCCTTTCATGCGAGCGTCCCCAGGCGGCGCTCGACGGCGGTAACCACCTGTTCCACCGTGATCGACAGCATGGACGGCGAATACTCGTCGCCGCGTCGGAAAGTAGTCTCTTCCGGCCGCGCGTTCCGCACGACCACATCGGCCTCGTTGAACGGTCCGTTGCGTTCGGGCGGAGTAGGCCCGTAAAGCCCGACGACAGCCGTGCCAAAGGCGCCCGCCAGATGCAGCGGGCCGCTGTCGCCTGCCACCACGAATCGCGCGCGCCGTACGAGTGGCATCAACTGTGCGACGTCGATATCGATAACAGCCGGCTCGGGCGCACCGGCCGCCCGCCTCACCGCCTCGGCCAGATCACGTTCGCCCGGCGCGTAGCTCACCACGCCGCGCAGGCCCGTGCGCCGCGCCAGTTCACGGTGCAGCGCGCCATAACGCTCCGGCGGCCAGCACTTCGACCGCCAGCCGCCGCCGGGCGATAGGACAAAAAATTCGCCGACGCCCTCAGCGGCGAGTTTTTCGTTGAGGCGCGCTTCCGCCTCCGGCCGCACGAAGAGTGGAAACCGATAACGGGACGTTTGCACGCCGAGCGCAGCTACGAGTTCCAGGTTGCGCTCGACCATGTGCGGCCGCGTGGGCGAAACGCGGTGCGTGTAAAAAAGCGACGCGGCGGATTCGCGCGCGAGGCGGCGCGAAAGCCCGATGCGCTCCGGCGCGCCGGAAAATCGCGCCAGAAAAGCCGATTTGTAGAGGCCCTGGAAATCAATGGCGCAGGTGTAATGCCGCGTGCGCAGCTTCCACGCGGCAAAGCAGAACGATCCAACCGATTCGCGGTCCAGAATCACGACGTCGGTCAGTTCCGGATTGCGCTCGAGAAGCGGATACCAGCGCCGGTCGATGACCCAGTCGATGCGGGCTTCGGGATAGGCATCGCGCAGCGCGGCCACGGCCGGCAGCGTGAACACCACGTCGCCGAGCGAGCCCAGTTTTACGATGAGGAAACGCTCATCCGGCATGATTCGTTATACGGATCCGCTCGATCAGATCGCCGCTCGAATGGCCTTTGGGATCGCCGACGATGGCCACGCGAATTCCCAGGCGTTGCGACGTCGCCCGCTCCGGAACCGTCTCGACGGTGTAATCGGTTCCCTTGGCATGGACGTCGGGCCGCAGTTGCTCGAGCAGTCGCTCGACACTCGTTTCCTCGAAAATCACGACGTAGTCGACCGCGCCGACAGCCGCCACGAGCCGCGCCCTCGCCTCGGCCGGAAGCACCGGCCGGCCTTCTCCCTTCAGCTGCCGCTCGCTCTCATCGGAGTTAATGGCGACGACGAGCACGTCGCCTTCGCGCCGCGCACCTTCAAGAAAGCGCACGTGGCCGGCGTGGAGCAGGTCGAAGCAGCCGTTGGCGAGCACTATCTGGCGGCCGTTGCGGCGCTCTTCGGCCAATCGCGTGCGGAGCTGGTCGAGCGGCAGAATCTTCTCGCGCGTGTTCATCGGTTGGCGGCGTCGGCGCGCACGGCGGCTTCGAGTTCTGCCCGGCTCACGGTCGCCGTTCCCCGCTTCATCACGACGATGCCGCCCGCGTAATTGGCCAGGCGCGCCGCTTCGTAGTAGCCGCCGCCCGCCGCGAGCGCGAGAGTGAACACGGCGATCACGGTATCGCCCGCGCCGGTGACGTCGGCCGCCTCGTCGGTGCCGTAGATGGGGATGGGGCGCGGTTTTTGGCCGCGATCGAAGACCACCATGCCGTCCTTGCCTCGCGTGACGACCAGCGCTTCCAGTCCCATTTTTCGCCGGGTTCGCTCGCCAAGCCGACCGAGCAATGCGACATCGCTGCCGACGCGCGTGTGGTATTGCGCCTCGATTTCGGGCTCGTTGGGCGTGGCGGCGGTGATCCCCAGACCTGCGAAGGCAAGCAGATCGTGCCGGGAATCGATCGTCACCACGCGGCGGCGTCGCCGGCCGAGAATGCGCCGGGCGAGCGCCGGGGTCACGACGCCCAGGCCATAGTCGGAAAAAAGAATTGCGTCGGCGCGATCCACAAGTCTCCGGGCTTTTTGCTCGAGGCGCCGCCGCACCATCTCGGGCAGCGGCCCCGGCTCGCGATCGACGCGCAGCACCTGTTGGCGCGTGGTGTGCGTCCAGCCGGCCAGGAACCGGGACTTCGTGGGCGTGCTCCATCCCGAGACGCGCTCGACCGCCGAGAGGTCCACGCGCTTGCGGCGGAAATGGCGCACAAGCGCGCGCCCGGCTTCGTCATTTCCAACCGCGGCCACCGGCACCACGCGCGCGCCCAAATCGACTAGATTGTTCACCGCGTTTGCGCCGCCGCCCGGCGACAGATGAGTCTCGCGATGGCGCAGGATCAGCACCGGCGCTTCGCGCGAAACGCGCGAAATCTCGCCGGCGACGAATTCGTCGGCGACGAAATCGCCCACCACCAGAACGCGCTGTTTGTGGAAGGCGTCGAGAAGCTTCAGTAGTTGATCCCGCTCGGCAAGCGTCATTGGCGGCGCAGAATCAGGTCGACGGCGGCCGTCAGGTCTTCGACCACGGAATCCGGCTGCCGCGGCCAACTTTGGCGGTTCCAATCGTATTCGCCGCGTCCGTAGCCGGTGAGCACCAGGATGCCGCTGCAGCCGGCCGTCTGTCCCATCTGCACGTCGGCGTAGCGGTCGCTCACGACGAACGAGCCTTCGATGGCGAGCGAGTGCTCGCGCGCGGCCCGTTCGAGCAAGCCCGGCTTTGGTTTGCGGCAATCGCAAGCGTGCCCGCTGTGATGCGGGCAGTAATAGATTCCGTCCAGGCGCGCGCCGCCGGCGGCCAGTTCGGCCACCATGCGATCGTGAACCTGATGGATGAGCTCCTCCGGAAAGAAACCGCGCGTCACGCCCGATTGATTCGTCACAACGATCACCGGCCAGGCGGCTTCGTTGAGGCGGCGGATGGCAGCAGCGGCAAATGGAAACAGTTGAAAGCGCGAGAGATGGTTCAAGTAGCCCATCTCCTCGGCAATCGTGCCGTCGCGATCGAGGAACACCGCGCGGCGGCGCTTACCGTTTTCCATCGGCCTCCTTCCCCTCACACCAGCTCCGGACCGCGTCGTACACCTCGTCAACGGCAATCCGGGTCATGCAACGGTGATCCACAGGACAGTATCGCAAAAAACAGGGGCTGCAGGAAACGCGGTGCCGGACCACCGCCAGTTCCGGCGTGATCGGCGCCGTGCCGTCGGGATCGGTCGATCCGAAGACGGCAACCACCCGCAGGCCCACCGCCGCGGCTACGTGCATCGCGCCGGAATCGTTTCCGACGAACAGGTTGCAGGCGTCGAGCAGCGCGGCAAGTTCAGCCACGCCCGTCTGGCCGACGAGATTCAGGGGCTTTTGCCGCATGGCCCCGGCGATACGCTGGCCGATTTCGCGCTCGGCCGGCGTCCCGAAAAGCACGACGCTCGCGCCGCAACGTTCGATGAGCCGGTCGGCGACTTCGGCGTAGCGCTCGGCCGGCCAGCATTTCGCCGCGCCGTAGGACGCGCCTGCGGCGAGCGCCACGCGGAAGCCGCGGGCCCCAAGCTCGCGCAGCTTCGTCTCGGCGCGGGCGGAAGCTTCCGGATCGATGAGCAGGCGCACGCGCTCGACGCGAGGCAACTCGGAGAGCCACTCGGCGCGGCGCAGCAATTCCAGGTAGTAGTAGCACTCGTGCCACGGCGTTTCGCCGGGCCGCGGCACGGGTATGGGCCGCGTCAGCAGCCACCGCCGCGCGTCGCGCGAATAGCCCACGCGTTCCCTCGCGCCGGCACGCAGCATCAGCCACGCTGACGCAAAGGAGTTTGGGAGCACCAGGCCGAGGTCGAATCGTTCGCGGCGCAAGCGGGCTGCGACGCGCTCAACCGCGGCTGGGGCTCCTCCGGCCGCCGCGCCCAGACCAAAGAGCCGGTCGACAAACGCCTGCCCGCGGTACAGATCGACGATGGAGTCGCGCCCCGCAATGGTGATCTCCGCTTCCGGCCAGCGAGCGCGCAGGGCTTCGAGCGCCGGGATCGACATCACCGCGTCGCCCACCCAGTTCGTCGCGCGGACCAGAATTTTCACACCGGTTTCCCTCGCCGCCGCTCGATAATTTCCACTAACGTCTTCCACAGTCCGGCCGGGTCGGCCGGGCGCATCGCGATGCGGCAGCTGAACACGGGAAACTTCGAAAATTTCAGGCCGCCGAGGTTCAGCAGGTCCTTTTCCGTGCAGATCATCGCTTTGGCGCCCATCTCTTCGGCGAATTGTTCGAGTTCGTTGATCCGGCGCTGGGTGAAGCGGTAATGATCGGGGAATTGGGCGGTGCCGGCAACGGCCAGCCCCCAACGATTGAGGTCTCCGAAGAATGCCGCGGGGTTGCCGGTGGCGCAGAAGGCGTAGAAATTTGCGCCCCGCTCGCGGTCGTTGGCCTGTCGCGGCGCTCCGGGGAAGACGCGCATCAGGTTCAAGAGCTCCGTTTGGGCGTAGAAGATCGGCGCCGCGGTGCGGCGGCGCAGCTCCTTTTCGAGCAACGGGTCGGAATCCGTGCGCGTGATCACCACCACGTCCGCCCGGCGCAGCGAGGAAATCGGTTCTCGCAATTTTCCGGCCGGCAGAAGCAGGCCGCCGCCGAACGGATCGATGCCGTCAACGAGCACCACATCGGCGTCGCGCGCGAGGTGCAAGTGCTGAAAGCCGTCGTCGAGCACGAACCATTTCACGCCCTTCTGCTCGAGTTCGCGCCCGGCGCGGTAACGATCCTTGCCGATGCCGATCGGGACGCGATCGCCTAGGTGGCTTTCCATGACGACCACTTCGTCGCTCACCTGCCGCGCTTTTTTCTCCGGATCGAGATCGGCGGGCAATTCGACGCTGCGATAGCCGCGTGTCAGCACGGCAACCTTCTGCCCGGCCGAGGCGAGCTGGCTCGCCAGCCAGATCACCATCGGCGTTTTTCCGGTGCCGCCGGCCGTCAGGTTTCCGACGCTCACGACGATTCCGTCGAGGCGCTGCTGCTTGAAAATGCCCCAGCGGTAGAGCAGCAGGCGGATCCATACGCCAAGCCTGAAGAGCAGCGAAAACGGCCAGAGAAGCGATTTCCAGAGTTCCCGCATCATCGGGCGTCACCCGTTGCGAGAAGCGCTTCGACGCTTTCGAAAGCGCGATCGGCAGCGCCGCGGTTCGCCTCGACCAGTTCGCGAGCCGCGCGCCCGGCGGCATCTCGCCGCGCCGGATCGTCGAGCCACTCGACCCATTGCCGGCTCAACTCGGCGGGGGTCGCCACCTGTGTTGCCGCTCCGCGATCGAGAAATCTCCTCGCGATATCGCGGAAATTGTCCATGTGAGGGCCGAAGATTGGCGCCTTGCCAAGAGCCGCCGGCTCCAGAATGTTGTGGCCGCCGGCGCGCACCAGCGAGCCGCCGACGAAAACGAGATCGGCGACGCCGTACAGCCCTCCCAGTTCTCCGATCGTATCGAGGAGCAGAATGCCGGCGCCCGCATCGAGCGCGCCGCCGAGCGAGAGCGAGCTCCGCCGCACCAGTCCCCATCCGCGAACCTCGGCAAGCTGCGCCGCGGCTTCGAAACGCTCCGGCTTGCGCGGCGCCAGCACCAGCAAGGCGTCCGGATACCGTTCGCGTACGCCCGCGAAGGCGGCCAGCACCGCATTCTCCTCGCCCGCCACTACGCTCCCTGCCACGATCACCGGCGTGCGCTTGCCGCGCGCCGCCTGGTCCGCCAGCCAGCCTGCCAGCGGGTTTCGCACCGGCGGCGGCACGTCGACTTTCAGATTTCCCCCGATTCTCACTCTTTCCTCCGGCGCGCCGAGCGCCACCAGGCGCCGCGCGTCTTCTTCGGTTTGAGGCAGGAACACGCTCGCATCGGCGAGCACGCGGCGGATCAGCCCGTCCGTCAGGCGATAGCGCCGGAACGACCGCTCGGAAACGCGAGCGCTCGCAAAAAGCACCGGAACGCCGCTCTGGCGCGCGACCCGCAGAAAATTCGGCCAGATTTCCGTTTCCAGAATCACGACCAGTGACGGCCGCACTGCCCGGAACACTCGCCGCACGACCCATGCCCAGTCGAGCGGATAATAGAAAAAATCGTCTGCCCACGCGATCCGTTCGCGCGCCATGCGCTGGCCGGTGATGGTCGTGGTCGAAATCACCAACCGGCGGCCGGGAAAGCGTTCCTTCAGGCGCCGGGCGAGCGGCGCCGCAGCCACCACTTCGCCGACCGACACCGCGTGAATCCACAATGCGCCGGGCGAGCGTCCGGCTCGCTCAATCAGTTCTGCCGGCAATCGGCCCAGCCGCTCAACCAGATTCTGCCAGTGTTTGCCGTGGCGGAGGCCCTGCACGGCGAAGTATGGCAGCGCGACGAGCATCGCCAGCGCCAGCAGCAAACTGTAGGCAAGATACATAGGTATCCGCGTCGCCGCTTCCGGCGCGAGCAGCGCAAACGCGCTATTATAGGTGACGCGCGGGCTGGAACCCGAACCCGTCCTGCCCGCCAAGGGAGATTTCTCGGTGCGGACAGGCCTGGCAGCAGTTTTCGTTCTGCTTTTTGCCTTGCCGCATACGACGCCACAGGTCGACCCCGCCACGCTGGCCGCGCGCGATTCCCACCAGGGCATCCTCATCGCCTGCGACCCGTATCAGGATACCGAGCGCGCCAAGAAGGCCATCGGGAAGGAGAATCCTCTCAAAGCCGGCATTCTTCCCGTGGAAGTCTACGTGCAGAACTCGACTCGCTTGCCGGTGGCCATCAGCCTCGATTCGATTCGGCTGGAGATCGCGCCGCCACAGGCCGAGCGTGAACAGATCGAGCCGCTCAGCGCCGGCGACGTGGCCACGCTGATCCTTCATCCACAGCCGAAGAATCCCTCGCAGCGCCGCCTGCCGATACCCTTTCCGACGATGGGACACAACGGAAAGTGGCAGAAGCTGCACGATCAGCTCCAGTCGCTGGCGTTTCCCGATGCCGTCGTCGCGCCCGGCGCCACCGTTCGCGGGTTCTTCTATTTCAATCTCTCCGGTGATTTCTCCGTCGTGCGATATGCGCGGCTCTACGTGCCCGACCTGAAATTTTTGGGAAACACGCAGGCGATCATGTTTTTTGACGTGCATTTTAGTCCGGCTTCGACGAACTAGGCATTCGTTTCCCTCGACGTAGAGTAACGCGCGTTTCGCTCTTCCTGGGTCACATCGCCTCGGCGCTTTCGGCATCCTTCGCTTCGCTCAGAATGACATCGCTTCGAGGGCGTTAACCGCAGTCTTTATCACCCGGTTTGCCCAGGCGGCTACGGCTCACTACAATCGCTCCGATGTCGCTTCTCGACGATCTGAATCCAGGACAACGCGCTGCGGCCACAACCACCCAGCCGGTTGTCGTTGTCGCTGGCGCCGGCACGGGAAAGACGCGCGTCATTACGTACCGCGTGGCTTGGCTGATATCGGAAGGGGTGCGGCCGGACGCCATCCTCGCCGTTACTTTCACCAACAAGGCCGCGCGGGAAATGAAAGAGCGGATTCGGGCGCTCGTGCCGCAGGCCGGCGGGACACCCTGGGTGGGCACGTTCCATGCCTTCTGCGCGCGATTGCTCCGCAGCGATGGACCGCTCATCGGCATCCCGCGCGATTTCGCCATCTACGACGAGGAAGATCAGAAGAGCGTCATCCGGCAGGCGCTTCGCGTGCTCGGCCACGACGAGCGCCAGTTTCCCCCGCGCGCACTTCGCGAGCCGATCAGCCACGCCAAGAATCACGGATGGGACTCGGAACGTCTGACCCAGGAAGCGTTCGACGAGAAGGGCCGCGTGGCCGCCGCCGTTTTCGATCTCTACAACGCGGCGCTAAGGAAGGCCGGAGCGCTCGATTTCGACGATTTGCTGCTTGACGCCGTACGGCTGCTCCGTGACAGCGAGGAAGCGCGGCGGCGCTGGCAGGGACGATTCGAACACATCGTCGTCGACGAATTCCAGGACGTGAACGAGAAACAGTACGAGTTGGTGAGGCTGCTGGCCGGTAAAAACACCTGCGTCTGCGTTGTGGGCGACGAGGACCAATCGATCTACAGTTGGCGCGGAGCCGATCCCGGGATCCTACAGCGGTTCCTTGAGGATTTCCCGGGAACCACTGTCGTCCGCGTGCAGACGAATTACCGCTCGACGCAAACCATCCTGGATGCGGCGGGGGCCGTGGTTTCTCGCAACACGGGCCGGCTCGGCAAGACGCTCGAGGCGACACGCCGGGGTGATTCACTTGTCCGAATCTATGAGGCGCCCGACGCCACGGCGGAAGCGGGATTCGTCGTTGACGAGATCCAGCGCCTGTTGCGTGGCGATCACGAAGCGCATATCGCGGTGCTCTACCGCACGAATTTTCAGTCGAGGAACTTTGAAGAGGCGTGCCGCCGCGCGGGCCTGGTGTTCCGCGTGGTTGGCGGCTTCAGTTTCTACGAGCGAGCCGAGGTGAAAGACGTGCTCGCGTACGCTCGCCTGGTGGTGAATCCGGAAGACGATGTGGCACTGGCCCGCGTCATCAACACGCCGCCGCGCGGCATCGGCAAGACGAGCGTGGAGGCTCTCAGAACCCGCGCGGACGGGAACGGCGGTTCGCTCTGGGCCGCGCTCGGCGAGGCTTGCCAGACCGGCTCCCGCCGCTCGTCGGCGGCGTTTCAGGAGTTCCGGCGCCTGATCGAGGACCTGCGCGCCGGGCGCGAGAATCTGCAGACAGGCCAGCTGTTTCGCGAACTGGCCACGCGCTCGGGCTACCTCGAATGGCTCGAGCAGCAAGACCGCGCTGAATTCACCGATCGCGCGGCGAACGTCAAGGAACTGGTGTCCGCGGCCGAAGAGGGCCAGGAGCAGGGCGAGACGCTGACCGATTTCCTGGACCGCGCGGCGCTGGTGAGCGACGCCGACAGCTTCGACGAGCATGCACCGGTCACCCTCATCACCCTGCACAGCGCCAAGGGCCTGGAATTCGACCACGTTTTTCTGGTGGGAATGGAGGAGGGCCTGTTCCCGCATGTACGATCGATGGCGAACGAGGCGGCTCTCGAAGAGGAGCGGCGCCTTTGCTACGTTGGCATGACGCGCGCCCGCCACACGCTCACACTCTCTCGCGCCCGATCCCGCCGCACGTTCGATCGCGGAAGCGGAAGGCCGGAGATGCTGAGCACGCCTTCCCGTTTTCTGGGCGAGGTTCCGCCTGAGTTGGTGGAAATCGTGAGGGGCGCGTTTGGAACCCAGCGTTTCCGCCTGCCTTTCGCCGAAACCGACGCGGCCGAGCCGGACGTAGAAGCCCAGGTTTTCGACGAGCCAAAACGCGTGCCGACGCGACTCGGCACCTCCAGGATGCTCGTCGGACAACGTGTTCGCCATCCCACTTTTGGTGTGGGAACCATCCTCGACGTCGCCGAGGACGGCGAAGACCGGCGCTTCACGGTAAGCTTCCCGCGGCACGGCACGCGGAAGTTGATCGAGCGGTACGCGAAGCTCGAACGTCTTTAACAGCAAGAGCCAAAACTCACAGTTGCCCTAGGCCCCGTGGGAAGGTAGAGTGTTGGCTTTCCGGAGAGCACCGAATCCTGGTGCGGGACATAGCCATTGGCCTCAAACCTCTTCCGCACAAAGTCGATCGATAAGCTCCTGGCAGATTCCGAGCTTCCCGAGCATCGCCTGAAGAAGACTTTGGGCGCCCTCAGCCTGACGGCGCTGGGCATCGGCGCCATCATCGGCAGCGGCATCTTTATCGTTACGGGCACGGCAGCGGCTGGAGAAGTGGACCGCTATCCTTCGTTGCTGCAAGCTCCGCTGCTTTCCGTCCTGATGCACGGCCGCCATGCCATCGGAACCATGGGACGGCCCGGGGCCGGGCCGGCGATCGCAATCTCTTTCTTTCTGGTGGCCTTCGCCTGCGGGCTTGCCGGGCTCTGCTACGCAGAGTTGGCATCGATGATTCCGATCGCGGGCAGCGCCTACACCTACACCTACGCGACCCTCGGCGAGCTGATCGCCTGGATCATCGGCTGGGACCTGATCCTCGAATACGCCGTCTCGAATATGGCGGTCGCCGTGGGCTTTTCCGCCTACATCGATAGCCTTCTCTCCGGCCTCGGCCTGCACTTATCGAATCGCTGGACCACGCCCACCTATTCGCCCATGACCGGCTGGACGACGCACTACAACCTGGCCGGCTTCATCATCGTGATGCTGCTTACGGTGCTGCTTGTGGTCGGCATTCGCGAGTCGGCCGGTGCGAACACGGTGATGGTGGCGATCAAACTGGCCGCGATTCTGGCGTTCGTCTACTTCGGAGCGCACTTCATCAAGCCGGTGAATTGGAAGCCCTACATGCCGAATGGCTGGCAAGGCGTGCTGACCGGCGGCGCGATCGTATTTTTCGCCTACATCGGTTTCGATTCGGTATCGACCGCGGCCGAGGAGTGCAAGAACCCTTCGCGCGACGTCCCGCTGGGCATCATGTTTTCGCTGGTGATCTGCGCCGTTCTCTATATCGCCGTCGCCATTGTGCTCACTGGCATGCAGAAATGGGACACGCTGAACAACGCCGCCCCGGTCGCATTGGCGCTGCAAGCGGTACACCTCCTGAGGACCGAACGATGGGTGACCGTCGGCGCATTGATGGGCATGATCTCGTCGATTTTGGTCTACCAGCTCGGCCAGGCGCGTATCTGGTTCGCTATGTCGCGCGACGGCCTGCTCCCCTCCGCCTTCTCCCGCGTCCACAAGCGCTTTCGCACGCCGGCCGTTTCCACTTGGATCGCCGGTCTCGTCGTTGGCATCCCGGCCGGCCTTTTCGATATCGGGACGCTCGTGAATCTCTCGAATATCGGCACGCTTTTCGCTTTCATCCTGGTCTCGATCGCCGTGCTCGTGCTACGGAAAAGGCAGCCTGATCGCAAGCGCGGATTCCGCGTGCCGTTCTCTCCCTGGCTGCCGATTCTCTCGCTGGTGTGCTGTTTCGTCCTGATGGCCAGCCTGACGGTCGAAAACTGGATCCGGTTCTTCGTCTGGCTGGCCATTGGACTCCTCATCTATTTCCGCTACAGCCGCAAGCACAGCCAACTCCATAAGGAAGCGGCGGCTGGGGCTGAATAAGCCGGTTCCCGGCGCACGCGGGAAACCTGAAAGCTTTCGCACAGAGGACATAGAGAAAGGCGCGGAGGACACGAAGAGATGAGGAGAAGTGTTTCCCTACGCCCGCCGCCGGAAGCTCATTTCAGGTAAACTCGAAGTGTTGCGCTCTCCACGATGAATGCCACCGAGCTTGCCGCCGCCATTGCCGCTCTTCCCAAGGCCGAGTTGCACCTGCATCTGGAGGGTTCTATCGCCCCGGAGACGGTCGTCCGGCTCGCGGCGAATTACGGCGTGGAAGTCTCCGCGGAGGAAGTCGCCGCGCGCTACCGCTACACCGATTTTGCCGGCTTCATCGAGGCGTACAAGTGGGTCACTTCGTTCCTGCGACGGCCCGCGGATTACCGCCTGATCGCCGAAGAACTTTTCGACCGCCTGATCGCGCAGAATGTCGTCTATGCCGAGGTTACGCTTTCCGGCGGCGTGATGCTCCGCCGTGGCCAGGATGTCGAGGCAAACTTCGCCGCCTTGATTGGCGCGGCGGAACGCGCCGCGGTGAAAGGCTTTCGCGTGCAGTGGATCTTTGACGCCGCCCGACAGTTCGGCGCGCTCGAAGCGGTCGAAACGGCCCTTTGGGCGACACGCCTGGCGCCCGCGGGCGTTGTGGCCTTCAGCGTGGGGGGCGACGAACTGGCGCTTTCCGCGCGCGATCTCCAGCCGGCCTACGAGTTGGCTCGCTCCGCCGGTCTGCACGCGCTGGCTCACGCGGGCGAAATCGGAGGACCGGAAATCGTTCGCGAAGCCATCGACATGCTTGGGGCCGAACGCATCGGACACGGCATCGGCGTGCTGCACGATCCCATCCTCATGGACGATCTGGCCGAGCGCGGCCTGCCACTCGAAATCTGCCCGACGAGCAACCTGCGCACGGGCGCGCTCGGGCGCCAACTGGGCGCCGACGGGGCCAGGCTCGACCGCCATCCGCTCAAATCCTTCTTCGACCGCGGTCTCCGCGTGGTGCTCGCCACGGACGATCCCGCGATGTTCGAAACCGACCTGCTGGGCGAATACCGCGTGGCCGCCGCGATGGGATTTTCACCGGCTGAGCTGGCGCGTCTGGCGGAAGCCAGCTTTGCTTTGGCACTTTTGCCGCAAGCGGAACGGCAAGCGTATCTGGACCTTTTCCGGGGGCAAGCGGAGACGCTCGGGCTGCTATAATCTCCGCAAGCAGTCGCAAGACCACTGAACACGACGATGAAAGCAAATGTCTGGGTAATGTTGAAGCCGACCGTGCTCGACCCGCAGGGGCAAACGATTCAGCACGCCCTGGCTTCGCTCGGCTACACGAGCGTGCGCGACGTGCGCCAGGGAAAATTCTTCGTACTCGAACTTGACGGGCTGTCCCGCGAGGAGGCCGAGAAGCAGGTGGAGCGGCTGGCGCGGGACGTGCTCGCGAACCCGGTGATCGAGCAGTTCCGCTTCGAAATCGTCGAGTAGGCCGCGGCGGAAACCGGCGGAGGAGGCGGGGAATGTGCGGGATTGTTGGTTATATCGGGCCGAAGCGAGTTGTGCCCGTTCTGATTGACGGGCTGAAGCGGCTGGAGTACCGCGGGTACGATTCGGCCGGCATTGCCGTCGTGAGCCGCAACGGCTCGCTCGAAATCCGCCGCGCCTCCGGCAAGCTGAGGAACCTCGAGGAAGCCATCCGCCTGTCGCCGATCGACGGCGAATACGGAATCGGCCACACCCGCTGGGCCACCCACGGCCGTCCCACCGAGGAGAACGCCCACCCCCACCGCGACTGCAGCGGCAAGATCGTCGTCGTCCACAACGGCATCATCGAGAACTACCTCGAACTCAAACGCCAGCTCGTGGCCGAGGGCCACAAGTTCCTCACCGAAACCGATACCGAGGTCATCGCGCATCTGGTCGAAAAATATTCGAATGGCGGCCCGCTGGAAGACGCCGTCCTGGCGACCGTTCGCCGCCTTTCGGGCGTCTACGCGCTGGCGGTGATTTCGGCGAACGACCCGAACAAGGTGGTGGCCGCGCGCTTCGGCCCGCCGGCGGTAATCGGCCTGGGGCAAGGGGAATACTTCGTCGCGAGCGACATTCCCGCGCTGCTACATCACACGCGCGACATCTTCTTCCTCGCCGACGGCGATGTCGCCGTGCTCACCTCGGGCGGCGTCCGCCTGATGAATTTCGACGGCCAAGTGATCGAGCGGCCGCTCCAGCACATCACCTGGGACCCGATCCTGGCTGAAAAGGGCGGATTCAAGCACTTCATGCAGAAAGAGATTTTCGAGCAGCCGCGCGCGGTGCGCGACACGCTGCTCGGCCGCGTCTCGCTGGAGACCGGCCGCCTGTTTCTCGAGGAGATCGGCATTTCCGAAGCCGATTTGCGCGAGCTTTCGAGCGTGCGCATCGTCGGCTGCGGCACGAGCTGGCATGCCGGCCTCGCGGGGAAATTCCTGATCGAGGACCTGGCTCGCGTGCCGGTGGAAGTGGATTACGGAAGCGAATTCCGCTACCGCAACCCGATCCTCGACGAGAAGAGCCTGGTGGTGCTGATCAGCCAGTCGGGCGAAACGGCGGACACGCTGGCGGCGCAGCGCGAGGCCCAGCAGAAAGGCGCGAAAACGCTCGCGATCTGCAACGTTGTCGGCTCGATGCTCACACGCGAGGCTTCGGGCAGCCTGTACACCCACGCCGGCCCGGAAATCGGCGTCGCTTCCACCAAGGCCTTCACTTCCCAGCTGACTGCCCTCGCGCTGTTCGCGCTGTACCTCGCGCAAGTACGCGGCACTCTTTCGGCGGCCGAATTGAAGCCGCTGCTTCAGGAACTGCTGCGCCTGCCGCAGAAGATGGAAACGGTGCTGCAACGCGACGAGGATTTCGACGAGCTCGCCCGCCAACTGTTCCGCTTCTCCGATTTCCTGTATCTCGGCCGCGGCGTCCACTACCCCATCGCGCTCGAAGGCGCCCTGAAGCTGAAGGAGATCTCCTACATCCACGCCGAGGGCTATCCCGCCGGCGAAATGAAGCACGGCCCGAACGCGCTGATCGACGAAAACCTGCCGGTGGTCGTGCTCGCGCCCTGCGACCGTTCGAATCTTTCCGCCTGCACTCGCTACGAGAAGAGCCTGTCGAATATCAAGGAAGTGAAGGCGCGTGACGGCATCGTGATATCGGTGGTCACCGAGGGTGATGAAGAGGCGCGTGAGTCCTCCGATCACGTGATCGAAATCCCTTCCGCTCCGGATCTGCTGGCGCCCATACTCGAAATCCTGCCGTTGCAACTGCTCGCCTATCACGTCGCCGTGCGCCGGGGATGCGACGTCGATCAGCCGCGAAATTTGGCCAAGTCGGTCACTGTCGAATAGGTTTGCGCGGCAATTCCGCCGGTGTTCCGTGATCCCGAGAGGGAGATTGACTCCCGATCGCTCATGCGCAACGCCCATTTGGGTTGGCGGGACAGCGGGCACGTAGCTACGGGATTCTTCGCTCAGAGGCTGTGACTAAATTGGCGGGCGGCCAGTTTTGCGCCGACTTTGGCGCGGGGCGGGCGGGCCGGCGTTCTGTTCTCATCCTTTCCGGCTCTCTCGGTCGGCTCCTTCGTTGCTCTTCCGGGTGCTCGCCGGATTCTTC
>JAGWOX010000059.1 GCA_028877145.1 Acidobacteriota bacterium | reverse complement strand
GTAGACCGTCACCGCGCCGAAGAACAGGCCGGCGAAAATCCCTAAGATAATCGCCCGCCAACTGAATTCGGCTACTTTGGTGTCTGCGGGAACGTAGGTGCGGAACTCATCAATCGGCGCCGTCGAACTCCATCCTCGTGTAGCCAACAGCGACCTCCTTCACCCGTTCGCGAATCGGAAGGAAAACGAGGGGTGAAGGTAGCATTCGGGGGTGGGGTGAGGCAAGACGGAAAACCCGGCGAAATGCGGCATGACGAGCGCCGGGTCGACGCGGGGGCACGATTTCAGGCGCGCCGGGTTGCCGCAAAGGCTGTTCAGGACGCGGCTTTTTCGAGGCGCTGGCGGACTCGGTCGCTGAGGAGCTTGCCGTCGATTGCTTTGCCTTCGAGGCGGGCGCGGGCCGCCTTGATTACCGCACCCATTTGCTTTGGGGAGGTGGCGGCGGTTTCGGCGATGGCGGCTTCGATCGCGGCTGCGAGTTCCTCGTCGGAGGGAGCGGCGGGGAGATAGGTGTCCAGAACGGCGATTTCCTTGGCTTCCTTGTCGGCGAGGTCCTGGCGCCCTCCCTTGGTGAACTGCTCGATAGATTCGCGCCGCTGTTTCACCAGAGTCTGGAGCACCTGGATGGATTCCGCGTCGTCGAGCGGGCGCGTTTTCTCCACTTCCTTCATCTTGAGCGCGGTCTTCACCATGCGCAGGACGCTGGCGCGCAATTCGTCGCGCGCTTTCATTGCTTCGATCAGGTCTTTTTGGATTTGTTCGACTAGAGCCACGGTTTTCCTCTCGTGCCGATCAATATAACACAGTGGGTACGGGCTCTTGCCGCGGCTCACTGCCGCCCACCCTTCGGGCGAAAGGCGCCCGAAGAGTGGGGCACCCGGAACTACGCTCGGGATTTCTACTGTTGAGGATGGGTCAAAATCCGGCGCGCCTTCAAGGGCGGGTGCCCGCGGCTTGGCGACTCTCCTACTCAGCCTTTGTTCGTGCGCAGATTGTGGCCTGTCATTTCGGGCGGTTGGGGAACGGCGGCAAGAGCAAGGATGGTCGGCGCTACATCGCGGAGCGAGCCGTCGTTGCGGAGGCCGGCGTGCGCGTCGTCGGTTACAAGGATCAGGGGAACGGGATTCGTTGTATGGTAGGTGTGCGGGCCGCCGGTTGCGGGATCGATCATGGTTTCGGCGTTGCCGTGATCGGCGGTGATGATCCAGGCGCCGCGTTTCGGGCCAAGCGCCTGGCGGATGCGGCCAAGTCCTTCGTCAACGGCTTCAACGGCGCGGATGGCGGCTTCGAGCTTGCCGGTGTGGCCGACCATGTCGGCGTTGGCGTAATTCATAATGATGGCGTCGAAATCGCCTTTCTCGATCGCTTTCACCACGGTATCGGTGACGCCCGCGGCGCTCATCTCCGGCTGCAAATCATAGGTGGGCACTTTGGGCGAAGGGACCAGGATGCGCTCCTCGCCCGCGTAGGGCTTTTCGATTCCGCCGTTGAAAAAATAGGTGACGTGCGCGTACTTTTCCGTTTCGGCGACGCGCAGATTGCGGAAGCCGAGTTCGGCGAAGTGTTGCGCCAGGATGTGCTCCAGCTTTTCCGGCGCGAGGACGTAACGCAGCCACGGCCACGTCTTCTCGTATTGCGTCATGCCGGCGAGCAGCAGACCTGCGGGCCGGCGGGGATCGGCGAACTGGTCGAAGCCCGGCTCGACGAGCGCGCGCGTCACCTGGCGGGCGCGATCGGCGCGGAAATTGAAGAAGATGATGGCGTCGTTGTCGAGCACGCGAGCTACCGGCTCGCCCGCGGCGTTCGTGATGACGACCGGTTCGACGAATTCGTCGGTCACATCTCGCTCGTAACTGGCGCGCACGGCGGAGACGGGATCGGTGGCGCGGTGGTCGGCTTCGCCGTGAACGATTGCGCGATAGGCGACCTCGATGCGCGGCCAGCGATTGTCGCGATCCATGGCGTAGTAGCGGCCGGCGACGGTGGCGATGCGGCCGACGGAATATTCGCGGAGCTTCTGCTCGAGCCGGCGCAGGTAGTCCTGGCCGCTGGTGGGCGGCGTGTCGCGGCCGTCGGTGAAGCAGTGGAGAAAAACGCGCTCTACTTTGTTTTCCGCCGCCATGCGCAGCAGGGCGAAGAGGTGCTCGATGTGCGAGTGGATGCCGCCGTCGCTCACCAGGCCCATCAGATGGAGTTGATTTTCGCGGCCGCGGCGGATCGCTTCGACGAGCAGCGGATGCCGGTAGAATTCGCCGGTCGCGATCATCTGATCGATGCGCGTGATGTCCATCTGCACGATACGCCCGGCGCCGATGTTCAGATGGCCGACTTCGCTATTGCCCATCTGGCCTTCGGGCAGGCCGACCCAGGGGCCGGAGGTATGGATCAGCGTGTTGGGAAATTTCGCAAGCAGCGCATCGTAGTTGGGTTTGCGGGAGAGAGCGATGGCGTTGCCTTTGCGTTCCGGAGAAAAGCCCCAGCCATCGAGGACGGTGAGAAGAATGGGCTTTGGTCTTTTGGGCATGAGAGGTCAGGATACACAGAACCGGGTGAGAGAGGGAAGACGTGGGATGGCGAGGCCCGCTGCCGCGCTGAGCGAACGTGAGGAGGCCCGCCAGCGTCGAGGTGAGCCTGGCCAGGTGGACGTCATCCGGATTCAAGCTCGTTGACTTAGCCTTTGGGGCACCATAAGATTCGAACGCCGTGGCTGAACCCCCATCTCTGATTGGGCAAACTGTCTCCCATTACCGCGTCGTTGAGCGGCTGGGCGGGGGCGGGATGGGTGTGGTCTACAAAGCCGAAGACACGCGGCTGCACCGCTTCGTCGCCCTGAAATTCCTGCCGGAAGACATGGCACGCGATCCGCGCGCGCTCGAACGCTTCGAGCGCGAAGCGCAGGCTGCCTCCGCGCTCGACCATCCCAATATCTGCACGATTCATGAAATCGGCGAATACCAGGGACGGCCATTCCTCGCGATGCAGTGCCTGGAAGGGGTGACGCTCAAGCATCGCATCAACGGCAAGCCGCTCCCACTCGACCTGCTGCTCGAAGTCGGCTTCGAAATCGCCGACGGCCTCGACGCCGCGCACGCGAAGGGCATCGTTCATCGCGACATAAAGCCGGCGAACATCTTCATTACCACACGCGGACACGCGAAAATCCTGGATTTCGGCCTGGCGAAGCAAAGCCCGAAAGGCGGCGGCGCGGCCGGAGCCACGATGACGCGGGACGAAGCGGCGACCGTGGCGGAAGAGCAGCTCACCAGTCCGGGCACGGTGGTCGGCACGATTGCGTATATGTCGCCCGAACAGGTTCGCGGCGAGGAAGTGGACGCGCGGTCGGACCTGTTTTCCCTCGGCGCCGTCCTCTATGAAATGGCGACCGGCGTCCTACCTTTCCGCGGGGATACCAGCGGCGCCATCCTTGGCTCGATCCAATACGCCCCCGCGGCCAATCCCGTGCGGATCAACCCCGACGTCCCGCCTGAACTCGAGAGGATTATCTCCAAGAGCCTCGAAAAAGACCGCAACCTGCGGTACCAGAGCGCCGCCGACCTGCGTTCCGATCTTCAGCGGCTCCGGCGCGACACCGAAACCAGCCGATCGATGGCCTACCAGGCAGTGCAAGAGGGTGCCGGGACCGGCGCCGGTTCATCTTCGAAGGTGGAGGCAGCTACGTCCACGGGAGCCGAGCGTGCCGCTCCGTCATCGGGGCGAATACCGGCTGCAGGTTCAGGGGCCACGCCGGCCGTGGGCACTGCACCCGAGCCTGTCTCAGGCGCTGGGCGCAAGCGGTATGTATGGATAGGCGCCGTCGTAGTGCTCACCGCGGTGGCCGCGGGGGCATTGTACTTCTGGCCGCGGGCGCCCAAGCTTACATCCAAAGATTCCGTCGTTCTGGCCGATTTCACCAACACGACGGGTGATGCCGTTTTCGATGGCACGCTGCGCCAGGGACTGGCCGCGCAGCTCGCCCAATCACCGTTCCTAAACATCGTTTCCGATCAGCAGGTTTCCCAGACGCTTCGGTTGATGGGCCAGCCATCGGGCACACGGCTCACTGACGCACTCGCCAAGCAGGTTTGCCAGCGTACCGGAGCGGCCGCTGTTCTCAATCCCTCGATCGGGCAGATTGGCAGCCAGTACAACCTGGTTTTGAACGCGGAGAACTGCGCGACGGGCGAATCGCTCGCAAGCGCGCAAGCGGTGGCCGGCGACAAAAATCAAGTGCTTTCAGCACTCGGCTCCGTCGCCACAACGATCCGCGGCAAGCTGGGGGAATCGCTTGCCTCGATCCAGAAATTTAACAAACCTCTCGCCGATGTCACCACCCCATCGCTTGAAGCGCTCCAGGCCTACACCCTCGGCTGGCAGGCCACGGGGAACGGCGATCCTGCAAGGGCAGTTTCCTCCTTCCAGCGGGCCATCTCGCTCGATCCGAATTTCGCCATGGCCTACGCCGTGCGTGGAACGGCCTATAACAACCTTGGCGAAAGCGGCCTCGCGGCCGAGAGCTTGAAGAAAGCCTACGATTTGCGCGATCGAGTGAGCGAGCGAGAGAAGTTCTACATTTCCTCACACTACGGCCAATTCGTAACCGGTGATCTGGAAAAGACGCAACAGGTCTACCAACTCTGGAACCAGACCTACCCTCGCGATTCAGTTCCCTCAACTAACCTGGGCGCCATCTACGGGTCACTGGGAGAATATGACAAGGCCCTCGAGGCGGCGCGCCGCGCGCTCGAGCTGGACCCCAGCAGCGGACTCGGCTACGCGAACCTCGTTGACAGCTACCTGGTTCTTAATCGTTTGGACGAGGCAGCCGCCATCTTTCAGCAAGCCAAGGCGCATGGCATCGACTCGGTGGCGTTGCATTTCTATGTTTGGCAACTCGCCTTCCTGCAGGGTGACTCGGCGGCGATGACTCGCGAATCGGATTGGGCGAGGGGCAAGCCGGGAATAGAAGATGGGTTCCTATACGAGGAGTCGGACACGGCAGCCTACGCCGGGCATCTTGATCAGGCGAATGGCTTGACCGCCCGTGCGGTCTCTTCGGCCGAGCACGCTGGAGAAAAAGAGACGGCAGCGGTGTATCAGGCCGAGGCGGCGCTGCGCGAGGCGCTGGTCGGCGATGCCGCTCAGGGGCGCAACCAGGCGGCAGCCGCCTTGAAAATCTCCGATGGCAGAGATGCCAAGTTTGCGGCAGCGCTGGCCCTGGCGCTTTCCGGCGACGCGGTTCAAGCGCAGAAGGTGGCAGCCGATCTCGAGCAGCGGTTCCCGCAAGATACCATTGCGCAATCCAACTATCTGCCGACGATTCACGCTGCTATCGCGCTCTACCAAAACGCTCCAGCGAAGGCCATCGCCGATCTCCAGGCCGCCTCACCGTACGAAATGGGGGCCCCCGCAACGGTCGGTTTGAGCCTCTATCCGATTTACGTCCGCGGCTTGGCCTACGTAGCGTCACATCAGGGCCCGCAGGCCGCGGCAGAATTCCAGAAGATTCTCGATCACCCCGGCGTTGCGCTCAACGAGATCATCGTCCCGCTGGCGCATCTGGGGCTGGCGCGTGCTCGCATGCTTTCCGGCGACAAGACGGGCGCTCGCAAGGCGTATCAGGATTTCCTGGCCATGTGGCAGGATGCTGACTCCGGCATCCCGATCCTTCAGCAGGCCAAACTCGAATACGCCAAACAGCAAGAGTAGTGAGTCTTCCCGCTGTCTCGGGGAGGATTCCGAAACCACGTCTCGGTGGCGCGCCCGGCCTAAGCGCGTTCGGGACCCTTCGCTATGCTCAAGGTGACAGAGGAGTTCTATTGTGGAACTGGGGGTCGGAAGTGATAACCCTACCTCTTACCGGGCGCATGTGGGATGAGGAGGCAAAAGCCCCGGGCGCGAACGCTGCCACCTGCTCCCGAACCCATCAAAGCTCGCACCCTGCCTTGCTCGTTGACTTGGCATTTGCAGCGCCATAAGATTCGAACTGCGTGGCTGACATTCCCTCATTGATCGGGCAAACTGTCTCCCACTACCGCGTCACCGAGAGGCTCGGCGGCGGGGGAATGGGGGTGGTCTATAAAGCCGAGGACACGAAACTGGGCCGGTTCGTCGCGCTGAAATTCCTCCCCGAAGACCTGGCCCGCGATCCGCTGGCGCTCGAACGGTTCGAGCGTGAAGCGCGCGCGGCTTCGGCGCTCGACCATCCGAATATCTGCACGATCTACGATATCGGCGATTACGAGGGCAACCCGTTCCTCGCGATGCAGTGCCTCGAGGGCGAAACGCTCAAGCACCGCATCTCCGGCGAGCCGCTCCAGCTCGACCTGTTGCTCAGGCTGGGAATCGAGATCGCCGACGGCCTCGAAGCCGCGCATTCCAAGGGCATCGTTCATCGCGACATCAAGCCGGCCAATATTTTCGTCACCGACCAGGACCACGCGAAGATTCTGGATTTCGGGCTGGCGAAGCAGGCGCCGAAGCTGAGCTCGGGAGGCATCATCCGCGAGAGCGGGGCGATGGTCGCCCAGGACCAGTTGACCAGTCCCGGCATGACCGTGGGCACGGCGTCCTACATGTCGCCCGAGCAGGCCCGCGGGCGCCCCGTCGACGGCCGGAGCGACATTTTTTCTTTCGGCTCTGTCCTCTACGAAATGGCCACGGGCCATCAGCCGTTCACTGGCGCCGGCACGACCGAGATTTTCGACGGAATCCTCAATCGCATTCCCACGCCGGCGGTCCGCCTGAATCCAAATATCCCGGCCGAACTCGAGCGCTGCATTTCGAAGTGCCTGGAAAAAGATCCGAAGCTTCGCTACCAGCACGCTGCCGATTTGCGCTCCGACCTGGAACGGCTGAAGCGCGACACCGAATCGGGCAACAGCATGAGCGCGGGACTGGCGGCTCCGCCGGCTCCTTCCACCGCGAGCCGCAAACGCTACGTGGCGATCGCGGCGATCATCGTGCTCGCGGCAGTGGCAGCCGGCGCGTGGTATTTCTGGCCGCGCGGGCCGAAGCTCACGTCGAAAGACTCGATCGTTCTTGCCGATTTCACCAATACCACGGGCGATTCCGTTTTCGACGGCACGCTGCGGCAGGGGCTCGCCGCGCAGCTGGCCCAATCTCCGTTCCTGAATATCGTTTCCGACCAGCAAGTGGCCCAAACGCTTCGCCTGATGGGCCAGCCCTCGGGCACGCGCTTCACCGACGCCCTGGCACGGCAGGTTTGCCGGCGGACCGGAGCCGCCGCGGTGCTCAACGGCTCGATCGCGCAGATCGGCACGCAATACAACTTGATCCTGAGTGCGGAGAACTGCGCGACAGGCGATTCGCTCGCCAGCGCGCAGGCCGTAGCGAACGACAAGAATCACGTGCTTGAATCGCTCGGCACCGTCGCCACGGCAATTCGCGGCAAACTCGGCGAATCGCTTGCTTCCATCCAGAAATTCGACAAGCCGCTCGCCGACGTCACCACCCCTTCGCTCGAGGCGCTTCAGGCCTACACGCTCGGCTGGCAGGCCGACCTGAATGGCGATTCCACCGCCGCGGCTACGTCCTTCCAGCGCGCCATCTCGCTCGATCCAAATTTCGCCGCGGCCTACGCCGTGATGGGTACCAGCTATTTCAACCTCGGCGAAATTGGCGTCGCGGCCGAGAACCTGAAGAAGGCCTACGACCTGCGGAACCGAGTGAGCGAGCGGGAGAGGTTCTACATCTCCTCGCACTACGAGCAATTCGTCACAGGCGACCTACTGAAGGCGGATCAGGTTTATCAGCTCTGGAGCCAGACGTATCCGCGGGATTCGATTCCCGTCAACAATCTCGGCAACGATTACAAGACTCTGGGGCAATACGCTCAGTGCCTGGAGATGGCGCGCCGCACCATCGAGCTGGATCATCCCGCCACCGGTCTGGACTACTCGAACCTCTCGCAGTACTACATGTACGCGAATCGTTTGGACGAATCCGCCGCCATACTCCGCCAGGCGAAGGCGCAGCGAGTCGAATCCGCATCACTCCACGAGAATGCCTATCAACTCGCTTTCGTGCAGGGCGATTCAGCCACAATGGCGCGCGAAGTGGCCTGGGCGGCGGGCAAGCCGGGAATCGAGGACGTGCTGATCTACTATCAGTCGGAAACCGCCGCGTATGGTGGCCAATTCACGCGGGCGAACGATCTGACCGCGCGCGCCGTTGCTTCCGCTCAGCAGGCGGACGAGAAAGAGACGGCGGCGAGTTACGCGGCCGTGGAAGCATTGCGGGAAGCGCTCGTGGGCGATGCCGCCCAGGCGCGGCAGCAAGCCGCGGCTGGCTTGAAAATATCGAACGGCCGAGACACCGAAGCCGCGGCAGCGCTGGCCCTGGCGCTTGCCGGCGATGTGGCCCAGGCCAAGCTACTGAGCGACGATCTGGCAAAACGGTTCCCACAAGATACCGTCGCGCAATTCAATTACCTGCCGACGATTCAAGCCGCCATCGCCCTCGATCAGAAGACTCCGGCCAAGGCCATCACCGGTCTGCAAGCCGCAACGCCGTACGAGCTTGGAACTCCGGCCGAAAGGATTTTGCTGAACCTCTATCCGGTCTACGTGCGTGGCCAGGCGTATCTGGCGGCGCATCAAGGCGCGGAGGCCGCGGCCGAGTTCCAGAAAATTCTCAGCAATCCCGGAGTGATGCAAAACGAGGTGCTACTCCCGCTCGCGCATCTGGGACTGGCCCGCGCCCGCGTTCTCACCGGCGACAAGGAGGGCGCTCGCAAGTCCTACCAGGATTTCCTGGCCCTCTGGCAGCACGCCGATCCCAAGCTTCCCATCCTCGATCAAGCCAAAGCCGAATACGCCAAACTGCAATAAAGCTTCTGTGTCACCCTGCGCTTAGCCGAGGGGGGCGAACTCGGTGAGGTGCGTTGCGCCGACGTGGTCTCGGATTTTCTCCGACGGTGCTTCGGGGTTTGGTACGTTCGCTGACCTGTGCGGAGGTGGGATCAGAAGGCAACACCCCCAGGCGCAACGACACCCGACACCAACTCACCATCTTCGAGAATGGCAAGACGGAATACGCCAAACTGCAGTAAAGCTTCTGTGTCACCCTGCGCTTAGCCGAGGGGGGCGAACGCGGTTAGGTGCGTTGCGCCGACGTGGTCTCGGATTTTCTCCGACGGTGCTTCGGGGTTTGGTACGTTCGCTGACCTGTGCGGATGTGGGATCAGAAGGCAACACCCCCAGGCGCAACGACGGCGCCTGGGGCACCCGACACCAACTCACCATCTTCGAGAATGGCAAGACGGAATACGCCAAACTGTCGCTGGCGTTCAGCACGGGCCTTTTGCTGCTTGGCAGCGCAGATTGACCCGGATATATTATTCGCCCTATTCGCGAATCTGTTTCCGTGAGGGGAGGACGGCATGTGGCAACGCTGGCGTTCACTTCACTTCAGCCCTGTTTTTCTTGGTCTTTTCGGCATGCTGTCGTTGGCGGGCGTCGCCGCGGCGCAGCCGCAGAACAATGCGCATCGGCTGACGATCGAACAACTGCTCGAGATCAAGCATCCTTCCGACCCGCTCTGGTCGCCCGACGGCCGTCATGTCGCTTTCATCTGGGACGATGGCGGCGTCTACAACCTCTACGTCGTCGACTCCGCCGGACGCACGAGCCCCTTGGCCCTCACCACGTTTCCTCACGGCGAAGTTTCCGGAGCGTTTTGGAGCCATGACGGCAGCGTCCTCTATTTCCCGCACGGGGGCGATTTGTGGGAAGTGGCGGCAACGGGCGGCGGGCCGCACGCCGTCTGGACCACGCCGGAGCCGGAAATGGACTTCGTTCCTTCACCAGATGGCATGCAGGTGGCCTTCGTTCGCCCGAGTGGAGGAAAGCCGGGCACGGCAGAGGGGCAGGGAAGTGATCTGTGGATTCGCTCGCTCGCGAGTAATCAGGAAACGCACGTCGTTCATGACGAGGCCGGGATCGGTGGCATCCGCTGGTCACCGGACGGTTCGCATCTCGCCTATAACGGCGGGATGCGCAGGATTCCACACAACGTCTCGCCCTCCTATTCCGGCGCGAAATTGATCTTCGCCGTCACGGAAGTCACGCCGGGCCGCCTGCACGTCGTTTCGGCGAGCGGCGGCTCGCCGGTCGCCATCGACGTGCCGCAAGGGGCCGATTCTTCGCGGTGGGTCGACGCGACGCATATCGTTTGCGAAGCGGTATCGAGCGATTACAAGACGCGCACGATCTACATTGCCGATACCACTACCGGAATGGCGCGCGCGATCCACGAGGACGTTGAAGACAAATTCTGGAGCATTCCTTACGACGCCGGCGCCGAAGCGCAGCCCTCGCCCAACGGCCGCTGGATCGCTTTTCTGAGCGATGTCGACGGCTGGGACCATCTCTACGTGATGCCCGCGAGCGGCGGCGCGCCCGTCGAAATCGGCAAGGGCGATTTCGAATCGTGGCGCCCGGCGTGGTCACACGACAGCCGCAAGATCGCTTTTGACGCCAACGCCCCCGGCCATCCGGGCGACCGCCAGCTGGGCATAACAATGATCGGAGACGATCCCGCCCGCGCCACGATTACGTACATCACTTCGGGGCGCGGCACGAATATCGAGCCGCACTGGTCGCCGGACGATTCGCGACTCGTCTACCAGCATACCGATCCGTGGAATTCAGCGGATTTGTTCGTCACCCCTGCCGCGGCCGGCTCGAAAGCGGCGCGCATCAGCGAATCGATGCCGGCGGGGATCGATCACTCGCTGTTCGTTGCGCCACGCCTGATCCATTATCCGGGAGCAAACGGCGAGATGGTGCCGGCGTGGCTCTTCGTTCCGAAAAATCTCGATCGCACGAAGAAGCATCCGGCGATCGTGTGGATTCACGGCGACGGAATCAACCAGAACTACGACGGCTGGCACGTCGAGCGCCACTACGCCACCTACTACACCTTCCATCAATATTTATTGCAGGAAGGCTACGTGGTGATCGCGCCCGATTACCGCGGCAGCATCGGTTATGGCCGCGAGTGGCGCGAAGGCGTTTACATGGATATCGGCGGCAAGGACGCCCAAGACGCCTGGATGGCCGGCGATTATCTGAAGACGCTCCCTTACGTGGATAGTAGCCGCATGGGCGTTTGGGGCCTGAGCTACGGCGGATTCTTCACGCTTGTCGCGATGACGAAGCAGCCGACGTTGTTCCGCGCGGGCATCGACGTTGCGGGAGTCGTCGACTTCCACATGTGGTACGAGGATCCTTATCACAGCAATTGGCTGATCAGCCGCATCGGCACACCGGAACAATATCCTGAGGTCTACGCGCGAACCGCGCCGATCGACCACATCGACCGCCTGGCACGCCCGCTGCTCATCCTGCACGGCACGGCCGACCTGAACGTGCCGTTCATGGAATCGGTGAATCTGATCGACAAGGCGCTCAGGCAGAAGAAGGGGAATCTGATCTCGTTCATGATGTATCCGGGCGAATTCCACTATTTCGACCGGACACATGTGTTGCGGGATGCCTGGCAGCGCGAGGCGGCATGGTTCGCGACTTACGTCAGGGGCAAGAAGGCGAGCGTTTATTAGGAAGACCCCTTAGGGTATGTGAACGCGGTGAGGTGTTGTTTCGGGACGCTTCGCCACAGTGTTTTCACGAACAGGTGGCGGTCCGCCCGACCGGTGTGGATGTGGGCTGAGAAGACAACATCCCCAGGCGCAAGTACGGCGCCTGGGCCACCCGGCGGCTCACATCCTTCTGCTCGCCGTCGGACAAAGTGCTGCCCTCCCGACAGGTCGGGATAAATTCCGGCAACGCTACACATGCTTTGGGCGGGCGCGCAGGACGTAGTGGTACGGCATCGGCTCAAGAATCTCCGCCGAGTATCCCTGGTGTTCGAGCCGCTGGGCAGCTTCACGCGGACCGTAGACGTGATCGCGCGGGGGACCGGCCGGGCGGTCAACGTCAGCGTTCCAATCGATGAAAATTACGAATCCTTCCACGGTGAGCAGCGACCCTAGCGCCGCAAGCGCGTCATCGCCCAATTCGTGAAGCACATTCAGCGCCAGCACGCGGTCGGCAAGGCCACGCAGCGCCGGGACCCGATCGGGAAGCGCGGGCTTCAGGTTCGCCAGAGATTTCGCCGCGGGTTTCGCGCGCAAGCGTTCGAGCATCTCCGGCTGCTCGTCGAGCGCCACGACTGTTACGTCCGGCCGCGCCTGGGCCACGCGAATGGCAAACGTGCCCGTCCCCGTGCCGAAATCGACGAGGGTTGCGCCGCGGGGAAGGTCGAGCAGCGCAACGATTTTTTCCGGCGGCAGGTATTCGAAGCGCGAAGGGTCGTCGAGCCGGTCCGCTTTCTTCGAATCAAACCGCTCCGGCTGCTTCGCTCCAGCACGCTGCGGATCGTCCACATGCGCGTGCCGATTCGGGTCCCCGTGCATTCTTCCTCCTTCGAGTTTGTCGCTAAGCTTGTCCCCCGTCGCGATTTACTTTTCAGCGGAAATGCGCAGGTCCTCGAGTCCATTCACCTTAACTTCCACGGGAATGCCCTGGCGGATGCTCTGCGTCACCACGCAATAATCCTCGAAGAGGTCCAGGCACCGCAGCGCCTGCTGCCGGTCCGGCTCGGCAACGTGCGGATCGATTTCTACGCGCACACCGGCGATGCGCAGGCGTTTGCGCTCGTTTCGCGCGGTGCGCACGGTGATCTTCGTCCGAATCGGCCCGATTTCGACGCGCCCCTTGCGCGCGCAGAAGAGCAGGCTGGCGCTCAGGCAATTGCCGATCGCCGCGGCGAGCACGCGGGAAGCATTCGGCCCGCTGTCCTTGCCGAGCGGAGCCGGCTCATCCATAACGAGGGGAGGAAACTGCTCGTTACCGAATCGCACGCGAAATGCGTAGTCCTCCATCTGTTCCATCTCGATGGTGAACTCGTAGGAAGGCTGCTCGGTTTTCGAGGAGGAGGTATCCGGATTTTGTGGGTTCATGGCGTCCTTTTCCTTTCCCCCATCATGCGATCATCATCCCTGGAGACACAAGACAATGCGCCACACTTCGATGCGGGTGAGAAATTCAGAAGGTTCCAACGCGAGAGTTGAACGGATCCATGAGCACAGGCGAACCGGTCCGGCCGAGGAACGCGGCCCAGCCTGTGTCACCGCGCAGCCCACCCGGCGAATTTCGCGTCGGACCCCAACTCCTCTTCGATCCGCAGCAACTGGTTGTACTTGGCGATGCGCTCGCCGCGCGAGGCGGACCCGGTCTTGATTTGCCCGGTGCCCATGCCGACGACGAAATCGGCGATGAACGGATCCTCCGTTTCGCCCGAGCGGTGGGAAACTACGGCGCGGTAGATGTTGTGCAGCGCCATTTCGACGCACTCGACGGTCTCGGTGACGGTGCCAATCTGGTTCAGCTTGATCAGGATTGCATTCCCAACCTTCTGCGCGATTCCTTTCTCGAATATCTTGGTATTTGTCACGAAAATATCGTCGCCAACCAATTGAATCTTCCAGCCCAGCGCTTTCGTCATCGATTTCCAACCGTCCCAATCATCTTCGGCCAGCCCGTCTTCGATGGAAACGATCGGGTACTGCCGCACCCAGTCCGCCCAGAAAGCGACCATCTGGTCGGAGGTATGTTCGGACTGGTCGGATTTCTTGAAGACGTAGCGCCGCGCGGAGGAATCGAAAAATTCGCTGGCCGCCGGATCGAGCGCCATGGCGACATCCTTGCCGGGCGTATAGCCGGCCGCGTGAATCGCTTCGAGAATCACCTCGACGGCTTCAACGTTGGATTTGAGATTGGGGGCAAAGCCGCCTTCATCGCCGACCGCGGTCGAATAGCCGCGCTTTTTGAGCGTGGCCTTCAGACGGTGAAACACCTCAGCGCCCACTCGCAGCGCTTCCGCAAAAGTTGTGGCGCCGACGGGCACGGCCATGAACTCCTGGAAATCGACCGAGTTATCGGCGTGCACGCCGCCGTTCAGGATATTCATCAGCGGCACGGGCAGCACGGTCCCCATCGAACGGCGGGAAAAGCCGGCCAGATAGCGATAGAGCGGAACGCCACGGGCCTGGGCGGCGGCGCGGGCCGCGGCCATCGATACGGCGAGCATGGCGTTGGCGCCGAGCGAGGACTTGTTCGGCGTGCCGTCGATTTCGATCATGCGGAAATCGAGCACCTGCTGTTCGGTGGCGTCGATCCCGGCGAGAGCATTCGCGAGAGTCGTATTGACGTTCGCGACGGCCTGACGCACGCCCTTGCCCAGATAGCGCGCGGGGTCGCCGTCGCGCATCTCGAGCGCCTCATGCTGGCCCGTGGATGCGCCCGACGGCACCGCGGCGCGTCCGCGGTGGCCGCTGAAGAGAACGACGTCGGCTTCCACGGTCGGATTGCCCCGGGAATCGAGGATTTCGCGAGCGTGAATTTGGGAGATGCGAGTGTCCATGGGGCCTCCTCAATCTTGTTTCCGTCGCCGGGTCGCGGGCCGGCTATTCCGGTTCCTCGAGCATCGATTCTTCCCGCACGACAATGACGATGCCGGTCTCGGTGACGTGATAGTGCTTGCTATCTTCCTCGAGGTCGTACCCGATCACCGTGTGCTCGGGCAGGTCGACGTGGCGGTCGATGATGGCTCGCCGGATGCGCGAATGGCGTCCCACGTTCACGTGATTGTAGAGAATCGAGTCTTCGACATCAGAATAGCTGTTGACGCGGACATCGTAGCCGAGCACGGAACGCAGCACGCGTCCGCCCGAAACGATCGACCCTCCCGAGACGAGCGAATCGAGCGCGAAGCCCATGCGGCCCGGGTCGGAGAAAACGAATTTTGGCGGCGGATACTGATGCTGCCAGGTACTGATCGGCCACCCTTTGTCGTAGAGGTTGAAGACGGGTGAAACGGCGATCAGATCCATATTGGCTTCGAAGTAGGCGTCGATCGTGCCGACGTCGCGCCAGTAGAGGGCCTCTTTCTTGTTCTCGTCGATGAAATTGTAGGACCAGACGCGATGCCGGTGCAGGATTTGCGGCAAAATGTCGCGGCCGAAATCGTGGCGGGAGGCGGTATTCTCGGCGTCGGCGATCAGGATGGGAATGAGCGACTGGGTATTGAAGATGTAGACGCCCATCGAAGCCAGGCACTTGTCCGGATGAACCGGCGAGCGCTTGGGATCGGCCGGTTTTTCCTCGAAGCCGAGGATGCGCCTGTCCAGATCCACCTCGAGCACGCCGAATTGTCCCGCGGCTTCCGTGGCGTCTATCTCGATCACCGCGACGGTGACATCGGCGCCGGTCTCGACGTGCTGGTCCAGCATCTTCCGGTAATCCATCTTGTAAATGTGATCGCCGGAAAGCACGAAGACGAAATTCGACCGCTCGCTCCCGATCGAGTAAATGTTCTGGTAGACGGCGTCGGCGGTGCCCTGGTACCAGGTGTGCGAGACGCGCATCTGCGGCGGCAGCACTTCGATGAAATCCCCCCAGCCCATCAGCGGCGACCATCCGCGCCGGATGTGCCGGTTCAGGCTCAAGGCCTTGTACTGCGTCAGCACGAAAATACGGCGCAGGCCGCTATTGATGCAGTTCGAGAGCGTGACGTCGATGATGCGGTAGACGCCGCCGAAAGGGACGGCGGGCTTGGCCCGGTCCCGGGTGAGGGGCCACAAGCGCTCGCCCTGGCCTCCCGCCATGACCACGGCGATGGCATCCTGCATGTCACGCATAGGGAAGGGCTCCGGAAAAGGGTCCGGATACGCTCCTTTCTTTCCGCTATATAGGACTCATTCGTCGTATACGGGAGCGAGCCGGGAACCGCGCCCATTGTACCAAGCGCCCCGCCAAGGTTTCTGGTAAATTATTCTTGACTTCCGAAGGGGGCTCCGATAGAAGGAAGCCACCAACAGAGCTGGTCATGCTGGTTGGTCGCTGTGGTCCTTCGGAACCAATTCGAAATATCAACCCACAGAGGAGGGGGGTGAAGTATGAGTGGCTGAAGTCATGATCCAGGAAGGGGAGTCTTTGGAGAATGCTCTCCGGCGCTTCAAGCGTAAGGTGCAGCAGGAAGACATCATCAAGGAAATCAAGCGGCACAGTTACTACCTGAAGCCCGGGGAGAAGCGTCGCGCAAAAGCGGCTCTCTCGCGCAAACGGCTGCGGAAAAAGCTGCGGCGCGAGCAGGACTAGGGTGGGACGTGAAGTTCTCGCGAACGCAAGATCAGAGCCTTGGGACGGGGTGGTCCGTATTTTCTTTTGGGCTGGGGGTATCCTCAGGGGCAGCCTTTCTCTCGGCATGCTGTTCCCCGTGCGGCGGGGCAACGGAGCAGCATCATGGAGTTCCACGATAAGATCTTGAAGTGCGCCGAATGTGGGGCTGAGTTCGTCTTCACTGCAGGCGAGCAAATGTTTTTCGCTGAAAAGGGTTTCCGCAACGAGCCCAAGCGGTGCAAGGCATGCAAGGCCAAACGAGCACAGAATCCGGGTACTTCCATGGGGGCTGGTGGACACCGAATGGAAACCCGGACCACCTGTTCGCAGTGCGGTAAGGAAACCACCGTTCCCTTCAAACCAACGCAGGGACGGCCGGTGTACTGCCGCGAGTGCTTTCAGCAAAGAAGGGCGATGGGCGCCGCAACCCGGCCGTACTGACGGGACGGCGCTCGTCTCCTGACTGGGCGACCGAAGCGATTTGTCGATCTCCGGGCCTGAAAGTTCGGCCAGGTGGCGGGTGTGACAAAAGGTCGGGCCAAAACCGGGAAGCGGACGAAACGGCGTTCCACGAGCGCAGCTCGCCGCAAGGCACCCGGCGACCATCGCGATCGTGTTCTTCGCGAACATCTGATCCGCCTGCTAACCAAAGAGCAGGCGCACGCCGGTTTCGCCACCGCCCTCGACGATTTTCCTCTCGAGCTTCGTTCGGCAAAAATTCCCGGTTCGCCTCACACGCCTTGGCAATTGCTCGAACATCTCCGCATCGCGCAATGGGACATCCTTGAATTCTGCCGCAACCCGCGCCACGTCTCGCCTTCCTACCCGGACGGCTATTGGCCTCCCACCGACACGCCCCCGGACAACGCCTCCTGGGAGCGTAGCGTGCAGACCTTCCTCGCCGACTTGCAGGCGATGATCGACCTTGTCAAAAGCCCGAAGACGGACCTCTTCGCCCGCATCCCGCACGGAGAAGGGCAGACGATTCTCCGCGAGGCGATGCTCGCCGCCGACCACAACGCCTACCACGTGGGCCAGTTTATTCTGCTGCGCCGCATGGCCGGGGCCTGGGG
>JAGWOX010000058.1 GCA_028877145.1 Acidobacteriota bacterium | reverse complement strand
TCGACGGGTTCGGACTCGAAGGCCACCCGCTCGCCATCGCCGCCGCCGGCGCGTTGGTTCACTATCTGCGCGAAACGTCCGCCGTAGGCGGCGGCCGCCTCGAGCATCTCGACCGCATCCGCTTCTACGACGATCGCGACGCGATGGTGCTCGACGATTCCACCGTTCGTAATCTCGAGCTGCTCACGCCGATCTCCGGCGGCAGCGCCGAGGCCACGCTCGTCGCCGCCCTCGACGAAACCGCGACCGGCATGGGCGCGCGCCTGCTCCGCTCGAGCATCCTGCGCCCGTCGGTCGATCGCGCCGAGATCGAGGCGCGCCTCGATGCCGTCGCCGAGCTTGCCGCCTCCACTGTCCTTCGCGAGGAGTTGCGCACCGATCTCTCCGGGGTGATGGATCTCGAGCGCCTCACCAGCCGCATCACGCTGAACGTTGCCACGCCGCGCGACCTCGTCGCCCTGCGCCGCTCCCTCGGGCGTCTCCCGCTCGTCCGCGGCTTCCTCGCCCGCTGCGCCAGCGCCCGCCTCGTCGCCCTGCGCGAGCAGATCGACGAACTCGCGGACGTTCGCGAACGCATCGAGCACGCCATCGCCGAGGATCCCCCGGCGCAGCCCACCGAGCCCGGCGTCATCCGCCGCGGCTACAACGCCGAACTCGACGAGCTGCGTGATCTGAGCACCGGCGCCAAGCAAACCATCGCCCAGATGGAAGAGCGCGAGCGCAAGCGCACCGGCATCAACTCGCTGAAAATCCGCTTCAATCAGGTCTTCGGCTATTCGATCGAGGTCTCGAAGCCCAACGTTCACCTCGTCCCTGCCGATTACGAACGCAAACAGACCCTCGTCGGCGCCGAGCGCTACATCTCTCCCGAGCTGAAGGAATACGAGCGCAAGGTCCTCGAAGCCGACAGCCGCATTCTCGAAATCGAGCGCCGCCTTTTTGCAGAATTGCGCGCCTGGGTCGGCGTGCACGCGCAGCGACTCCGCCGCACCGCCGGCGCCATTGCCAATCTCGACGTTCTCGTCGCCTTCGCCCGCCTCGCCGTCGCCCGCAATTACGTCCGTCCCGAATTTCATGACGGCGACGAGCTGTACATCGTCGGCGGCCGCCATCCCGTCCTCGAACGCCTGCTCGAGCGCCGCGGCGATCGTTTCGTCCCGAACGACCTGTACCTGAACGCGAGCTCGCACGCCATTCTCGTCATCACCGGCCCGAACATGGGAGGCAAATCCACCTATCTGCGCCAGGCCGCGCTCATCGTGCTGATGGCGCAGATGGGCTCGTTCGTTCCCGCCGCCCAGGCGCGCCTGCCGGTCACCGACCGCATCTTCACTCGCATCGGCGCGAGCGACAATCTCGCGCGCGGCCGCTCCACCTTCCTCGTTGAGATGAGCGAAGTCGCCGCCATCCTCAATTCCGCCACCGAAGCCAGCCTCGTCCTGCTCGACGAAGTCGGCCGCGGCACGTCCACCTACGACGGCCTTGCCATCGCCTGGGCCGTCGTCGAGGCCCTCGATGCCCATCCCCGGCCGCGGACCCTCTTCGCCACGCACTATCACGAACTCACCGAACTCGCCGACCGCCTCGAAGGCGTCGCGAATCTCCACGTCGCCGTCCGTGAAGCCGGGCAGGAGGTCGTTTTTCTGCATCGCGTCGAGCCCGGCTGCGCCGATCGCAGCTACGGCATCGAAGTCGCGCGCCTGGCCGGCCTGCCGCTGCGCGTCATCGAGCGCGCCCGCGAAATCCTCCGCCGCCACGAGCAAAGCGAACAGCAACTCACCGACAAGCTCTCCCCGCAGGCCGCCGAGCAGCCCGCCATGTTCACCCCGCTCGACCAGAAAATTATCGATACCCTCCGCTCGCTCGATCCCGATTCCCTCCGGCCGATCGAGGCGCTCTCCCTTCTCGCCGAACTCAAGAAGCAGATCTCCTGATGCGCGTCCTCGGCCTCATCTCCGGCACTTCGGCCGACGGCATTGACGTCGCGCTCGCGCGCATCGAAGGCGCTCCGCCGCGTTTGCGCGCCCGCCTCGAAAATTTCCTCACCGTTGCCTATCCCGCTCCCGTTCGCCGCGCGATTCTCCGCGTAGCCGAAGGAGCCGGCACCACAACCGAGGAAATCAGCCAGCTGAATTTCCTCATCGGCGAGTTGTTCGCCGAAGCAGCCATCGCCGCCAGTCGCCGCTTCCGCGTCTCCCTCGCGAAAATCGATCTCGTCGGCTCGCACGGCCAGACGATTTATCATCAAGGCCGTGCGTCGCGTTTCCTCGGCCGCGCGATTGCCTCCACTCTTCAGATTGGCGAACCTTCCATCATCGGCGCCCGCATCGGTATTCCCGTCGTCGCCGATTTCCGTCCCGCGGACATGGCGGCCGGAGGCCAGGGCGCGCCGCTCGTTCCGTTCGTCGATTTCCTGCTGTATCGCGACCAGCGCCGTGGCCGCGTGGCGCTGAATATCGGCGGCATCGCCAACGTCACCGTGATTTCCCCCGCCGGGCGACCCGATGACGTTCTCGCCTTCGACACCGGCCCCGGCAACATGGTGATCGACGCCCTCACGCACCATTTCACTCGCGGCCGCCGCGCCTTCGACCGCAACGCCAGCCTCGCCTCGCGCGGCCGCCCCATTCGCCGCGTTCTCGATCGTTTGCTGGCCGATCCTTATTTCCGCCAGGCGCCGCCCAAATCCGCCGGTCGCGAACAGTACGGCCGCGCCTACGTCTCGCGCCTGTTGAATCTGGCCCGCAACGCGCGCCCGGAAGACGTGCTGGCCACGGCCACTTTGCTGACTCCGCTTTCGATCCTCGACGCGCTAAACCGCTACGTCTTTCCCCGCACGCGGATAGATGAACTGATTGTTTCCGGCGGCGGCGCCCACAATCCGCTCATCCTCGCCCAACTCGAAGCCGGCCTCGACCGCATCCAACTTCGCCGCGCCGAAGAGCTCGGCGTCTCTGAAGACGCCAAGGAAGCCTTCGCTTTCGCCATCCTCGCCTACGAATCCTGGCACCATCGCCCCGCCAATCTGCCCGCCGCCACCGGCGCCTGCCGGCCCGCAATCCTCGGAAAAGTGGTATATCCTCCCAGTGCCGCCGACTAATCGAACTAGCTGGAGCCTTTGTAGGGCCGCCCTGCAGGGCGGCATCTTTTCATGGCGACCAAATGGGGATGGGGCGCTGACGCATGACAAAAGACGCACAGCCAGGAATGGCTGTGCTACGCAGACCTCATCGCTCGCGCGCAGGATCGCCGCGCTCATCCTTGTATCAGCCATCAGCCTTTGCCTCTCCGCCTGCTCCACCAACTCCGCCCAGCCCAGCCCCGGCACCGTGGTATTCCTTCTCGAAAATTCGCCCAACAATCTCGATCCGCGCATCGGCACCGACGCCACATCGCAATATCTCGACAGCCTTATCTTCAGCAGCCTCGTCCAGCGCAGCCCCCAAATGACCGTCGCTCCCGACCTCGCCGAAAGCTGGCAAATGCCCGACCCGCTCACCTACATCTTTCATCTCCGCCCCGGCGTCCATTTCCAGAACGGCCAGCCGCTCACCTCCGCCGATGTGAAATACACGCTCGAATCGATCATTTCGGGCGAGGTGAAAACGCCGAAGCGCGGATCCTTCACCATCGTTCGCGAAATCGATACGCCCGACCCGCTCACCGTCGTCTTCCATCTCCACCAGCCCTACGCCTCGTTTCTTGGAGACCTGATGCGCCCGGCGATCGGCATCGTTCCGCGCCCCGGCACACCCGGCGGCGCATTCAATCCCGCCGAGCATCCCATCGGCACCGGCCCATTTCGTTTCGTTCGCGAAGTTCCAGGTGAGGAAGTGGTTCTCGAGCGCAACCCGGATTATTTCGGCAAGCCGCCCAATATCGAGCGTGTCGTTTTCCGTGTCGTCCCCGACGCCACCACGCGCGCGCTCGAATTGCGCAAGGGCAGCGCCGATATCGCCGACCTGAATTCGCTCCCACCGGACATGGTCGTCGCGCTCGCCAAAGACCCCGCCATCCGCGTCACCGATCAACCGGGCACGATCATCCAGTACGTCGCCATCAACTGCGAGGATCCCATCCTACGTCATCGCCGCGTGCGACAGGCGCTCGCCTACGCCACCGATCGCGCCCAGATCATTCGCTATCTGCTCCGCGGCCAGGCCCGCATCGCCGACGATCTTCTCCCGCCAAGCAACTGGGCCTACGACCCCGATATCCCGCGCTACGATTTCGATCCCGCGCGCGCAAACCAGCTACTCGATGAAGCCGGTTTTCCGCGCGGACCCGACGGCATCCGCTTCCATCTCACACTGAAGACTTCAACCGATGAAACATCGCGCTTGATCGCCGCCGTGCTGCAACAGCAATGGAGCCAGGTCGGCATTGCGCTCGATCTCCACTCGCTCGAATTCGGCACGTTCTATGCCGACATCACCCACGGCGCCTTTCAGCTCTACGTCCTCCGCTGGATCGGCGCGAACACCGATCCCGACATCTTCTATTACGTCTTTGACTCCAAACAGATTCCGCCCGCCGGCGCCAACCGCGGCCGCTACATCAACCCCGAACTCGATCGCCTGCTCGAAGAGGCTCGAATCGAGCCCGACGAAGAAAAACGCAAACAGCTCTACGCACAGGTCCAGCAAATCATCGCCCGCGATCAGCCCTACCTGAATCTCTGGTATCTCGACAACGTAGCCGTCCACCGCGCCCGAATCACCAACGTCCACATCGATCCCGCCGGAGGCTACGATTTCCTGACTTCGATAGTCCTCGAAGACAAATGAAGCCGGAAAGAAGAGCAAGGATGGTTTTCTCCGTGGAACTCCGTGCCCTCCGTGGTAAATAAGGTCTTCACGATCCGGTAGCCAGGAGGTAGGCGGCGCACAATTCGCCCCGCAAATCACAAATGAAAAAATTCTTCGGCGCTTTCCTCTTCATTTTATTGGCAGCTTCCGCCCTCCCGGCGCAAACGAAACCGTTCCGCCCACCCGTTGTTCCTTTAGTCCTGCACGATCCCTATTTCAGCATCTGGTCGTTCAACGACCGCCTTACCGACGGACCCACGCGCCACTGGACCGGCGCGCTGCAGCGACTCCGCTCGATGGTTCGCATCGACGGAAAAGCGTTCCGAATCATGGGAAGCGATCCAAACCAAGGAGAAGACCAGCAGACCCCGGCGCTGGACCAAACGGGACTCGACGTCGAGCCGACGCGTACGATCTACACTTTCTCCGGCACAGGCATCCGGCTCACTCTGACTTTTCTCACGCCGGCGCTTGCGAATGATCTCGACGTTCTCTCACGACCCGCGTCGTACATCATCTGGAGCGTTCGGTCGACCGACGGCCAGCAGCACCGCGTCGCCCTCTATTTCGACGCCAGCTCCCGTATCGCGGTGAACCAGCCTTCCGAACCCGTCAGTTGGTCGCGCTTCGACCTTGACGGAGCCCCACTTCTCCGTGCCGGCTCGCGCCGCCAGCCGATCCTCGCTGAAAAAGGCGACCACGTGCGCATCAACTGGGGCTATCTCTATGTCCTTCCCGCGCCCGGCCCTGGCGTTTCCACCGTGATTGCCGATTCCGCAGCGGCATGGGACGGCTTTCTCAAGGACGGCCAACTGCCGAAGTCCGATGAACTCGAGCCGTCGACTCACTCTAAGCCCCTCTTCCCCGTTCTGGCCGCCAGCTTTGACCTCGGAGAAGTGGGCGGCGCGGCGGTCGAGCGTCACCTCGTGCTCGCATACGACGAGGTCTACTCCATCGAGCTTCTTCACCGCTGGCTGCGCCCCTATTGGCGCCGCAACAACACGACGGCGGCCGACATGCTCCGCGCAGCCCTCGCCGATTTCCCCACTCTTGAACAGCGCTCCGCGGAATTCGATCGCGAGCTGATGAGCGATCTGCGCCACGAAGGCGGCGAAGATTACGCCTTGCTGAGCGCGCTCGCCTACCGCCAGACCTTTGCGGCCACCGGCCTCGCCGTGAACATCAATGGCGAGCCTCTACTCTTCACCAAGGAAAATTCCAGCAACGGCTGCATCTCCACGGTGGACGTGATTTATCCCAGCTCGCCTCTTTTCCTCCTGCTCAATCCCCGCTTGGTGGAGGCGATGATGCGCCCGGTCTTCGAATACGCCGCCCTTCCCCGCTGGAAATTCCCCTTCGCGCCGCACGACCTTGGCACCTATCCGCTGGCCGATGGCCAGGTCTACGGCGGAGGAGAAATTTCGGAAGTGGACCAGATGCCGGTGGAAGAAACCGGCAACATGCTGATCCTCGCCGCCGCGCTCGCCCGCGCTGAAGGCAACGCCGATTTCACGCACGAATACTGGCCGCTGCTCTCGCGCTGGGCCGGCTACCTGAAGCAAAAAGGATTCGATCCGGAAAATCAGCTCTCCACCGACGACTTCGCGGGCCACCTCGCCCACAATGCCAATCTCTCGATCAAGGCGATCCTCGCCCTGCGCTCCTACGCCGAACTCTGCCAAATGACGGGAAGACAAAAAGAGGCGGAGGAGTATCGCACTCTGGCCGAACAAGACGCTCTCGCATGGGTGAAAAAGGACAACGACGGCGACCATTTCCGCCTGGCCTTCGACCAGCCCGGCACCTGGAGCCTGAAATACAACCTCGTTTGGGACAGCATCCTCGGCTTCCATCTCCTCCCGCCAAGTGTCACGCGGGAGGAATACGCCTTTTACCTGAAGCACCTCGAATCCTTCGGCGTCCCTCTCGACAACCGCCGCCTCTACACCAAGCTGGATTGGCAACTTTGGACCGCCACGCTGGCCCCGTCCCCCGCCGATTTCCAAAAGCTGGCAGACGCCGCCTACCGCTTTGCCGACCAAACGCCCGACCGCGTCCCGCTAAGCGACTGGTATTGGACCAACAACTCCAAGCGAACCGGTTTCCAAGCCCGCTCCGTAGTCGGCGGCCTCTTCATCAAGCTGTTGGCGGATCCCACGATCTGGCAAAAATGGCTGCACCAAGCCGGATTCCCTCAATCCACACCACCCACGACGCCATGACCCGCTCCCTCCACATTGTTTCCTGTAGGGGCGACCGGTTCGGTCGCCCCCGTGGCGCATCGCAACCGCGCGGAGATGATCACGAATGCCTGTGGCCGCGAGCTCGACAAATCAGGGAACGCAGGAAGCATCAAGCGGAATTACATTCCCTCCCGCCGCACGTGACAGGAGATAAAGATAAGTGTTGAGGGCGTGTTCGCAGGGAAGGGTCATCTTCACAAGAACCTTCGGCGGGAGTCCCAACTCAATCGGATTCAGTTCGAAAAGCCCCAGCACGTGCTCATATAGAGGTGGCGTCGGCAAGTTGGGAACAAGATCCATTCGATTCGCGATCCTCGATGTGTTCGGAACCAAATGGTCATACGTGCTGGCAAAAGTCGGATCTCCCGTTCTCGGGCTCGCATATGTATACACCTCGGGAGTGTTGAAAGGCGGGGGAGCATGAGCGGCCAAATCGACGGCCAAAGCACCGCCCAGACTATGGCCGCAAACCGTCAGCGAAGTGACCGGTCGTCTCCAAGCCAGCGTCCCCAGAGCCTTTATAACGGACGGCGAGCCGCTAGCTGTTGAGATAGCCAGCGAATTGTACATGGCAGTGAAACCGTCCTCCGTGTTCCCCGCGCCAGGAAGGAACGGGCAAGGAACCGCAAGGAACCTGGCATCCTGGACCCACTCCATGATGCCCTCCGTGCCGCGCAGGGCAATCACAGCATCCCCGGCCTTGGACGCCTGGAGCACAAGACCGATAGAGACTATGCTTTGAGCCCGCAGCGGGTTCATTTGGGTTGCCAGGTCGTTCGCGTAAATCGAGGTGACAACCTCATAACTAGCCGCAGCGGCGCCGGTACCTACCTGTACGAACTGGCCCGCTCGATTGGCAAGATCATCGGAAGGCACGGCATACGCCGCATCAACCACTTGGCCGAATTGGATTGCGCTGGCCAGGTTCATAAGAAGCTCCCCTCCATAAGCTCGGAAATCGCTCCTCTTTCTTTAAAAGAACGACGGGTCGAGTCTTTTCCCCTCAGAACAGAAACTAGGGAGCCAGGAGCACTTTCACTTGGCGCAAAAAGCGCGCCGGGGAAATGAAAAGGAGAGAACTACAAAAACTGAGCTACGCCAGCGCCTGCAAAATTTCCGCTTCGGAGATGGCGCCCTCGCGCACGATGCGCCATTCATCGTCGTGGATGTCGACAATGGTGGAGGCGAGCGTCTTGCCCGTTTCGCCTGCGTCGAGGATGAGCGGCAGCCGATCACCCAGTTGCTTGAGAACCTGCGCCGCGCTCGAGCACGGCGGGAAACCGGAAAGGTTCGCGCTGGTTCCTGTCACGGGGCCGCCCACTTCCCCAATCAGCTTGCAGACCGGCGCGCATCGCGGCCAGCGCAGCGCGACCCGGCCCGTGTTGCCTGTCACCTTGAGCGGAATCCGGTCGGCGGCGTCGACAATCAACGTCAGCGCTCCCGGCCAAAAAGCCTTTGCCAGCCGGTGAAACACGTCCGGCAAATTGCGAGCCAGGATTGGCGCCTGCTCCATCGAGTCGATCAGGATGGGCAAGGCTTTCGTCTCCGCCCGTCCCTTCACGCGAAAGATGCGCTCGATCGCGGCCAGGTTGAAAGGATCGGCGGCCAGGCCATAGAGCGTGTCGGTGGGAATGCCCACCACTTCGCCGCGACGGATGAAACCGGCGGCGTATTCGAGCACATGCGCTTCGGGTTGGTCGCGGGAAATCGTTAGGATTTCGGCAGGCAAAGTGTGCTCGCGCGCATTGTGAGTAGGGGCCGGAAGTTATCACAGCCCTCGTGGTGCCACAACCTGCCAAGGATACCCCGAAACCTCCCACCGGCGAAGCACCCCGCGATGGGACCCGTTTCCCCGTTCGTTTTGCCACCTCCGCCTCTCTGTCGTAAAATCCGCCAATCCGCAACGCGGATAAAACCGCTCCCACTGAGGTGCTCCGTGTCCAGCTTCCCAGGCCCCGCTGTGACCCCTGAACCAATTTTCGATGCCCTGAATGCCTTTCAACTCACCGCGGCCATGAAAACCGCGATCGAGATCGACCTGTTCACCGGCATTGCCGAAGGCAAAACCACCCCTGCGGCCCTTGCCGTCCATTGCCAGGCCGCCGAGCGGGGCGTCCGCATCCTCTGCGACTATCTGACCGTGCAAGGCTTCCTCACCAAGACCGACGGCCACTACGGCCTCACGCCCACCGCGGCGACGTTCCTCGACCGCCGTTCGCCCGCCTTTATCGGTTCGATCTCACGTTTCCTGGCGTCCGCGGAGACGTTGGACATCTTCAAGGACCTGACCCCGGTAGTTCGCAACGGCGGCGCGGTGTTTCAGCCCGGCGGAACGATGGCGCCGGAAGATCCCATGTGGGTGGAATTCGCCCGCTCGATGGCTCCTCTCTTCGTGGTTCCCTCCGACAAGCTCGCGGTACTCGTCGGCGCGGACGAAGGCAAGAAATGGAAAGTGCTCGACATCGCCGCCGGCCACGGCCTCTACGGCCTTGCCATCGCGCGCCACAATCCGAATGCCGAGATTTTCCCGGTCGATTGGGCCGCCGTTCTCGAAGTGGCGCGCGAAAACGCCGAAAAATTCGGCGTCGCGGACCGCTTCCATCCCATTCCCGGCAGCGCGTTCGATGTCGACTTCGGCGAAGGCTACGACGTCGTCCTGGTCACGAACTTCGCGCATCATTTCGATCCGCTGACGATCGAAAAACTCGCACGCAAGGTCCACGCCGCGCTCCGGCCCGGTGGCACAGCCGTCCTGCTCGAGTTCATCCCCAACGAAGACCGTATTTCCCCGCCGGCTCCGGCGAAGTTCAGCATGATCATGCTCGGCAACACGCCGTCGGGCGACGCCTACACTTTCAGCGAATACCAGCGCATGCTCGGAAACGCCGGCTTCCATTCTTTGGAGCTGCACCCACTGCCGCCAACGTTCTTCAGGGTCATCCTGGCCCGCAAGTAACGCCTTCCGTGACTCGTGATTCGTGACTCGTGGCCCATCTGGGCCACGAGCCACACCGCCGGTCACGGATCACGGGTCACGGACCGCGGCGTCTTTACTGCCTCGCGGCCCTTTGTTACGCTTCTTTCGATGCCCGCCGGCCGCGCTCATTCCGACAATTCCACTTCGCCGGAAACTTCCGGAAATACCCCCGCGCCTATCACCAGCAAGGAAAATCGCTCGCTGAAACGCTTTCGCGCCGCGCTCGCCGGCGATTCGGGCGAAGCGAACGTCTACGGCATCGAAGGCCCGCACCTTGTCGAAGAAGCCCGGCGCTCGGGCATCGAAATTGAAGCCGTTCTGGCCAGTCCCGCCGGCGAAAAGCATCTCGAACTTCTCGGCTTCACCGCAGCCTCCGCCAGGCCCTCCGCAACGCCGCGCGTCTTGCGCACCACCGATCGCCTGTTCACCTCGATCGCCGCCACGGAGACGCCGCAAGGCATCGCGGCGATCGTTCGCCTGCCGGAATATAGCTTCGAGGATATCGTGCGCGGCCTGCCGCTCGTCGTTGTGCTCGTCGGCGTGCAGGATCCGGGCAACGTCGGCACGATCGTGCGCTCGGCCGAAGCCTTTGGCGCGACCGGCATCGTCGCCGCAGGGGCGAGCGCGAGTCCTTACGGCCCGAAAGCGATGCGCGCTTCCGCCGGTTCCGTCTTTCGCCTGCCCATGCTGCTGCGCGCGCAGCCGCCCGTGCTTTTGGCGCAGTTGCGCGTGGCGGGAGTTGCGCTCGTCGCCACAAGGTCCGGCCTCTCGACGGAAGGCCCGCCGCCGCGCGAACCGCACACGATCGATTTGCGCCGGCCCGTCGCGTTGCTCATCGGCGGCGAAGCGCACGGCCTGCCCGAGCCAGTGTTGCGCTCGGTAGACGCCGCGATTCGGATTCCGCTCGCGCACCCTGTCGAATCGCTCAACGCCGCCGTGGCCGCGTCGGTAGTGCTTTACGAAGCCGCCCGCCAGCGCGCGGCGACGCAAGAAACGTAACCATGAACCTCTTCGCCACCACGCCCGGCAAGAAGAAGGAATCGACCCCGCTCGCCGACCGCATGCGCCCGCGCACGCTCGACGAGTTCATCGGCCAGGAACACCTGCTCGCTCCCGGCAAACCTCTTCGCCATCAGATCGAGCGCGACGAAATCAGTTCGATGATCCTCTGGGGCCCTCCCGGCTGCGGCAAGACAACGCTCGCCCAGATCATCGCCCACATGACGCAATCGGAATTCGTGCCCTTCAGCGCCGTGCTCTCCGGCATCGCCGAAATCCGTAAAGTGATGGAGCGCGCCGAGCATTCGCGCGAGATGGGCCGCCGCACGATCGTTTTCGTCGACGAAGTGCATCGCTTCAACAAGGCGCAGCAGGATGCTTTTCTTCCCTGGGTCGAGCGCGGCAGCATCGTCCTGATCGGCGCAACGACGGAGAATCCCTCCTTCGAAGTGATTGGGCCGTTGCTCTCGCGCACGAAGGTCTACATGCTGCGCGCGCTCGACTCCTCGCAGCTCGTCACCCTGCTCCACCGCGCCCTGGCCGACGCCGAGCGCGGCCTCGGCGACCGCGCCGAATACGGCGAAATCGTCGCCGACGAGGATTTGTTGCAGCTCATCGCCACCTACGCCAATGGCGACGCGCGCTCGGCCTACAACACGATCGAAGCCGCCGTGCTCCGCGCGACGCCCGACGCCGAGGGCCGCCGAGTGCTCTCACGCCCGCTCGTCGAAGACGTCTTGCAGCGCAAGGTGCTTCTCTACGACAAGACCGGCGAGGAGCACTTCAACCTGATCTCCGCGCTCCACAAATCGGTGCGCAATTCCGATCCCGACGCCACGCTCTACTGGCTCACGCGCATGCTCGAATCGGGCGAGGATCCGCTCTATCTGGCGCGGCGCCTCGTGCGCATGGCCAGCGAAGACGTGGGCCTCGCCGATCCTGGCGCGCTGCGCATCGCCATAGCCGCGATGCAGGCGGCCGATTTCGTCGGCCCGCCCGAAGGCAATCTCGCGCTCGCCGAAGCCGCCGTGTATCTGGCGCTCGCGCCGAAATCGAACGCCCTTTACACCGCCTACGGAGCGGTTCAAAAGGATTTGTCCGAAACCGTCGCCGAGCCGGTTCCGCTCCATCTGCGCAATGCCGTCACCCGGCTCATGAAGGAATCCGGCTACGGCCACGGATACAAATACGCACACGATTTCGAGGAGAAAACCACAGACATGCCTTGCCTGCCCGATTCCCTGCTCGGCCGACGCTACTATCGGCCGACCAACGAGGGTTACGAAGCCCAACTTCAGAAGCGCATTGAGGAATGGCGCCGCCGCAGAGCCCGCGCGGAAAAGCCGCAGCCATGAGCCGTGCCCCGAAGCGTTCGCCGGCTCCGCTCGCTCTCGTCGCGCTCCTCGCTGTCGTCGTTGCCGCCGTTCTCCCCGCCCTCGCCCAGCAGGCGAAGCTCACTGTCGACGACGATTGCACGGTCTTCGCCTTTTCTCCGAGCGGCGATCGCATCGTCTACGCCAGCCGCCAGATCTCCAACGAAAGTGTGGCGAAAGGGAAAAAGATGCTCGTCGAACATGACGACATCTGGCGGGTCACGATCGACGGCCACAAGAAACGCCTCCTCGAGGGCAAGAAGCTCGTCAAGAGCCCCGTTCCCGTCAGCTTCCAAATTCAGGCCATCCGCATCGCGCCCGACGATCGCCACATGACCGTGCAAATGATCACCCGAGCGCTGGTCCCGAACCCCGAAGGCGCGAGTTCCGGCAAAGTGCAATCGGGTGAATTGACCGATCTGATGGACGGTGAAGGCAAGGAAATCAATGTCGAGGGCACGAATCCCAAAAACAGCGCCATCTTTGGCGCGACCAACGCCGTGTGGCTCGCCGACGGCCAGACCGTGGTCTACCTGACGCAACCCAAGGACAGCCTGCTCTACAAAATCGCCTACGTGCGGCCCGAAGGCGGCACGGGCGGCGCGATCCTGCCCGATCGCTACTTCGCCGCCGTCGCCTGGAGCCCGGCTCACAATGCCGGCGCCGCCATCGAGCGCGACAAGAATCTTGGCGGCCCCATCCGCCTCGTCTGGATTGACCTGATTCACAAAACCGAGCGCACGCTCGCCACGCTCGCCGGTTACAATGGCCACCTCACCGTCTCCCATTCCGGCAAGCAGATCGCCTACTTCCGCGACGGCAACACCATCGAAATTCGCTCGGTTGCCGATCCCGAAAAGATCACCAGCTTCAAGGTCGCCTTCGGCCGTTACGAATGGTCGGCCGACGACACGCACCTCCTCCTCAAGCGTGGCCCGAACGATCAAACCGATCAGTTGCTCTGGATCAGCCTTCCCAGCGGCACCTTTGATTACGCGTTTCACGGGCTCATCTATCACGATTTCCACGTCTCGCCCGACGGCCGCTGGGTCGCCGTAACTGAGCCCGGCAAACAAATCCTGAAACTCTTCCCGACACCGTAAAGTTTGTCATCCAGGTCGAAAGACTGCCCCGATTCATCGGGCCGAAGGACCCGAAGACAGCGAGGCGCGGTACGCCACGTAGATGTAGTTTCAGGATGCTTCGCCCCGATGCCTTTAAGGATGCGGGGCGGTCCGGATTGTCAGAATCGGACCGCTTCGCTCAGCATGAAAGGTAGTAGACGAGCGAGGAGCGCAAGGTCGCTGTCACCCTGAGCGCAGCGAAGGGCCCCGAAAGCGTCAAGGCAAATTAAGCTACGTAGACGTAGTAGCGGGATCCTTCGCTCCGCTCAGAATGACGGAGATTGAGATGGGATGGAAAGTTTACACATCACAACCCACAGCACCCTACCGCCGCTTAATCGTCTGCTTCGGGGCGCTGATCTTTTGCGTGGTGCCGACCCAGAAAAGCTTGAAATCACTATAGTGGTGATAGTTGTGAATGTAATGCCCCCGGTACTGATAATAGACGTCCACGTCCTTCGGCAGCCAGAGTTGTACCTTGTGCGTTCGGAAGAAAACGGGTCCGTAATCAATGGCGAAATGCTCCCTGACCAAATCGAGGGACGTCTGCGGATGGGTCAGATCCGTCTCCAGGTGCAATAGCTGGCCTCCGCCTTCCGTGAGCCAGGCACGGCCTTTCAAGGGGATCAGGTAGAGGCGCTGCGAAGCGATCGAGAACCCGGCGAGCCTGCTGGTCGGGCGATCCTTTCGCTGCTCGAAATGCACCACCCAGGCCGGCTGCCCTTTCCATTCTCCCAGCCCTTCACACGTCCAGTCGAAATCGTCATGGAACATCGGGTGAAACACCAGGGCCAGCGCCGGCGCGCCCATATCGGCAAGTTGTCCCGGGATGCCGCCTCCACCCGACCTGGCCTCGCGCGATTCCTGCACGTCAAAAACGTCTGGCGCCGTCTTGCTGATGAAGACCAGATAGTCGAACTGGCGCGAGTGCGGCCTTTCCAATTGCTCGTCCCGCTTGATCTCGACCGTCTGGTATTCCTCGACCGCGGAGAATTCCTGAAGCTCATTGACGAATTGCTCGGCATTCTTCTGGGCGGCCTTCAGCACTGTGGGCAAGGAACACGCGGCGCTGGAAATCACGAATGGCTTTACCGCGTCGACGTCGGGCGGCGCCCAATTTTTCTTTGGGGGAAGTTCGACGGGAGGAGCACCCGCACTGACGCCGTCCGTGGCAATCGGCTCCGTTGGGGAAGAATGGGGAGTTGTTTGCGGTGTCCCGGCAGCAGGTTTCGAGAGCGGCTCTGGCGCTGGTTTCGCCGGGGCGGCCGGAGGATGCCGAAGGGAGTCTTCAAAACGCCGAATCTTGGCCGCATTGGGATCGTTCGGGTGCGCCCCAAGATAGTTGTCGAATGTGGTGGCGGCCTTTTCACGTTCCCCAAGCCCCGCCAGCGCCTCTCCTAACAGGAGCTGCGCCTGTGCCGCGTTTTCTTTGCCGGTTTCGATTGCCCGTTGTGCGTACTCCTTGCCCTTTGCGTAGTTTTTTTCGCGGAGGTAGCAGTCGGCCAGCATCCATTCCGCTTGCCACGATGTGGCATCCAGTTGCACGGCCTGTTCGAGAACCTCAATCGCCCCGGGATAGTTCCCCAGCCGGAAACGAACTGTGCCCAGCGCCAGCAGCGAGGGAGGCTGCCTCGGATCAACGGAAACGGATTCCTCGAGGAATGGCTTCGCCTGGGCCGCCTGGCTCGAGAGAAGATAGATCATGCCCATGACGTAGTTGACGTAAGGATTCCCCGGGGCCATCCGCAATGCTTTTTCGACGTGTTTCCGCGCGGAATCGAAGTGGTGGGACCGCAAATCGCTTAGTCCACGCTGGACTTCCTTTTCCGCCCGGGGAGCAAGCAAGAAATCTCCCTTCGCCTTTGGGAAAGCGCTCTTCTCGTCGAGCGGTCTCAAGTAGATGATCCTGGTAACAGACGACGCCTCCCCCAGAGGCAAGGAGATGGTCTCCTCGTCCACTTGATAGCCCTCGGCTTTGATGACCAAATTGTAGTCTTCTCCCGCCACCAGGTTTGAAAGGAAGATTCCGCCGTCACCCGTGAAAAGCGGTGAGTACGGCATGGGAAGACCGGAGTCGGCTGGAGTTACGGTGACCATGGGCGGGATTTTGAGCCGTTGACCTGTTTCGGTCCGCACGTAAAGGGTGATGGAGGCGGTGGGCTGTATTTGCGCACGCGCAGGCACAAGCCCCGAAGACACGAGGATCGAAGCTACAAGAACAGTTGCGAAACCGAACTTCCGTCTCATAACGGCACCGAAGAAGGGTTGGCAGGATTCTACAGGATTGGAGAGCAAATGGGAATGCCCTGCCCGCACTTCAACATCGCGGAAGCGGAAGCGGCCGGCTTGTGTCGCCCCATCTCTCTTCCCGTTGACCCGTTGACTTGCTCTCGGACAAACCCTAAGATGCCAGCGACGTGGTCGAACCCTCATCACCTATTGGCCAGACTATCTCCCACTACCGCGTCGTCGAACGGCTCGGCGGCGGCGGGATGGGCGTCGTCTACAAAGCAGAAGACACGAAACTCGGCCGTTTCGTTGCGCTGAAATTCCTTCCCGAAGACTTGGCCCGCGACTCGCGCGCGCTCGAACGCTTCGAGCGCGAAGCGCGCGCCGCCTCCGCGCTCGACCACCCCAACATCTGCACGATCTACGAGATTGGCGAGCACGATGGCAAGCCGTTCCTGGTGATGCAGTGCCTCGAAGGCCAGACGCTCAAGCATCGCATCAACGGGAAACCGCTGCCGCTGGACCTGCTGCTAGAACTGGGCGTCGAAATCGCCGACGCTCTGGAAGCCGCTCACGCCAAGGGCATCGTCCATCGCGATATAAAACCGGCCAACATCTTCATCACCACGCGCGGCCACGCCAAAATCCTCGATTTCGGCCTGGCAAAGCAGACCTCGAGAACGAGCGGCATGGCCGGCGTTACGATGATGCGCGACGATGCCGCGCCAACTGTGGCCGAAGAGCAACTCACCAGCCCCGGCACCGCTGTCGGCACCGTGGCTTACATGTCGCCAGAGCAGGTCCGGAGCGAGGAAGTCGACCCCCGCACCGATCTCTTTTCCTTCGGAGCGGTCCTCTATGAAATGGCGACTGGCGTCCTTCCCTTCCGCGGCGACGGCACCGGCGCGATCTTCGACGCGATTCTCCACGCCGCGCCCGCAGCTCCCGTCCGCCTCAATCCGGACGTCCCGCCGGAACTCGAGCGGATCGTTTCCAAGGCGCTCGAGAAAGATCGCAAGCTGCGCTATCAATCCGCCACTGACATGCGCGTCGACCTTGCGCGCCTGAAGCGCGAAACCGAATCCACGCGCCACGCTATCACCATGACGCAGCCAGTCGGCGGCGAGCCTCCGACATCTGCCACAACTGTGGCCCAGCCGACCCCGGCCACGCCGTTCCCTGCGGCCAGCACCGGCGCGGTTACTCCGGCCCCGGGCCTGACGCCGGCCTCCGGAACCGCCCCGGCCGTGGCTGTCCCCGCCGCGACTGTGCGCCGTGGCATCCCCGTCTGGGCCGCCGCAGTCGCCCTCGCTGTTATCGCTATTGGCGCCGGCGCGTATTACTACATGCACCGCGCTCCAGTGCTGACCTCGAAAGATTCCGTCATCCTCGCCGATTTCACCAACACCACCGGCGATGCCATGTTCGACGGCACGCTGCGCCAGGGCCTCGCGGCGCAACTCGCCCAATCGCCATTTCTGAACGTCGTCCCCGATCAGCAAGTCGCCACGACGATGCGCCTGATGGGCCAGCCGGCTGGGACGCGACTGAGCGAGGCCCTGGCCAAGCAGGTTTGTCAGCGAACAGGCGCCATAGCCGTGCTC
>JAGWOX010000057.1 GCA_028877145.1 Acidobacteriota bacterium | reverse complement strand
CTCGGCGCCGGAATAGTCGCCGGAATCGCCCACCGTCTGGGTCTTCCAGGTGGATTTGGTCTTCTGGGCCGGCAGTTCGTAGGGATGCACGTTCTCGGCGTTGTAGACGCGGCCGGTAATGATCGGCCGGTCGGGGTCGCCCTCGAGAAATTCGACGATCACTTCCTGGCCCATGCGCGGAATCCACATCGCGCCCCAGCCCTTGCCGGCCCATAACTGCGAAACGCGAATCCAGCAGGAACTGTTTTCGTCCTTTTGGCCCACGCGGTCCCAGAAGAACTGGACCTTCACACGGCCGTACTGGTCGACCCAGATTTCCTCGCCGGATTTGCCGACGACGACGGCCGTTTGCGGGCCGGGGACGAGCGGCTTCGGCGTTATTCGCGGAGGCCGAAAAGGAACTTCCGCAGGCATGCAGGTGAATCGGTTCGAGTACGCCTCCGCGGGCGGCTCTCCGCTCGAATAGCCGGGCCCAATGGTGGCCTCGTGGCGCACCTCCGTGAGCAGGTAAGAAGCGTTCATGCTCGAGACCGGAAAATCGGCCAGATCGAATTTGTACCCGGAGATAAAAGCCCGGCAGCCACTCGAGCCGCGCACGATTTTGACCGCGGCCTCCTCTTCCTGCATGCGGACTTCCGCAAGATTGCCGCCTTGCGATGTGGTTTCGTATTTTCCCGGGTAATCGTAAATTTCCAGTTTCGAATTCCCCGCGTAACTCATGACCGTTTCTTCGTTCTTCATCAGGCTCGTACTGGGGGTCTCGAAATTGTAGTCGGTCATGGAATATTTTCCGGACCGCAAGTCGAGCGACATGGCCCATTCTTCGACAACGTCCTCGCTATCGAGCGAGCCGCGGGCGATGTTGTAACTTGCCGAGGCCTGGTCGGGAACGGGCTGGCACGCCGAGGGGGAATCGCCCATAACCAGCGTGTGCTTGTTCTCCTCGTGCTCGAAGAAATAGAAGATGCCGTACTCCTCCATCAGGCGGGAAACGAACTGGAAATCGCTCTCGCGATACTGCACGCAGTACTCGCGCGGGTCGTATGTTTTCGTCAGGTTGTTCTTGTAATCGGTGAAGCCGCGGTCGCTGAACACCTGTTCGATGATCTCCGGAATCGTCTTGTTCTGGAAGATCCGGCAGTCGGCGTGCCGCGTCAGAAACCACAGCCACGGCACCACTTCCATCCGGTAGCGGGCGAACTGGCGGTCGACGCCGTTCTGCGAGAACCGGCTCACGAATCCGTTGATGTAGCGTTCGCTTTCATCGTAGAGCGTGATGCGGATCGTGACGCGCTGGCCGATGATGGACGAGAAATCGACGACAGCGTCCTTCTCGGCGGCGAGTGCCAGGTCGAAATGGAAGAGGCGGGAAATTCCCTCCTCTCCTTTGAATCCCTCGAGCAGCAGCACGTCTTCCCCGAGCGGACTCGTGATGCCGATGAACCGTTCTTCCTGCGTGTAGCTCATGTTTGGAAATGCCCCCGCTTTCCGCCGGGACACAGCGGTAAGGTGACGGCCGGCCTGCCAACCGAAGGCGGCCGTCCCGTTTTCGATGCGGCCGAGCAACCGGCCGCAGGGTCAGCTCTCACGGTTCACGAATAGGTGAACGAACCGTCCGCGCCGATGCCGATGTGGATCGCAGTCAGTTTTTCCCCCTCGGCCATGCGGCCAAGGATCTGGCGCGACATATCGGGCAAGAGCGAATTGGTCAGGATGTTGTCCACGTTGCGCGCGCCGCTCTCGACTTCGGTGCAACGCTTGGCCACTTCTTCGATGAGCACCGGATCGTAGGTGAGCGCGACGCGGTGGTTCTCCTGGATGCGCCGCTGAATTTTCCCGAGCTTCAGCACGATGATCTTCTTGAGCGCCTCGTCGCGCACCGGGAAGTACGGCACCAGAACCATCCGGCCGAGGAACGCCGGCTTGAAAATCTTGTTCAGTTCCGGCTTCATCGCGTTGACGAGCGCGTGGGGTCCGGGCATCGTTTCCGGATCCGCGCAGAGACTCATCAATTGATCGGTGCAGGCGTTCGTGGTCAGGATGATGATGTTGTTCTTGAAATCGATCTGGCGGCCTTCGCCGTCTTCCATCATTCCCTTGTCGAACACCTGGTAGAAAAGCTCCAGCACGTCGGGGTGCGCCTTTTCGACTTCATCGAGCAGCACCACCGAATAGGGCCGCCGCCGCACCGCCTCGGTGAGCACGCCGCCTTCGCCATAGCCGACGTAGCCCGGAGGCGAGCCTTTCAGCGTGGACACGGTATGGGATTCCTGGAATTCGGACATGTTGATGGTGATCAGGTTGTGCTCGCCGCCGTACAGCAGATCGGAAAGCGCGAGCGCGGTTTCCGTTTTCCCCACGCCGCTCGGGCCGACGAGCATGAAGACGCCCACGGGCTTGTTGGGATCGTCGAGTCCCGCGCGGGAGGTCTGGATGCGCTGGCTGATGGTATCGAGCGCGTGTCCCTGACCGATGACGCGATTGCCGAGCAGCGATTGCAGCGAGAGGATCGTTGCAATCTCGTCCTTCATCATCTTGCCCACCGGGATGCCCGTCCAGGCGGAGATGACTTCGCCGACGATCTGCGCGTCGACACAGACGCGGATCAGGCCGGCTTCGCCCTGTAGCGCGGAAAGCTCCGATTCCAGCTGGGCGAGCTTCGCGCGCATTTCGGTGGGCGCAAGTTCCGGCGCAGGCGCGGCAGCGGCGGCCGTCGCAGCCGCAGCCGTTCCCTGTTCGGGGCCGTCGGCCGAGGCAGCGGGCTGCGCCGCGGGCTTGGCTCCGGCTACGGTTGCCTCGAGTTTCGTGCGAATGTCACGGATTTCCTTGACCAGTTCGAGTTCGCGATTCCAACGGTCGCGGAGTTTGGCGAGATTGGCCTGCACTTCGGTCATTTCCTTGCCGATCAGTTCGAGTCGCTCGGCGTGATCGGCGCCAACGGCCACTTCCCGTTCGAGGATCCGCTGCTGCACCTGCAGATCGTCGATGCGGCGGATGGCGTCCTCGATGGCGGCGGGCGTCGCGTTCTGGCCGAGCGAGAGGCGCGCGCAGGCCGTATCGAGAATGCTCACCGCCTTGTCAGGCAGCTGGCGGCCGGCGAGGTAACGATTCGACAGGCGGACCGCCGCGGCCACGCCCTCGTCGAGAATGCGCACTTTGTGATGCTTTTCGAGCGAGCCGACGATCCCGCGCATCATGACCATGCACTGCGTTTCGGTCGGCTCTTCCACCTTCACCACCTGGAAGCGGCGGGCGAGGGCGGGGTCCTTCTCGAAATATTTCTTGTATTCCGACCACGTAGTGGCGGCGATGGTGCGCAGTTCGCCGCGGGCGAGCGCGGGTTTCAGCAGGTTGGCGGCGTCGTTCTGACCGGCCTGGCCGCCCGCGCCGATCATCGTGTGCGCCTCGTCGATGAAGAGGATGATCGGCGTCGCAGAAGCCTTCACTTCCTCGATCAGGCCCTTGAGCCGGTTTTCGAATTCGCCCTTGACGCCCGCGCCGGCTTGCAGCAGCGCGAGGTCGAGCGTGCGCACGGTGACGTTCTTGAGCGGCGGCGGGACGTCTCCCTGCGCCACGCGAAGCGCGAAACCCTCGACAACGGCCGTCTTTCCGACGCCCGCCTCGCCGGTGAGGATGGGGTTGTTCTGCCGGCGGCGGGTGAGAATGTCGATGATTTGCCGGATTTCGAAATCACGGCCCAGCACCGGATCGATCTTGCCGTGCCGCGCGTTTTCGGTGAGGTTGACGGTGTACTGATCGAGGTTCGGCGTCTTGCCGCCGGGTTTCGGTCCGCCCGGCGCCCCAGCGGCGCCCGGCTCGGCGGCCGCGGCGGTGTAGGCCTCCTCGCGGGAGTCCGCGACGATGCTCGCGAAATCCTTGCGCAAGGCGTCGGCCTGGATCTTCTGGAATTCGCGGCTCACGTCGCGCATCAGGCGCGACAGTTCGGACTCGGTGGCGAGCGCTAGGACCGTGAAGCCGGTGCGAATCTGACCGGAGCCGAAATCGATCGAGCCGATGGTCCACGCCTCGGTAAGCATCTTCATCACGGTGGGACTGAGCGATGGCGTGCGCGCGTTGCCGGACTTGAGCTTGTCGAGGCTCCTGGTCAGCTCGGCCGAGAGCCGCGACGTATCGATGCCGAACTGGCGCGCGATCTTCTCGAAATCGCCATCGGTCGATTCGAGCAATTTCATCAGGTAATGCTCGATTTCAATGTCGTAGTGCGTGCGCGAAAGGCACAGCCCGGCCGCCCCCTCGAGCGCCGAGCGGGTCGAATCGTTCAGTTTCCCGATCAAAGATTTCAGATTGACGCCCATGTTCCGTCCCTTCCTCTTAGAGGTTCAAAATCGTATCACCCGGGTCGCGGCCAAGCGGAGCCGATTTCAGCCACGAGGCCCAGCCCAGCCGAGGCCGGGCTTCGCCGTCGAGATCGATCTGGCAATTCGGAACCTCTTCCCGTTTCAGGATCAGTTGGACTTCGAAATCGACGCCGTCGTTGACGAAGAATCGCGCGATGGAGCGCAAAGGCCCGAACGCGCTGCCGTCGGGCAGAAACTCGCGATATTGCGCGAGCGACATCGGCCCCAGCTTGATGCGGGCGCGGGACTGCTGGTCCCAGATCTGGTCGCCCACCACCGCGCCGCCGCCCAGTTGCTGCGATTCCCCCTCGTCCTCGTCCATCCGGCACTCGGTTCCCGGCGCCAGAGCGTACCAGGCGCCCACGAATTCCTCCACTTCGACCGGCACTTCAAAATAATCGCTGAGAATCCCCTCGAGCGCGGCAGCCGAGCGCGCGTGCATGGCGAGCAGCCCGGTGTAGTGCAAGAGCGCCTCGTCCGGGACCGCCTGGCGTTCCTCGAGGCCCGACGTGCCGAGGCCGACCAGGTCGCGCAGGTGGTGGGTGAACAAGTCGTCGTCGCCGAGCGCGTAGGTGACCGGAAAGCGGTACTTCTCCCACGCGCGATAGAAAAACGAAATCATCCGGTGATTGAAAATGTCGAGAAACGAGGCGAGCGTATCGTCCTTGGCGCGCAGGCGCTCGAGGATCAGTTCGCTGTAAGTGTAGGGGAGGACGCCCATGGGACCGGTGAGGCCCATGAAGTTCACTTTCATCTCCGCCGGTCCTTCCTCGGGCCAATCGAGATCGTGGACCTGGCTGGCGGGAAACGCGAGCCCGGCGTTGGCGGAGAAATGGACGGCCTCGTCTTCCGGATTCGTGAAACGTCCGACCGGCTGGCAACCGGGGCGAAGGCGCTCGAGAAGCGCCACGGCCTGAAAGAACTCGAACGAGCAAGGTTCTTCCCGGAGGATTCGCGCCAGCGGCGAATCGTTCAAATCAGGAGCTTGCGTCCCGCTCGTGGCTGCCATTCGCACAGCGCTCCCTTTCTCTGGGGTGTGGTGACGACCAGTTGCGTGAAACTGTTCAGCGTGGCGTTCAGCGCCAGGAACCGCTCGAGCACGCTCGCGAACAAAAACGCCCCGCTTCCGGTGAAGCGCTCCTCGTCGAGTTCGATCTCGATCCGCTGGCCTCGGGCGAACGTAATTCCGTTTTCCGAGGACACGCGCGCGAACTGGCGCCGGCTCGAGACCCTGCGGATGCTCTCGACGATGTTCTGCGAATAGGCGCTCTGGCCGAAATCGTAGAGCCGCAGAATCTGCTGCAGCGCCTCCTTCCCTTCCTCGACCAGCGACAGGTAGTTCAGCGAGAGATGCGAGATGAGGCGCCAGAAGGCCGCTTTCCCGGCCGAGGGCCGGATGGGGGCGGTCGGCTTGCGCAGCGTCACGATGCGCTTGAACGACGCGGCGCCTTCGAGCTCGAAATCGCCCTCGTCGGCGCCGAAAGGCAGCCGCGCGGGCAAGCCGCGATTGGTGCACGTCGTGCGGATCGAAAGGATGTTCGCGTCCGGATCCATCGGCCGCATGGAGAGATCGACGAGCGAAAGATAGATGTCCGTTCCGTCGTCGTTGGGCCGGTTCGATGGCCGCCGGCGGGTCATCCAGTAGCAGGCCGGCTTGCCCACGCGGTTCGCATGGCGCAGGGAATAGAACGGCTCGAACGTGGAGGATTCCTGCGTGGTGGTGTTGATGGCCGTCACTTCGTCGACCGAAAAAATCTCCGCGGCGTAAGGGCGCCGCACGTCCGGCGTCACCGCGTATTCGTAGCGGCGCTGGTTCAGCTGGATCGGCTCGGCCGTCTGGTTGAACAGATTGACCACCGGCGCACAGCCCAGCCGGAACGTTTTCTTGGTCAACTCCAGCTCCAGCCGCTGCCGCCGGTCGTCGCCTTCGACCTCCGAGATCAGGAACACGAATTCGACGGCGTTCTTGAAACCCCCGCCCCAGGCCGCTTCGAGGCCGGTGAGATCGATGAAAAAGTATTTCTCGGGGAAGCAGAAATATTCCATCAGCAGCCGGTGGCCGAGAAACGAGCCATGGGCGTGGGGCAGCAGGCCTTCGTCCTCGGCGAATCCGACCGGCTGGAGCGCCGACGCCGGCAGGCTCACCGGGCTGACCTTCGAACCCGGCGTGGGATCGCGCACAAGGATCCGGTTCAGGCGGGTGAAGAGCAGCTCGTACAGCATGTTGATGAGGCCGGCCTCGCCGTCCAGGTAAAAGCGCAGCCGGTCCATCTTCAAGTTATCGAGATTCACGTCGGGGTCCGCGCGCAGCTCGATGCGGATCGCGCCGGTGCTGTCGACCGCCTTCACCGCCGGTTGCAGGCGGCTGGGCGCGCGCCATTCTCCGGCGGCGACCGAAACCGGCCAGAGCGTCGTGTCGTAGCAGGTGCGGAAGGTGCAAGGGACGCCGCCGACGGGCCGCGAATACAGCGAGGAATGCCGCGGAATCTCAAGGCCGGTGGTCAGCTTTCCCTTTTCCGGGTCCAGTTGAAACTCGACGACGGACATCGATGGGATCGGCCGGGTGAGCTGCGGATAGACGACCGAAAGCAGCGCTTCGCTGATCTCGGGGAATTCGTCGTCGATCTTCAGGTGGACGCGGGCGGCGAGAAAAGCGAATCCCTCGAGCAGGCGCTCGACGTGGGGGTCCTCGCACTTGGCGGGCTCGAGCGCCAGCCGGGCGGCCACCTTGGGATGCTTCTCGGCGAACTGCATCGCCATCTTCCGCAGGTAGTCCAGCTCGCGCTCGTAATAGAGGAGCAGATCATCCCGCATCGGAGGTCCCCGTCAGGCGGCATGCGCTGCTTTTCAGCTCGATCACCGTGTCAAAGGAGATCGGTATGGGATTCGGGTCCATCAGCAGCAGCGCCTCGATGCGGAATCGCAGTTCCTGCAGGCCCACTTCATCGGATTCGACCGGGTGGATCTGCACGTCGACGAGTCGGGGCTCGAACAGCCGAATCGACGTCACCAACTGGCGAGTCAGTTTCGCGCGGTCGCCGGGCGAGTTCATCGAGTAGCTGGAGAAATCCTGCAGACCGTAGATGTAGACGGAGCGATTCACTTCCCGAAGCGATTCGGGCGGCTCTTCGGAAATGCGGCGGCTATTCAGCAGCCAGCCGAGGTCGCGATGAACGCCACGCTTGTTCAAGCGGACCGACTGGGCCGCGCTGAGCGGCGCTTCGATCTGGCTCTTGGGTTCGCGGTCGATCAGGCGGTCCAGGACGGAGAGCGTGACGGTGACGTCGCCTTGCGTTCGAGCCATTCGCCTAACCCATGCTCGCCGCTCGGACCGGGTCGAGCCTGCAAATCCTCTCGAAGAGCTTTTGCCGCGCCGCAGCGTCGCCCTTCACCTTCGCGCTCACATTCATCACCGTGACCAGCGCCGCGGCCACCATCTCCTTGTCTTCCCAGTCGTCGAGCTTGTGCGCTTCGATCGCCGCGATCAGGTCCTCGAGCAGCGGCTGCGCCATCGAGTCCTTCCCGGCGGCCACGCAGATCTCCACCAATTGCAGGGTGCGCTGGAAGCGGCCGCGGCCCGAGCGCTGCCGGGCGATCTCCCGGCTCATGATTTCAATCGCCTGCTCCGGGTGGCCGGCCTGCAAGGCTTTTTCGGCCAGCACACGACTGTCGACGGCTTTGGCCGGCCAGCCGCGCGGCGCCTTCGCATTCGTAGCGGCGGGGGCGGACGCGGCAGCGGGCGCAGCGGAGACCGGCTCGGCGGCGGGATCGGCGGCCGGATCGGCGCCGTCGGGCTGTGCCGTGGGCGCGGATGCCGGTGCGGCAGCCACGGCCACAGCGACCGGCTGGAGCAGCCCTTCGAGCCAGGCCCGCGTTTCTCCGTTGGCGGCGGGCGTATCGTCGAGCAGATTGGCGTGGAGCAGTTCGGGCACGTCGTGGAGCAGAGCGGCGAGTTCGGAGCGTATGGCGGCGGCGATCGCAGCGTAGTCGCTTCCGAGCGCCTCGCACGCCTCCACCACCAGGCGCTGCAAATCGAGCCAGGCGCGGCTCGACGGCAGCGACATCGCGTTCTCCGCCGTTTCGAGCAACTCGTTCCATTTCCTGGCCAGAGCGAGCCGCTTCAACTGCTGGCGCAGCTCGGTGGACGGCGCTTCGAGCAGCGTGGGATCGGAAAGTTGGGCGGCGGAGCGCAATTCACCCCAGCGCAGGCCGCGCATCATCAGATACGGCGCCGGGCTCTGCGGCTCACGCTTGCGCAGGAACGCGGCCGCCTTCGCCACGCTCGCGATCACCTCGCGGCGGTCGGGCGGCTCGGAACTGGTGAGTACGGAGATCGTGATGCTCGCTACGCCCGAAGCGGGCCGTGCTCCTTCGCCTCCGGCGGCATCGCCCTCGGCGGCTTCGACGGGGACCTCTTCGACCGGGTCGGGTTCGGTTTCGCGCTTCTTGTCGAGCAGCGTGTGCACCGTGAGGCGCACTTCCTCGATGGCTTCCTTGAGCTTGGTAAAGGAGGGAGCCACATCGCCGCATTTTTCGGTGGTCAATTCGTCGAGGCTGACGAGAGTTGCCAGACTGGCGTCCAGGTCCTTTTCCGCCTTGGCGTAGAACGCTTTTGGCGTTTCGATGAAAGCCTTGTCGAACTCCTCGGGAGCGAGCTTGCCTTCCGCGATCTTTTTCTCCCGCTCCTTTTTTTCCTTGTCGCCCTGCACCTGGTTTTCGTAGCCGACGGTGCGCGATTCCTTGTGTTTCAGCCAGTCGTGTCCGGCGTTCGTCAGCGGCACTTGTTTGAGCGAAATCAGAAGCGCCGATCCCAGCCACTCGAGCGGCGCGGCGCGCAGTTCGGCGTCGCCGTCCTCGATGGGAGGATAGAGGGTGTCCCAGAAATTCTGACAGAGGCCGAGGCAGAGCGCGAGGCCCTGCCGCAGGCCGGCGAAGCCCTCCGTGTGGAGGAGCCCCTCGGTGAGCCATGCCACCAGTTGCAGGTCTTTCGATTTCTCGGCCAGCGCTTCCTGCGCCAGCTTGACCACCTGCGGAAATTGGGCGACTTTGCGCTCGTGCGACCACGCCCCCTGCGCCAATTCGTCTTCCTGGCGCCGCGCTTCCTTGATCTTGTCGTAGATCAGGAGCTTCGTGTCGTAGCGGAGGTCGACGCCACTCGGATTTTCGCCGGGGATAGGTTTCAGGAGGTCTTCGCGCAGCGGCATCTGTGGCTGCCTCGATCAGCTTGCTGCCGACGGTTTGGCCGCCTGCTGGCTGTTGAAGATCAGCGATCGAATTTCCAGCAGGGGCACTTCTTCCTCATCCGCGATCAGGATTTTCTGTCCGGAGGGATATTCCCGCCCTCGCTCGTCGGCCACCCACGTGGTCAAGCGTCCGAGCCAGACGGTCTCGTCGGCGTCCTTCCAGGAGAAGGGATAGATTGCGGGAATCAGCACTTCGCCAAGCTCGGTGCCCTTGAACGAAGGTCCGGTCCGCACGAGCGCCGGCGTCCACAGCGTATCGCGGAGCCGCGAGGGCGGAGGAATCTCGATCGAAGCGATATGTTCGAACGGGATCCAGAGATAGGCGCCTGCCCCGAAGACTTCGAGGCGTGGGCCGATATCCGGATCGGCATCGCGCAACGAAGTGAACGGCTTGCCGTTGAGCGCGCCGGAAACCTGCCCGGGCGTTTCGCCAGCGGGGAAATTTTCCTTGGCGAAGAGCTCGTGCCGCGTCTTTTCGGCGTGCAGGGCCGCGTAATAGACGATGGCGCCCATTTCGGCGTCCTTGCCGCCGCGGGCCAGCACGGCCAGTTGCTTTTCGGCACGGTCGAATTCGCCGGAAAAGCAAAGCAGTTCGAAGAGGAAGGTGCGGGCCGCGACGTCCGTGGGACGTTCGCGCAGGCTGGCCGTGAGTTCCTGCGCGGCCTCGCGCACCTTTCCCGCTTCGAAGAGCTGCTTCGCTTTGCTGGCTTCCGCCATGAGCGCTTCTGTACCGTCCTACCAGGCCACGAGCTTCTCGAGGTCGAAGCCCTTGTCGACGAAGCCCTGGAGTGACTTGTCCACCTCGGGGTTATAGCTGACCTTGATTTTCTTGAAGGCGAAACTGAGCGATTCGACGGGGTTTTCGTTCGATCCGGAAAGCGAGATGCTGGTGATGATCGCGTTCTCCATCTCGATCTTGAAGTAATCTTCCTGCTTGTCACCCATCGGCTTGTCGTAGATGACTTCCACCTTCGTCAGGAAATCGCCGCTGATGCAGTCCTGGAAAAGCTGCGGCGAGGTCTTGTCAACAGCCTTCATGACGCTCACATCCTGGAAGTTGGCACGACCCGCTCGACTTTCTCCTCCTGCCTGTTGAATGCTGACCGGCATGCTGGCTCCGAAGCTGAAGGAATAAATATCGATCGCATTCTTCCTGGTGGTACTCGGCCCTTCCACACCCTGGATGATCAGATATGCATTTACAGCCATCTCGTCTCTTCTCCTTTTGCCGTTTCCCGACTGAAATGCCTGCTGAACCGCACCAAAGCTCTCGCGAAAATGCCATCCGCCCTATTGGTCCGGAGCGGACTTCCCCCGTCCTATTTCGCGGGCGCGGGAAGCTCCGCCACGAGCCGCAAGGAAACGGTCAGTTCATCGAGTTGGTAGTGAGGCCGCAGGAACGCCACCGCGCGGTAAACGCCCGGCTTCCCGGCGACTTCGGCAACCTCGACTCGCGCCTCGCGCAACGGCCGCTGCGCCTTGGTGGCCGGCGAAGCCGAATCGTCCGGCGTCACGTACTTGGTGATCCAGCGATTCAGGAACCGTTCGGCTTCGTCACGCGACATAAAGCTGCCGATCTTGTCGCGCATCATCGCCTTGAGGTAGTGGGCGAACCGGCTGACGGCCATGATGTAAGGCAACTGAGCCGAGAGCCGGGCATTCGCATTGGCTGAATCGGTGTCGTAGACCTTGGGTCTCTGGCAGCTCTGCACGCTGAAAAACGCCGCGTAGTCGGTGCCCTTGCAATGCACGAGCGGCACGAAGCCCAGGTCGGCAAGCTCCTTCTCGCGCCGGTCGGTGATCGGGACTTCGGTGGGGCATTTCAGCGCGATATCGCCTTCATCGGTGTAGAAGTTGTGGACCGGCAGGCCCTCCACGAGGCCGCCGCCTTCGACGCCGCGCATCGCCACGCACATGCCGTAGAGAGCGTGGGACTGGGTCATTTTCGAGCCCAGCGAGTACGCCGCGTTCATCCACAAGTACTTCGAGTGATCGGTGCCGTCGACGTGCTCCTCGTAGGCGAACTCGTCGATCGGCTTGCTGTCCTTGCCGTATGGGACGCGGCCGAGCGTGCGCGGCAGGCACAGCGCCACGTAGCGGGAATCCTCGCTCTGCCGGAAGCCCTTCCACTTGGCGTATTCGGTGCTGTCGAAAATCTTCGCCAGATCGCGCGGAGCGTCGAGCGAAGTGAAGCTTTCGAGGTTCATCAGGCTCGGATCGGCTGCGCTGACGAAAGGAGCGTGGGCCTGAGCGGCCACGTGGGAAATGCCTTCGAGCAGCGCGATGTCTTCCGGACCTTTGCCGAATTCGTAGTCCCCGATCAGGGTGCTGAAGGGCGCGCCGCCGAAAACACCGTACTCCTCTTCGTAGACCTTCTTGAAGAGCGCGCTCTGGTCGAATTCCGGCGCCTTTTCGATGTCGCGCAGCAATTCCTTCTTGCTGACGTTGAGGACGCGGATCTTCAGCCCCTCGCCGGTCTCGCTGTGGTCCATCAGGTACTTCAAGCCGCGCCAGGAGCCTTCGAGCTTCTGGAACGAGGCATGGTGCATGATCTCGTTCAACTGGAGCGAAAGCAGGTGGTCGATCTGCGCGATGCGGGCGTTGATCATCATCTCCGCATCCTTCGCCACCGTCATCGAGCCTTCGAGAACCTGCGCGACGAACTCCTTCACCAGGTTCTTGCCGCGCTCGCGCGCCGATTGGTCCTTGCCAAGACGGCCCTGCTCGACGATCTGGTCGAGCAGCCCGATCTCCCTGGTTTCGGCCTGAGCCGCGCCTTGATTTGCCGCTGCCTTGGCATCAGCCATTGGACCCTCCTTCCTCACCGTCCTTCTTCTCGCCGGTGCCGATTTCGCCCTTCAGCTTGTCGAGCTTCTCGGTGTTGCTCACGGCGTCGAGCAGCATTTCCTCGAGTTTGTCGTTGCCCTGCAGCGAACCGCGCAGGTCGGAGAGCCGCGTGCGCAGATCCAGCAATTCCTTGAGCGGCTTTACCTGCTTGGCCACGTTGGCCGGCTCGAAGTCCTCCATCTTGCGGAACTTCAGGTCCACCTTCAGCTGGGGCGCGTTGGGATCTTCGCTGAGCTTATTTTCGACGGCGAAGGAAAGATGAGGCTTCATCCCTTCGAGCACGGTGTCGAAGTTGTCGGGATTCACTTCGACGAATTTGCGGTCCTTGAGCCGCGGCAGCGGCTGCTCCGGCTGCCCGGTGAAATCGCCTAGAACGCCGGCGACAAATGGAAGCTCCTTCACTTCGATCGCGCCACCCACCTCGACGTCGTAGGTGATCTGGACGCGAGGAGGGCGCACTCGATCGAGTTTATGCTGCGCGCTTTGTCTCGCCATGAATTCCCCCTTCCTTCCTTAACCAGAGGTGTAGCTCAACAGGTCATCGGCTTCCGTGCAGCCGGTTTTCAAGGCTGCCCGCAGCCAGCGGGTAGATGAGATGACTGGACGGACAGACCATCCGCTTCGGCACCGAGGCGCCGAAATCTGAACACTTCTCCCCCGCGCTTTGCTTTGTGCGAAGGCGGTAGTATCACAACGTTCGGGAGAGTGTCAAGATTTCCCCGCTTTTCGAACGAGATTTTCACAGTCAGCCCCCGCGTTTGGCTCCCAACCATCCTCTCCCATAAACACAATTTTTCCAGACGCCAGGGGCTATAAGCGCGAACCCCATTCTCGGAGCTTCTGGCGTAGGTCCTTCCCGCGCGCCGAGGGCCGTTGGTGCTTTCAGCCGAACTGAGGTAACCTGAGCCGTTTCCGTCCCAAACGTCACCGGCTGCCGCGGGCCGTTCTTCTGGAGGCCGATAGAGATGAAATTTTGCGCTTTTGGCGGATCCCTTGCTTGAACTGGCTTCCCTTGCCCAAGCCGAACGCCTGCGCCAGCTTTTCACGGAGGCGGGCTACAGCGAGGATAACCTCAAGAAACTGTTTGGCCTTGTTGAACTGCCTTCGGTTCGCGAGCGCAACGTTCCTCGCCTTGCCGACCACACCCGGGAACCCGGGCTCCTGAACACCCTCCTGCGCTGGTTCTGGATTGGCGTTCCACAGGAGGCCGCGACCATCGCGCCTTTTGTCCCGGCTCCGATCACCGATTTGCTGGTCGAGAGCGGCATGCTGCGCCGGCAGGGCGACAACCAGTTGGTTCCGGAAGTCATGGTTGCGCCGTATGAAGGGTTCCTCATGGCTTCGCATCACACCTCGCGGATCGATGCGGGCGATCGGGAACTGGTTCTCTGGCCAAACCCGACCACCAAGCTGCTGCTCCGCTTCACGATCCGCCGCCCCTCGCGCCAAACGCTCGACCTCGGCACCGGGACCGGCTTGCTTGCGCTCGCGGCCGCCTCTCACAGCGAGAAGGTCGTGGCGACAGACCTGAATCCCAGGGCGGTTGAATTTGCCCGGTTCAACGCGCGGCTCAATGGTGTGGAGAACGTCGAATGTCTTCAGGGTGACGGCTTCGAGCCCGTTGCCGGGCGCAAATTCGACCTGATCTTCAGCAATCCGCCGTTTTTCATCACGCCCGGAGCGAATTTCCTGTTTTGCGACAATCCGATGGAACTGGACCAGATGTGCCGCCACTTCGTCAGGCAGGCTCACGCTCACCTCGAGCCGGGCGGCTACTTCCAGATGCTCTGCGAATGGGTCCAGATCAGCGGCCAGGACTGGCACGAACGGCTGGGGGAATGGTTTCTGGGCACCGGCTGCGACGGCTGGGTGCTGAAGGGCAGCACCGTCGAGCCGTCCGAATACGCCCAGAGACGCATCCGCGAGGTGAGCAACTCCACCGAGCACGACGCCAGGCTTTACGACGAATATATGGCCTACTACCGCCAGAGAAAGGTGGAGGCGATTCACAAGGGCCTGATCGCCGTCCGCCTGCGCCCGGGCGAAAACTGGGTCCTGATGGAGGACATCAACGACGCACCCAAGGATCCCTTCGGCGATGCCGTCGAACGCCGTTTCGCCGCCCGCGATTTCCTGGCCGCGCATGCGACAGAGGATCAATTGCTGGCCGTCAAGCCGCGAATTTCGCCACATGCCCGCCTCGAACAGATTTTCGAGCCATCGGAGGAAGGATGGAAGCCGACCCCGCTCAACCTGAAACTGGTTCGCGGGTTCCCCTCTTCGGTGGGGGTTCAGACGCTCGTTGCGCAATTCCTGGGCGCGCTGAACGGCTCGCGCACGCTCGGTGAAGTGATCGGCACGCTGGCCGCCAAAGTGGACACCGAGCCGGAGCGCGTCAGGAAGGAATGCCTGGACGTCTCGCGCAAGCTGATCGAATTCGGTTTCCTGGTCTGGTGAGAAGCGAAATGCTTGACTCCCGGATAATCCCGCTTACATAATCCCCTCGGACTTATCCGCCTTTTCGGGGCCGAGCACATCGAATTGAATCGGGACGGAGCCGAAGGGGGAGTTGTCGTTCTATGGCGAAGCTGATTGGCAATATTCGCATCACGGGCGTTACGGGAACCGAGGGTGCGCCCGCTCATTTCGAGGTCGTCTTCGTCCCCTACTCCGGACGGCTGAACACGAAAACTGTCAGCGTGCCCACGTACGACGACCTGGTCGCTTTTCTCACCGAGATTCGCATCAGTGAGGACGACGCCACGCGCTGGGCAGGAAGAGTGCGCTCGGGCGGCGTCGTCCTGATCCCCAACATCGAGCGAAACGACGGCCTGCTTCGCGAAAACGGCCTGCTGGCCGACTAGTTTCCTGGTTGACGCAGGCATCAGGCGGAATCATTAAAGAAGGCGGGCGCCGGAATTTACTGATGGAAGGCTACCTGGTCGAGCATTTGACTCTTCCCGGGCGCGGTTTTCCTCACCTAGACCTAGATCGGAGGTTGGACGTCATGTGGGATCATCTGTTCACCACAGTAAACGACGTGGGAGTAAAGGCCACATACCGGAAGGGCGCCCTGGGCAGGGTGGACATGACCACGGTGAAGGCCGAGTGGGGGGTGTGTGCGGCGATGTCGGCTATTTGGCTGAAAAAGATGTTCACCAATAGGGACATCCTCAGCGCTCCAGATAAGAGCGCCGCCGGAATTCTTTACTCCAAGTGGGCGAACCGGCAGGACTCGCGGGGACTGAATGCCGAGCAATTCAATTTGGGGCTTGTGGGAAACGCCGGGCTTGAAACCGAGTCCGTCGAGTCCCTGGCTGCCGATCGCGCAATACTCAGCATGAGCACTATCCACGGTAGCTATTACATCAGCACCGGGAATCATGCGATGGCCGCCGTGACAGGAAGGACCGGCTATTATTTCTTTGATCCCAACGGCGGAGCATGGAAGACGCTCGTTTTGGGGGACTTTAATGGCGTGAAAGGTTCTATCGAAGCCTATTCTGCGGTTGGCGGCTACAATCCCACGTGGTTAATCTTGAAGGTGCTTAACGAATCCTGATCACCGCATCTGTCGTTTGGGACCCCCGGGGCCGACCTTTTGGCCCTGAAAATCCCGGATGCCCACTCCGGAAGCGCACGACGAGGCAGCCGCGGACTCTACCCGCTCCAACGTCCTGCCAGCGCGCGCAGCGGCTGCGCGATCGACTGGAATCGCACCAACCGCACCACGTCCTGACCCTTGAGCGAGACGAGCGGCATGAGGCCGCGCTCCAGGATGCGCTCGGCCGCGTCCTCGGTGAGCAGAGCTTCGGCGCAGGGTTTGAGTCTCCGCTCGCCGTCGCGCTCGTAGACGTGGAGCGGCAAACCATCGATCGCAGAGACCGCGCCGGGCCGCATGTTCCATCCCTCTTCGCTGAAGGCTTGCGCCAGGAGCAGCAAGCCGGCGAAAGCCGGATTGCCCCACAGGTAATCCTCATGCGCCGACTCAGGCGCCATCTCCTCGAACGCGAACGTTTCGACGGACCGCGTACTCTTGCCATAGGGCAGCCGGAGTAGAAAGCGCGGAAGCAATAATCCAACGTAGGAAGCCTGCGGAAGCCCGCGCAGGGCCGCCCACGCCTCGGCATCTTCCGGTGCCTGCTGGACACGCCAATCGCGCGGACTTGGGCTTTCGCCGAACGATGCGCAGCCAACGAGCCGAGAATCGGCCGCGGCTACAAACGGCGCTCCGGCCGCCGCGGCGATTTTCGCCAGTCGTCCGAGGAGTTCTGCATCGGCGCGCCCAGGGCCGAACGTGTAGTTCCCCACAAGCAGGGTCCATGGCTCCGCGCCGGGCGTGCCAACGCTCTTCTCCACCAGCAGCCTGTAAAGCCCGCTCTCGCGCAAACTGCCGCTGGCGCCGAGATCGGCCGCCAACTCCTCTTTCGAGACGTCGACGAGGAAGATTTTCAGTTGCGACCCCGTCTCCACGCGCCGAATCAGGAAAAAGACGGCGCGCCAGGCCGCTTCGAGGGCCTGTAAATCCGGAACGTGCAGCAGCGCGCGCATCTGCGCGCCAATGGCCTTGTCGACAATTCCCAGCACTTCGGCCTGGCGCGGATCGCTTGCGGCTACCAGGTGGGGCTCGGTGACGCGCCGCACGAATTCCTGAAGCTCGTCGGGAGCGCGGGAGGGCCGTGTCTCGCCGCCGCGCTCTTCGGTTTGCTCGACCATCTGGTCGAGCAGGCTGCCGCCCGCCAGGCTCTCGGGGCTGGGAGGGGAGGCCGGCCGCGACGCAGGGGCGGGGCTCTCCGATTTACCGGAGCGGCCGCCGAGCCCGAGCTCCGCCGCAACGGCGGGAAACGTGGCCGGGTCCTCCACGCGCAGCCGGAGATCGCGGAATCGGCCGAACATTTCCGCCTGTTCGAAGAGGCGGTCGGGCAAAAAGTCGTCAAGTTCGGAGAAACGCAGGCTTTCCATCGCGCCGTCGCGGCCGATGGGGAGCCGGATCTCCGGCGCCAATTTCGCCATCACTTCGTCGAAATTGT
>JAGWOX010000326.1 GCA_028877145.1 Acidobacteriota bacterium | reverse complement strand
GTCATAACCACCCTTTGGTGACGCAGAACCCGGAACCGGTGACGCAACGACTACGTGCGGGTTGTGTCGCCGCGAATGCGGGGTGTCGGGAGAGACGCGCCATCAGAGAATTTTCTTTCCCATTCCGGAGAGAACCAGTTCGACGCCCAGATTGCCCGTTTTGTTGTGCAGATCGATCACCGGATTGATTTCGACCACCTCGAGCGCAACCATCACGCGCGAATCGGCGATCATCTCCATGGCGAGGTGCGCTTCGCGATAGGTGACGCCGCCGCGGACGGGCGTGCCGACGCCCGGCGCCTCGCCGGGATCGAGGAAATCCATGTCCAGGCTGACGACGACGCCGGCCGTATCGTCGGTGGCGAACCGCAACGCGTCGCTCATCACGTCGCGCATGCCGCGCTCGTCGATATCGCGCATGGTGAAAACGTGCACGCCCGACTGCTTCACAAGGCGCTGTTCCTTGCTGTCGAGATCGCGAATACCGACCAGGACGACGTTACGCGGTTCCAGAATCGGCCGGAAGCCGACCAGATCGACGAGTTCCGGCGGGCCGTAACCGATGAGCGAGGCGAGCGGCATGCCATGCACGTTGCCGGAGGGGCTGGATTCAGGCGTATTCATGTCGCCGTGGGCGTCGAGCCAGAGCAGGCCGATGCGGCGGCCCTGTTTGTGAAAACTGGCCGCAGCACCGCCGACCGAGCCGACGGCGAGGGAATGGTCGCCGCCAAGAACCAGCGGCAGGCAGCCATCCTCGATGGTCTGCCCGACGATCGCCGCCAGCCCTTTGCAGGTTTCCGAGATTTCCTTCAGGTATTTGGAGCGTTTGTCGCCGTAATGCTGCTCTTCGGGTTGCTTTACGGCGACGTTGCCCACGTCCTCCACCTGATGGCCCAGTTGCTTGATGCGGGACTGGAGGCCGGCGACGCGCACCGCGGAAGGGCCCATGTCGACTCCGCGGCGGCTGGCACCGAGATCCATTGGAACGCCGATGATGCGGACTTTGTACGCCATGTGTCTGCGAGGTTCCTGAAACCCCATTTTCCAGCAGTTAAGGATATATGCGATAGATGGTGCGCGGGAAGGGAATCACTTCGCGAATGTGCTCAGCGCCGGTGATCCAGGCGACCGTGCGCTCGAGGCCCAGGCCGAAGCCCGAATGCGGCACGCTGCCGAAACGCCGCAGATCCAGATACCAGCGGAACGGCTCTTCCGGCAGGTCATTCTGCCGCAGCCGTTCCATCAGCAGTTCGTAGCTGGAGATGCGCTCGCCGCCGCCGACGATTTCGCCGTAGCCCTCGGGCGCAAGAATATCGAAGCCCAGCGCCAGTTCCGGCCGCTGGGGGTCGGGCTGCATGTAGAACGCCTTGATGGCCGACGGGAAGTGGTGAACGATGACCGGACGGCCGTGCTCGCTCGAGAGAATCGTCTCCTCGTCGCCGCCGAAATCCTCGCCCCACGGTGTCGGATTGCCATGTTTGTGCAGGATCTCGATGGCTTCGTCGTAGCTGATGCGCGGGAAGGGCGGGCGAACCGTTTCGAGGAGTTTGACGTCGCGCTTCAGCGTGTCCAGTTCCTTCGGGCAGTGCTCGACGGCGCTTTGAATGATGTGCGTGATCAGGCCCTCGGCCAGCGCCATCATGTCGTCCATGCGGGCGAAGGCCGCCTCGGGCTCGAGCATCCAGAATTCGGTGAGGTGGCGGCGCGTTTTCGACCGCTCGGCGCGAAAGGCCGGGCCGAAGCAGTAGACCTTGCCCAGAGCCGCAGCGGTGGCCTCGACGTATAGCTGGCCGGATTGCGTGAGGTACGCCTTGCGGTCGTCCATGTAGTCGACTTCGAAGAGGTTCGTGGTGCCCTCGCACGAAGACGGCGTGAAGATCGGCGAATCGGTGAGCACGTAGCCTTGCTTGTGCATGTACTCGCGGGCAGCGAAAATCGCCTCGTCGCGGATGCGCAGGATAGCCGCCTGCCGCGGCGTGCGAATCCACAGGTGTCGGTTCTCGAGCAGGAAATCGACGCCGTGTTCCTTGAGCTGGATTGGATAGGGTTCGGTGATTTTCTGGATGATGGTGACGGCCGTCACCTGCATTTCGTATCCGCCCGGCGCGCGTGCATCGGCGCGCACAAGCCCGGTCACTTCGAGGCTCGATTCCTGAGGGAGACCGGAGAGCGCCTGGAAAGCGTCAGGGTTTTCCGTGCGCGAAACCACGCCCTGAATCACGCCCGTGCCGTCGCGGAACTGCGGGAAGATCAGCTTGCCCGACTCGCGAAGATTGTAGAGCCAGCCGCGCAGGGTGATTTCCTTGCCTACGTGGCTTGCCACTTGATCGATGCTGACGACGGGCATGGGTCTCCTCAGTCCTTAGTCTGCGGCGGAGCCTTGCTCCGCGGCCAGTTTTTCCAGCCGCTCGAAGGCGGCGCCGGCGCGTTCGAGCACCGATTGCCAGCCGCCGTTCGCCGGCTCCTTCAACTCGAACACCAGCGGCAGATCGGCCGGGGCCGAGCGCAAAACGCGCATGGCCGCCGGCCAGTCGATCGTGCCTTCGAATGGAAGCAGATGATCGTCGAATTCGCCGCGATTGTCGTGGATGTGCGTGGTGACCACGCGCTCGCGCATGAAGTCGAGACTCGCCTCGATGCCTTCGCCGAGCCGGGCGTGCCCCACGTCGAAGCACAGCTTCAGCTCGTTCAACCGTGTCTGGCGCAGGAAATCGGCCAGCGCTTCCGGCGTGGCCAGTTCGCCCGGCGTGTTTTCGATGGCGATGGTCAGCCCGCGCGCCTTGGCGAAAACAACCAGATATTCCAGCGAATTGAACGCGGCATCCTGATGGCGCTGGTCGAGTGGCTCGCGCCCGGTGCCCATGTGCACGACGAAATAGCGGAAGGGAATTTCCTCGGCCAGTTCCATCGCCCATTTCATTTCGTCGACCGCTTCGATGCGGCGGAGCTTGTCCGGCTCGGCAATCGAAATCGGTGCGCCGCCCTCGCGTCCCCGGCCGTTGCTGCGATCGGTGGGAGCGTGGACGGAATGGAGCTGGACGCCGGTGGATTCAAGCCAATTCGCAAATTCGCGAACATGCTCCGGCGAGCGGAAGTTGAAATGGCCGCTGGCGGAGAAAAGCTCGACGCTGTGGACGCCAGAGCGCGCGACAGCGGC
>JAGWOX010000056.1 GCA_028877145.1 Acidobacteriota bacterium | reverse complement strand
CATTCCTCGGTTCGTTCGCCGGCGGATCGCCGGGGCTCTGAGCCTTGGCCCACGGCCGATCATTCGCAGGAGGTGCTTCCATGAAGCGTTTCCCGGCTGGTTTCTGCCTGGCGAGTAAGGCGAGAGCCTGCGCACAAAGCCGTTTTTCAGCGGCGCCCCGGCTTGCCGGCGTTCTGCTTTCGGTGGCCTGCTTTGCCGTGGTTTGCGCGGGGCAGACGGCCGGCCGCGTGAATGTGTCTGCCGGGGAGCTTCAGGGGCTGCATTGGCGTTCGATCGGCCCGGCGGTCTTCGGCGGGCGCGTAACGGCGGTGGCTGGTGTGCCCGGCAATCCGTACATCCTCTACGCCGGGCATTCTACCGGCGGAGTTTTCAAATCCACCGATGGCGGCGTCACTTTCCATTCCATTTTCAACCGGGGGAACACTCTCTCGGTGGGCGCAATCGCGATCTCACCCGCCAATCCGAACGTGATTTACGTCGGAACGGGGGAAGGGAATCCGCGCAACAGCGCCTCCTTCGGCGACGGCATCTATAAGTCGCTGGACGGCGGCAAAACGTGGAAGCATCTCGGCCTCGAGGGCAGCGAGCGTTTCTCCCGCATCATCGTCAACCCGCTCGATCCCAATATCGTCTATGCCGCGGCGATGGGGCACGAGTGGGGGCCGAATCCCGAGCGCGGGATCTTCCGCTCGGCCGACGCGGGCCGAACGTGGAAGCGCGTTCTTTACGTCAATCAGACCACCGGAGCCAGCGACCTCGCATTCGATCCGCAGAATCCCAACATTGTTTACGCCGGCATGTACGATTATCTCCGCCGGCCCTGGCACCTGCGCAGCGGCGGACCGGGCAGCGGCCTTTACCGCTCTTCCGACGGCGGCGAAACCTGGGTCAAGCTCACCGATCCGGCGCTCCACAACGGTTTGCCAACCGATACGCTGGGCCGCATCGGCGTCCGCGTGAGCCGCAGCAATCCGGCCGTCGTCTACGCCATCATTCAGTCGCGCCAGGGCCTGCTGTGGCGCTCCGATGATGCCGGCGCCCGCTGGCGGATGGTGAATGACGACCGCAACATCGATTGGCGCCCCTTTTATTTTTCGAATATCCGCATCGATCCCACCGACGAAAATCGCGTCTATGCGCTCTCCCGCGCGCTGATGGTTTCGAGCGACGGCGGCCGCACGTTCCATCCGATTCCCTATGGGAAGCTGTTCGGCGATTGCCACGCGCTCTGGATCGACCCGGCGAACCCGCGGAGGCTCGTCAGCGGCAGCGACGGCGGCCTGTTCGTTTCGAACAACCGCGGCCGCGACTGGGATTTCATGAACAACATCCCGATGGCGCAGGTCTACCACATGGCCGTCGACAATGCCGTGCCCTACCACGTCCTCGGCGGTTTCCAGGACCATGAAGTCTGGCGCGGCCCCAGCACGCGGTGGAATGACGTGGGAGCGAAGGGCGGCGACTGGAAGCGCATCTGCCCGTTCGGCGACGGCAGTTTCGTCGCCGTCGATCCCCGCGATCCCGACATCATCTACTACGACACGCAAGACACGATCACTCGCGTGGACATGCGCAATCACGAGGAGCGCCGCATCGAGCCTTATCCGGTCGCAACGGCCGGGGCCAGCGCCGGCGCCATGAAATACCGCTTCAATTGGACCGCTCCGCTGCTCATTTCGCCGACGAATCCGAATGTGCTCTATTACGGCGGCAACGTGCTGTTCAAGACCACCGACGGCGGGACCACGTGGCAGATCATCAGCCTCGACCTCACCACCAACAATCCGAAGGAGGAGGGCCTGAGCGGCGGACCTGTCACCTACGACAACACGACGGCGGAATTTCACTGCACGATCACGACGATCTCGCAGAGCCCGCTCGATGCGAATGTCGTCTGGGTAGGAACCGACGACGGCAACGTGCAGATCACGCGCGACGGCGGCAAGACGTGGACCAACGTGGTGGGAAACATCCAGGGGCTGCCGCCCGAAAGCTGGGTTTCCTCGATCAAGGCTTCGCACTTCGCCTCCGGCACGGCCTTCGTCTCTTTCGACCGTCATCAGATGAACGATTTCGCGCCGTACGCCTACGTCACGCGCGACTACGGCAAGACGTGGACGGCGATTTCGAGCGGCCTGCGCGGCTACGTCAACATCGTCTCGCAGGATCCGCGGCAGCCGAATCTGCTCTACGCGGGCACCGAACTCGGCATCTTCGCTTCATTCGATGGCGGCCGGAACTGGGCCGATCTTCGCCTGGGTTTGCCTCCGCTGCCGGTGACCGATTTGAAAGTTCATCCCCGTGACAACGACCTGATCATCGCCACGCACGCCCGCGGCTTTTACATTCTCGACGATGCCACACCGCTCCAGCAGCTCGCCGCCGCGACGGCTGAAAAAGTTTCCCTCTTCAAACCCATGCCCGCCATCCGTTACATCCCTTGGAGCGATACGAGCACCGTTGGCGGACAAGTCTGGCTGGCAAAGAACAGGCTGTACGGCTCGATCATTTCGTATTACCTCAAAGAGGCAATGCCGAACAGCGAGAAGGTGAAGCTTACAATTCTCGATTCCGACGGTCATGTACTGCGCGAACTCGAAGGACCGGGCGCGCGCGGCATCAATCGCGTCGTCTGGAACCTGCGCGAGAATCCGCTCGTGGGCATCGTGCCGAACCCGCAAAAGGCGTGGCCCGCACCCGGACTCCCGGGAATGCTCGCGATGCCGGGCGAATACACGGTCCGCCTGGAGGCGTCCGGCGAAACCGTCCGCCAAAAATTGCAGGTTGTCATGAATCCGCGAATCCAGATCAGCCCGGCGGATCTGGCCGCCTATCACGAAGCCGTGCTTCGCCTCGTCCGGATGGACTACTCGATCGCCGAGTCGCTCGAACGGATCAGGCGAATCGACACCCACTTGGCGGAACTGCAAACCGGCGTCTCCGATCCCGAAGCCCTGAAGCTCGCCCGCGAGGCTCGCGATGAATTTCTTCCCATTCGAGAGGATCTCCAGCCTCCCGCCCTCTCTCCCGAGCACCTCGATCTGCGCGCGCGTCTCGGCCAGCTCACCGGTCAGGTCGAGGACTACACCGGCCGGCCGACCGCGGCGCAGCAAAAATATATCGGCGTCTTCGCCGGGCAGTTCGCGCAGGTGGAGCGGCGTCTTAACGCTGTCATCTCGGGGAAACTGGCCCAACTCAACGAGCGGCTCGCCGCCCTGCGTGTGCCGTACGTTTCTCCCGAACCGGAATTGGCCGTGAAGCCTTGAAGGCATGAGCGTATGAAAAGCTCGCTCGTCAATGACGAACGTCCCACGCCCGCTTGACTCCCTGCTAAGATAGCGGGCACCTGCCGATGCGTGGCGCGCCCACGCCGGAGGAGATTCGCGATGCCTGCCAGGGAAGATGCCGAAGTTCAGGAAGCGATCCGCCTGCTCCAGCAGAATTGGCGCGAGGAAAAGGAAAGCGCGCGCGTCTATCGCGAGCTGTCCCAGGACGCCAAGGACGAACGCCGCCGCGGCATCCTTTTCCGCATGGCCGAGGCCGAGGAGCGCCACGCCGCGCGCTGGGAGCAGAAACTCCGCGATCTGGGCTCGGGCCCGCCGGACCTCACCGATACTCTCGCGCGCCGCTGGAATCGCTGGCTCAATCGCCGCGCCGGCCTCGATGCCGCCGTGCGGCGGCTCGAGGCGGCTGAGGATCGCGACACCGCCAAGTACGAAGCGCAGCAGAAAATTCTCGAGCGCGACGAGGAAGCGCAAAGCGCGCTGAAGGAAATCGCGGTCGAGGAGAAAGCGCACGCGCGCGTGCTCCAGAGCCTCGCGCCGCAACTCGGCCCGCAGACCATCCTCGACGTCATCCTGAAACGCGAGCGCTGGCACGGCCGCGGCGGCTCCTGGGTCGCCGACGCCATCTACGGAGTGAACGACGGGCTTGGAGCGGTATTCGGCATCGTAAGCGGCGTTGCCGGGGCCACGGGCAATCAGCAGCACTATGTACTCGTCGCCGGCCTCGCCGGGATGCTGGCCTCGGCGCTTTCGATGGGCGCCGGCGCCTATCTCGCCGTCAAGAGCGAACGCGAAGTCTACGAAGCCGAAATCTCGCGCGAGCGCCAGGAAATCGAAGAGAACCCCGAGGAAGAAAAGGAAGAGCTGGCCCTCTTCTACGAACTGCAGGGTTTCGGAACCGAGGAATCGCGCCGCATGGCCGAAACCGTGGCCCAGGCCCCCGAGCAAATGCTGCGCACCATGGCCCAGGCCGAACTCGGGCTTTCCGAGCGCCATTTTCCCAATCCCTGGATCTCTTCGCTCTCCGCCGGAGTCTCCACCGCGGTCGGCGCTTTCATTCCCATCATCCCGTTCTTTTTCATCGGCGGTTTCGAGGCTGTGGCAATCGCTTTCGGCATCAGCATCCTCGCTCATTTCGCCGTAGGCGCGGCGAAGACGATCCTGACCACGCGCAAATGGTGGGCCTCCGGCCTGGAGATGACCCTCGTCGGCATCCTCGAAGCGGTGGTGACCTATGGCCTCGGCCTGGCCTTCGGCGCCGTAGGATAGGTAGCATAGGGATTCCTGCCTGTGCGGCTTCGGTCCAGCTCTACGACTCTATCTCTCGTAACCGTTTCCTCCTCCCCGCCGTCCAATCGACTGCGGGGATCGTTCGAGGTGTTTCCTGGTGGCGCGAGGCAGCAAAGCCGCGATCGCATTCGCGGCCTTTCTTCTATTCCTGGGTTGGAGCAGTCCTCGGGCCTATGCACAGGTGCAGGCGACGGCGGGGCTAACCGGCGTGGTCAAAACCAGTCAGGGAATCCCGGTCCCGTCAGCCACGGTGCGCGCCGAAAATCTTGCTTCTCATCGCGCCTGGATGAGCTGGACCGATGCCTCGGGTAAATTCGAATTTCCAGCGCTTCCTCCCGGCCGGTATCAGGTCGAAGCCACGATGCTCGGCTTCTCTCCGGCATCGGGAGACGTCAATCTCCCCGCCACTGTCGCAAACCTCGACCTCACGCTGCAAGTGGCCACGCTCGCCGAACTCGCCGGCCCTGCCCGCGCGCCCGAAGCGGCCGCTCGTAACGCCAGCGCTGAGACAAAACCAGGAACCACGCGCCCGGCCGGCCCTCGCCCCGCCGAGGTGAATGATCGTCCCGGCCGCCCCGGCGCACGCGGTGGCGCCATCCCCGCTGGTGTGATGAATGCCATGCGCTCAGGCATGGGAGGTTTTCAGCAGGTTGACCTCGGAACTGGCGAAGCAACGGGCGCGGAAGAGGGCCAGCAGCCCACCGAGCAGGTGTCCGGCCCATCCACCGTGCAAACCACCGCGCCACTTTCCGCAGACGCGCTCGGCGCGGCGGCCTCTTCCGATTCCTTTCTGATGAGCGGTTCGGTAGGCCGCGGCGTCGACACACTCCCCGGAGCCAACTTGAATGTGGGCGGTTTCGGGCCCGGCGGCATGGGCGGTCCCGGTGGTCCGATGGGCGGTCCCATGGGCGGCCGCGGTGGCATGGCCGGCGGTGGTCCCATGATGGGTGGCGGTCCCGGGCGTTTCCGCGGTCGCGGTCAGCGACGGTTCGGCGGCCCGGGAGCAGCCGCGGGCAGTGTTGCCGGCCTGTATGCGCGGCGGCGATTCCTGCAACAATCAGTGAACCGGGTTCGCTTCAACTTTTTCAATCGCTACGAGAATTCCATTTGGGACGCGCGTCCCTATGCTTTGAACGGGGTGACGCCGGCGAAAATCAGCCACTACAACGAGCATTTCGGCGGCAGCGTCGGCGGTCCGCTCTACCTTCCGCACATCTACGACGGCCGCGATCGCACCTTCTTTTTCGTCAACTACAACCTGGATCGCCAGCAGAGCCCGATCGACAGTTTCTCCTCCGTTCCCACGGTCACCGAGCGCACCGGCAATTTCTGCGACCGCAACGCCCAGCTCTACGATCCCACCTCCAACCTCAGCGGGCCGCGCGCCTCACTCGGCTGCCAGATCCCGTCGAGCATGCTCAATTCGGCGGCGGCAGGCCTGCTGAAATACATTCCCGAGCCGAACCTGCCCGGCTTCGTCCAGAACTTTCATTTGCAGGGCACTGTTCCGACGTCGAGCAATTTCGTCAACGTCCACGTGCTGCACACGATCTCTTCCCGTTACAGCGTGAACGGCGGCTACAACTTCGAGTCGTCGCACGCCGATACGCTCACCAATTTCCCGGCCATCGGCGGCAGCACGCTCACCCGGAATCAGAACGTCGATCTCTCGCTCGTCCAGAACTGGTCAACGCGCCTCATCAACGTGACCAGCCTGAATTTCAATCGCAGCCGCATCGAAGTGCTCAGCAACAATTCCTTCGTGAATAACGTCGCCGGCGACCTCGGCATCACCGGCGTCTCCACCGCCCCGATGAATTACGGCATTTCGCAAATCGGCTACACCAATTTCAGCGGCCTGAGCGATCCGGTGCCAAATCTTAATCGCGACCAGACCTGGCGCCTCGACGACGCCGTCACCTACACGCGCGGCAAGCACACGTACACTTCCGGCTTCGAACTCCGCCGCATCGATTGGAACAAGTTCGGCGATCCGATTCCTCGCGGCTCATTCACCTTCACCGGGCTGATGACGAGCCAGCTCAATTCGCAGGGGCAGGCCGTTCCCGGCACCGGCCTCGATTTCGCCGATTTCCTGATTGGCCTGGCGCAATCCACGAACACGCGCTACGGCAGCTCCGCCAGCTATTTCCGCGGTTGGGGCTATGCCGCCTACGTGCAGGACGATTGGCGCATCCGCCCGCGCTTCAGCGTCAGCTACGGCTTCCGCTACGACTACGTCACGCCGCCCATCGAACTCTATAACGCCATCGCCAATCTCGACGTGAATGCTTCCACGGGCCAGGTCGCCGTTGTCATTCCGGGCGAGGTGGCCCCGTTTTCCGGGTCGTTGCCGCGGTCGCTCGTTCGCGGCGACCCGAACAACTTCGCGCCGCGTGTCGGCTTCGCGTGGCAGCCGTTCCGCAACGATTCGACGATCGTCCGCGGCGGCTATTCGATCTTCTACAACGAGTCGATCTATCAGCAACTCGCCTTCGACATGGCGAATCAGCCGCCCTTCGCCCAGGCGCAGACGCGCCTCACATCGCCCACCAGCGTCCTCACGCTCGAAGACGGCTTCCCGCCCGCGCCGCCCACCACCGCCCAGAACACGTACGCCATCGATCCCAACTATCGCATCGGCTACGCGCAAATCTGGGACCTCTCTATCGAGCGCCGATTCCGCGACGGCTGGATGCTCGACGCCTACTACACGGGCACCAAGGGCACTCATCTCGATTTCCAGCTCGCGCCCCACAACGCGCCGCCAGGCAGCTCGCTCAGCGGCGGCGAGAGCCAGGTAGCCAGCGGCTTCATCTACGATACGTTCGGCGCCTCGTCGATCTACCACGCGGGGCATCTGGTGGTGCGCAAGCGCCCGACCCACGGCCTGATGTTCGTCGGCGATTACGGCTTCGGGAAATCGATCGACGACGCCAGCACGTTCGGTGGCGGCACGGCCGCCGTCGTTCAAAATGACAACGATTTCCGCGCCGAGCGCGGCCTTTCCTCCTTCGACATCCGCCAGCAGTTCCGCGGATTCACCTTCTACCAGCTCCCCTTCGGCACGCGCCAGCACTGGGCCCGCGGCGGCTGGACCGAACGCCTGTTCGGCAACTACCGCGTGAACGCGATCATCACGGCAAACAGCGGCACGCCCTATACCGCGCGCGTCCTCGGCGCCTCCACCAACAACGCCGCCACCGGCGCCAGTTTCTCCCTCCGCGCCGACCAGATTGCAGGCGGCTGCGCCGGCCCGGGCAATACGGGCGAATTTTTCGATACCGCCGCTTTCGTCCTTCCCCCCGCCGGGCAATACGGCGACGCCGCGCGCAACACGATCTGCGGCCCCAGCCAGTTCAGCCTGAACATGGGGCTCGATCGCAGCTTCGTTTTCGGCCAGGATCGCCTGCGCCGTCTCGATGTGCGCTGGGAAGTGCAAAACCTGACCAACACCCCGAATTTCACCGGCCTCGATACCGTCGTCAATTCCACGAGCTACGGCCGCGTGACTTCGGTCGGCAACATGCGCACGATGAATATCACTGTACGGATGTCTTTCTGATGAAGACCGCGATTGCCATTCTGCTGGCCGTTCCACTCGCTCTGGGCGCCCAGGCGCCCGGGCCCCAGCGCCCCGCTTCGCAGCAGAGGCCGCGCCAGCCGAGCGTCTTGCACACCACCGTCAATCTGGTTGTCGTCGATGTCGAGGTCACCGACGCCTCTGGCCGGCCGGTGAAAGGCCTCGAACCGAGCGACTTCACCGTACTGGAGAACGGGAAATCGCAGAAGATCACGTCGTTCGTCTACGCCGACGTCGAGGGCTTTGCCAACGCCAACGGCGGAGCGGAAGCGGCGAAACCGGTTGTCGTTCCCGTTGCCGGCTCGCCTTCGAAAAGTGATCTCGGCCCCGTCGTGCGCGACCGCCGCCTGATCCTGCTTTTTTTCGATCTGACGTCGCTTCACACCGCTGATCTGTTGCGTGCGCGCGAAGCGGCCATCCATTTCGTCAAGGACCAGATGAGCCCCGCGGATCTGGTGGGCGTGGTGGCGCTAGGCAATCGCCTGGGATTGCTTTCCAATTTCACGAACGACAAAGAGGCGCTTCTCTCCGCGCTCGCCCGGCTCGAGCCCGGCATCGACTCGAATCTCGCCGACCTCGCCTCGGCCGCCGCGCCGGAGGGTGGAACCAGCGTCACCGAGGATACCGGGGCCGCCTGGACGCCCGACGACACCGAATTCAACGTCTTCAATACCGACCGCAAACTCGAAGCGATGCAGGACCTCGCCCAGCTCCTCGCCGCCATCCCCGGCAAGAAAATCGTCATGCAGTTCACCGGCGGCATCACGCAGACCGGCGAGGAAAACCGCACCACGGTCGAAGCGGCGACCGACGCCGCCAATCGCGCCGATGTTTCGTTCTATTCCGTCGATGCGCGCGGCCTCTTCGCCGAAATTCCCGGCGGCGATGCCAGCCACGCCGCCTCGGGCGGCACGTCGATGTTCTCCGGAGCTTCGGTCGTCAGTCAGGAACAGATGCGCGAGAATTCCCGCGACACGCTCGAAACGCTCGCCGCCGATACCGGCGGACGCGCCTTCTTCGATCTCGGAAATCTCTCGAAGGCGTTCAGCCAGGTGCAGCAGGATACCGACGGATATTACTTGCTCGGCTATACGCCCACCGATACGCGCCTGAACGGGCGCTGGCGCGAGATCAAGGTAAAGCTCAATCGCCGCGGCCTTCGCCTCCGCTATCGCACCGGCTACTATGGTGCCAAGGATTTCGCGCACTTCACCCAGGAAGACCGCGAGCAACAGCTATTCGACGCCTTGCGCTCCGAGAATCCGATCCTCGAGCTTCCCATCGCTCTCGAAACCACCGTCTTCCGCCTGAATCCGCGTGAGGTGTTCGTTCCGATCGCCGCCAAATTGCCCGCCAGCACGCTCCAATGGGCGGAGAAAAGGGGCAGCCACGAGGACCAATTCGATTTCGCCGCCGAAGTGCGCGACGCGAAAACCGGCCGCCCCGTTGCCGCGCTTCAGGACACGATCACCGTCCGCCTCGGCTCCGAACATTACGAGCAGTACTCCCATCGCACGCTGCTCTATCAGGGAGGCGTCATCCTCGCGCCCGGTTCCTATCGCTTGAAATTCGTCGCACGGGAAAACGACACCGGGCGCATCGGGACCTTCCAGCAGCCCCTCGAGATCCCGGCGCCGGTCTCGGGCCGGCTGGGCGTGAGTTCGGTGCTGCTGTCGAGCCAGTTGGTTCCGGTGCAAAAAACGTCGGAGGTGAAAACGGAAGGCATGGCGATCGGCGGCAGGCTCGCGCAATCACCGCTTGAGGTTTCGGGCGAGCGGATCGTGCCGAGCGTGACGAACGTCTTCACGCGGGACCAGACCCTTTACGTTTTTTTCCAGGCCTACTTGCCGTCCAAGGTCGATGCGCAAGCGTTGCGCTCCGGTCTGGTCTTCTTCCGCAACGGCCTCGAGGTCAGCCGATCGCCGCTCGTAACTCCCGCAGCCTACGACGCGGCCACGCGCACCGCGTCTTTCCGCATCCAGTTGCCGCTCGAGCGGCTGCCGCTCGGCCGCTACACGCTCCAGGCCGTGACGATCCTCGCCGGCACGCCGTACGCCGCATTCTCGCGCGCTTTTCTGGCTCTGGTGCCGCCGCCCACCACGACGGCCAGCGCCACTGCCGCTCCAGGCCGCTGAGCCGGCGTCCGGGCGCGCCTACTGCACCATGCGGAAGGGCCAGGGGCCGAGATAGGTCGTGAAGACCACCATCATCAGCGCCGAGCCCAGCAGCGCGACGTTCTTCGTGAACTGGACCATCTCCAGGGCCTTCTGATTCGGGTCATTCCCCGACCAGAAGTTGTGCATCATCGGCGTTACACCCACCAGGAACGCCACAATCAGCCACAAGCCGATCATCGGGTAAAGCCCCAGGAGAATGCTCAGCCCACCGAGGATCAGGAGCAATCCCGCGCCGAGCACTGCCACCATGGGCGCTGGCACCTTCCTCGACGCCGCGTATTGCGCGTACATCGTCCGTTTCGAGAAGTGTTTGAAGCCGTTCATCAGAAAAAAGCCGCCGTACAGGATTCGTGCGAAGAGGAACAGATAACTCATGATGCCTCCTAGTCGGGTTCGGTTCGAGGCGGTTCGACCTCGTCCATCCTGTTGGTAGCGCCGCCCTTTTTTTGTCCCGGCAGCGCCCGTGCAATTGTATCCGTGCCTCTTTTCTCAGATGCGGGCATGCGCCTTAAGCGTTACCGTCTGAGGGTATCGTGACGGGAAAGGGAGTGCTATGCTCGCACGAAACGAGGTGGCGCACCAATGAAATTGCGAGATTGGCTGCTTCCCGTCGAAGCCCCGCCGGCTGTTCTTCTGATCCGTCTGGCCACCGGCGGCGTCTTCCTGTCCGAAGGAATCCAGAAATTCTTGTTTCCGGCCTCGCTCGGAGTCGGACGCTTCATCCGCATCGGCATCCCGAATCCACATTTCATGGCGCCGTTCGTAGGCGCGGTAGAGACGATCTGCGGAGCAACGCTCATCCTCGGCCTGTTCACTCGCCTCGCGGCTCTGCCTCTCGTAATCGACATGGTCGTCGCCATGCTCGAAACAAAATTCCCGCTCTGGCTCGAGCATGGTTTCTGGGCCGCCGCTCACGAATCGCGCACCGACGTGGCGATGCTGCTCGGCTCGCTCTTCCTGCTCGCCGTCGGTCCGGGCCCGCTTTCCCTCGACGCCATCCTGATCGGTCGCGGTCAACCTCCCGCGGCCTCGCGCCCCACGCGCGCCTGATCGTGATTACTCGAACAGAACACTGAACCCCCTGTCATCCTGAGCGCAGCGAAGGACCCCGAAAGCCTGTAGGCAAAGTAGACCACAGAGATCGATTGTCGGACCCCCCTCGTTCACCCCCGCATTACAATATGGCTTCGTGATTATGCCTCGCCGTCCCAAGCCGCCCTTTGCCCGCGCCCTGCGCACCGCCCGCGCCTGTGTATGTCCGAATTGCGCCCAAGGCCCGCTCTTCGCCGGCTGGCTGAAACTCCTGCCGGCCTGCCCCGTCTGCCGCCTGACCTACTACCCGGAGTCCGGCTACTACGTTGGCGCGATGTATCTGAATTTCATCGCGTCGGCGCTGGTCAGCGCCGTGCTATATGCCGCCGCGCTGCCGATTCACCGGCTTTCGCAGGCGCCGATCACCACGCAGATCATCGTCTGGGTCTCGATTGGAATTCTCGTTTGCCTCAGCCTCATGCGTTTCGCCTATAGCTTTTGGATATCCGTCGATTTCTGGCTCACGCCGTGGGAACCCGGCGTCGAACATCCGCTCGGTTGAATCCTCCGCCGCGCCGCGCCGCATCCTATGAAGTAGGAGGGCGCAAACGTGAAACCGGCAAAAATCCTTGGTTTATTGGTTTTTTTCCTGGTCGCCATGACGGCCTCCTCCGCGCGAGCGCACGGGACTGACGCCGTCACCGTGACCGTCACCGCCATCAATCACCGCACCGGTACCCTGCCTCACATCTCCAAGGGTGACGTCGTCGTTCGCCAGGACGGTGATGTCCGTCCGGTGCTCGGCTGGGAGCCGTCCACCGGTTCGCGCGGCGGGGTCGATTTCGCCGTCCTGATCGACGATTCGCTCGATCAGCCGGTCGCCCTGCAATGGAAGGAACTCTCGAGTTTCATCCGTGAACTCCCGGCCGATTCGCGGGTCGCGATTGCGTATTCCGACCACGGCAGCGCCACCATGGCGCAGCCTTTTACGGCCGATCGCGAACGGGCTCTCAAAGCCTTGCGATTGCCCCTTGGCAAAATCGAGGGATCCTCGAGCATCTACCTCGCTCTTGCCGACCTCATGAACCACTGGCCGGCCGGCCGCAACCGCCGCGTGGTTCTTCTGATATCCGACGGTATCGATATCTTTTATGGCATCCGCGAGTCCAACCCCGGCCTGAACATCAACCTTCAGCGCGCCATCGACGCCGCTCAGAAGAAGGGCGCGGTCGTCGACTCGATCTTCGCCAGCGGCGCTTCCGCCTACAGCCGGAATATCTACCTGATCGCCAACGGCCAGTCCTGTCTGGCTCGTCTCGCGCTCGAAACCGGCGGCACCGACTATCAGGTGGGCAATCAAACGCCTGTCAATTTCTCCCCGTTTCTGCAGAAGATCCTGGGTTCTCTTGGCCGGCAGTTCCTTCTCACCTTCCGCGCCAAGCTCGGGTCGAAGCCAAACTTCTCGCGCCTCCAACTGACGGTCGAGCAGAGTGGAATCGAGTTGCTTGGACCCTCGCGAGTCTACGTGCCTGCCGCGCATTAATGCGCTGGCCTCCTTTCAGCCCAATTCCCGGCAATCCGAACCGTGGCAAGAGACGCCGGCCGTAGGGGCGACCCGGTGAGTCGCCCGCTCGTGCCGGCAATGGAGCATCTAGCGCTGAATTAAAGGTGAGTTTGGGCACCCGAGACGGACCCGCCTGATCCATCCACTTGGTAGCCACGGTCGGCGCCTTGCCGACCGTGGGCCCGTGCCCAAGAAAAACGCGAACGCTTTTTGCATGATCATCGTCGGGCGCCTACGCAGTTACGCCTCAGATACCGACAGCGCCATAACGGTCCCAGTACGGTGATGACGGTGGGTACGGACGTGCGATGGGTTTGGTCCTCGCGGGCCTGTTAGGGTGGCCCCCGATGCGCTACCGCCAAAAATCATCGAGGGCCCGCCGCCTGCTCATATCTTTGGCATACCTTGCTCTCTTCACTTGCGCCATCGTCCCACGGGCCCAAGCGCAGTCGCTCGGAAAGGCCGCTGCCCCGGACCTGCGCGCCACGCTCTTCACCCCGCAACCGTCTCCGGCCCGCCTCTTGCCAAAACCGGATTCCCGCCCGGCGTGGATTCCCGAGCCGCCGCCGCTTCAGCCTCGGATGTCGCGCGCCCAACGCCGGGCCTGGTTCCTGCTCGGCCTGACGCAGCACGGCGCGGCGTTCTTCGATGCGCGCACCACACGCGACGCCATGGCGCATTACCGCGAGTTGGATCCGTTGCTCCGGCCTTTCGCCCATTCCGCGGCGATCTATCCAGCCATGCAGATCGGCCCGATGGGCCTCGACTGGCTGGCCACGCGCTTGGCCACCAGCCGCCACCATTGGCTGCGCCGTCTCTGGTGGGTGCCGCAGGCTGCCGCAACGGCGGGCTTCCTGTGGTCGGGCATCCACAACCTCGACCTGCCGACGCCCCCGGGTGTCCCCGCGCACTGATCGAACGGCCACGGCCGGTCCCGCCACCAGCCTCTTCCGCTTTGCCGAAATCCACCGTTCGCGGTAGCCTTCCGTCCCGAAGTCCATGCTCACCCTTCACGTCGATACCGAGCATTCCTGGCGGGGCGGCCAGCGGCAGGTTTTTCTGCTGGTGGAAGGTTTGGTCAGGCGCGGCGCGGGCGTAACTTTGGCCGCGCCGGCAAAATCTTCGCTCTACGATCGCGCGTGCCGGGCAGGTATCGCGGTCGTGCCCCTTTCGGCGCGGAACGACGTCGATCCTTTCGCCATCATCCGCCTGGCGCGTCTGCTTCGCCGGGAACGGTTCGATATCCTCCACTGCCATACCGCCCGCGCGCATGGCATCGCTCTGCTCGCCCAGCGGTTTGTGCCGGTTTCCCGGCGCCCCGAAATCGTCGTGTCGCGCCGCGTGATTTTTGCCTCGGGTTCGTTCCTCACCGAGCGGAAGTTCGCCCGCGTCGGCCGCGTGATCGCCGTTTCCGAAGCGGTGAAGCAGGGACTGGTTGCCGCGGGCGTTGATTCCCGCCGCATCGCCGTGGTCCGTGACGGCATTCCGCTCGACGATGCTGCTCCCAATCCTGCCGAACGCGATCGCGTTCGGCGCCTGCTCCATCTGGCCGCGGCAGACCGGTTGGTCCTGAACGTCGCTCATCTCGGCGCTGAAAAAGGCCAGTCGGACCTGATTGCCGCCGCGGCCCAGATTCACGCCGCCGTGCCCAATACCCGGATAGCCATCGTCGGAGGCGGGAAGCTGCGCGGAGAACTCGAGCGGCAAGCTGCGAAGGTCGCCGGTGGCAGAATCCTTTTCGCCGGTTTCTGGCCCCCCGAGCGGATTGCCGCTCTTCTCGCCGCGGCCGCCGTATTTGTCCTGCCCAGTCGGCAGGAGGGTCTGGGCAGCGTGCTCCTCGATGCGATGGCCGCCGGCGTTCCGGTCGTTGCCGCGTCGTCCGGAGGCATTCCGGAAATCGTCCGCGATGGCGTAACCGGTCTGCTTTTCCCTCCTGGCAATTCTCCCGCCCTGGCGGAAGCTGTCATCCGGCTCCTGAAGGATCCCCCTCTGGCCACCCGGCTCGCCTCGGCCGCGCTGGATTTCGTCCGCAAGGAAGGATCGGCCGATCGCATGGTCGAAGAAACGCTGGACAATTACCGCTCCCTGCTTCCTTCTCTGGCGATCTGAGAAAGAGACGATGTTGGGGCAGTGCTCGGCTGTGGAATCGCGCTTCACGATCAACTTTCCGCTGACTAACTTTTCCGCTGATTAACTTTTCGCTTGACATTGCCCCCCCCCCTTGGGATACGCTCTCGCCAATTTTCGTGCCCGGAGGTGTTGGATGCGTCTCGGCCGACTGGGCTCACTTTCGTTCGTCTCGATTCTGTTCGTTTTCCTATGCGGGGTCAGCACGCCGACCCTGCGCACGTCCGTGGCCGCGAATCCGTCCGGCCAGGCTCAGCAGTCCCAGAACTCGAAAGCCAGACCCTCCCCGCCCGCTACTCCACCTCCGCCGCTTGCTGATCAGCAGCAGTTTGTCCCCTACTGGACGACCGAGGCCGGCTGGGACACCGAAATTGAGCTACGCAACAACCAGGCCTCTGGCTCGCTGATGGTGACGCCAGCGCTGCGTTCAGCCGACGGCACCGAGGTTCCACTCCAGCCCGTCCTCGTCCAGCCTCACGAAGTGAAGATCATCGATCTCGCGGCAGCAACGGGTGCCGCGCCAATGCTCGGGAGATACGGCTCCGCCGCGTTGCGGTACCGCGCTCCGGATGGCAACAGTCTCTTCGCCATGGCGATGGTCCTCGCCGTTGGCCATCCCTTCGCATTCCACATCGATCCCTACAGCCAATTCTCCGGATACAAAGCTGGCTCGCGCGAAGGGATCTGGTGGCTGCCCAAAAACACGACCACCGGTTACCTGATCGTGACGAACGCGAGCGACAAGCCGGTCGAGACCATCCTCTCGCTCTACGACCCGACCGGAAGGGCGATGCGCCAGAAGGTCACGCTGGCGGCCGCCTCCACGAATCGGTATTCCATCCGGCAACTTGTCACGGAGGGAGGCCTCAGCGGCCCTTATGGCGGCATCAGCGTCTTCGCGGCACAGCACGCCGACTCAGTGGGCACGGTAGGGCTTCTCTTTGATGACTCGACCGGATTCTCGGCGCTGCTGAAGATGTACGATCACGATCCCAGCGCGCGAATCGCCGAGCGCGATTATGCCAAGACAGGCGTATGGACGCTGCGAGCGCCGATGCTCGCGCTCGCGAATCCCGATCCCGCACTGGGGTTCCCGCTGGGCACGAAGCTCGATCCCCAACTCCTCATTCGGAACACGACCGCGCAGCCAGTCGCGGTGAGCCTGTCTTTCCACTACTGGCAAGGCGGCGGCTCGACTGGCCAAGCTGCGGGCCCGTCACTCGCCCTGAGGCCAAACGAAACGCGAAGGGTCGATGTGGGCGCGCTTGAAGCCGCGAACGTGATCCCCGTGGACGCGCACTGGGCCTCGGTGACCATGACGACCAATGGCCCGCCGGACGCCGTCATGGCGATGGCATCGAGCTATGACTCAAACCTGAGGTACGGCGCGCAAACGCCGTTCTCGGATCAACTCGCGTTCCACTGGGCCGGCAGTCTGTGGCAGTATGACGCCCATCACGATTCCATCCTCACGGTAGGCAACGGAGGGACAAAGCCGGCGCAAGCGCTCCTCACGCTGTACTACAATCAAGGCGCGGGGAAATACCAGATGAAGCGCACGCTCGAGCCCGGCGATCAGATGTGGGTCGACGTGGGCGACCTGGTCCGCGAGCACGCGCCCGACATCAACGGCAGCTTCTTGCCGGCGGACGTTACGAGCGGCTCCTACAGCATTCGCGAACTGGGCACCGGCGTGGGCTCGTTGTTCGAAGGCAAGGTGGTATACGATAAGACCTACGGCGAGGTAACCTACGGCTGCGCCGCCTGCTGCGCCTACAAGGCGGCCATGATCCGCCTCCTTTACAACCCGCTCGGGATTCCTTACGGGCAACAGGCGGGCCAGGGGATCGAGGCGTGGGATACCTGCTCGGATCTCTGGGAAGATATCACCCTCGACTTTTTCGGCACTTGGGCGACGGGCAATACCGGAATCGCCACGGTGGATGCCGCGGGCACGCACACGGGCGTTTCCCCGGGCTCGACCACCACCTACACCGGTCCCACGGATGAGCAGGTCCAGACGCTATGGAACAAATGCCCGATTCAGCCCGTCGGACCCCAAGGCGGTGACAATGTGATCGAACTCGTCTTGCAAGGGAATGCATACGCTTCCATCTTCGTCGGGACGGACCCGAATCTCGCGGCGGCCAATTCCATCTTCGCCACTGTATCTCCGACGGGCGGCACATTCACCGAGGCATCGTCCGCGTCGGGTGACACCTTCACCAACGTGGCTTCGGGAGGGCCCGGCTGGGTCGTGCATACGACCACCCAGAGTGCCAGCACCGGCGACAGAACAATCACGGTCACATACGCGGTGAGCGGCGAGGGCCAGGTTTCGCGGTCGCTCCAGGTCACGGCAAGGCAGTTTGCCTATGCAACGAACAACTCGCCCGGGAACACTTGCCTCCTAGGATACGGTTATCTTTATCAGTACGTATACACACCATACACACATCCAGATAAGACGGCGGTCCAGGCGGGAATCGGTGTCGACGGCACGGCGGTCGTGGAAAGTTTCAACCCCCAACTCCCGTCCGGCTGGGTTACGAGCAACGGGTCGCTTAACGGGAATAGTCAGATTGTGGACTATGTCGGCGTCTGTAGCAGCAGTCCACT
>JAGWOX010000325.1 GCA_028877145.1 Acidobacteriota bacterium | reverse complement strand
AGACTGTCGATCCCTCGCCTGTCTATCTTGCCCGACTCTCCGAACTGGTGGATATCGACGGGAAGCGAGGCACCCGCCCGCGTGTTTGCTGGGATGCCAGCCATGGCGCGGCGGCAGGCTGGCTCGATCGCCTGTTTGCCGCAAGCGGGGTCTCGGTCGAGGTGATCCACGCCGATCGTGATGTCCTTTTCGAAGGCCGCAGCACCGATCTTTCGCCTTCCCATCTCGGCCCGCTTGCCCACTCCGTTCGCCAGAGCGGCGCGTGGCTCGGTGTCGCCACCGACGTCGACGGTGGCCGCTTCGCGCTTCTCGACGGTCAGGGGCGTTACATCTCTCCGAATCACTTTCTCGGCCTGCTCTACGACTATCTGATCGAAACGCGCGGCTGGCGGCTCGGCGTTGCGCGTACAGTGGCGACTTCGCGACTGGTGGATGCCGTCGCGAAGCGTCATGGCCTCAGCGTTCTCGAAGCGCCGGTCGGCTTTCCTCACCTCGCCCGGCTGGTCCTCGACGCCGATGTGGCGGTCGCCGGAGATGAGAACGCGGGACTCACGATTCGCGGTCACGTTCCCCAACGCGACGGCATCCTCGCCTGCCTTCTGGCGGCGGAATTGGTTGCCGAGCGCGGACCACTCGAGAATCAACTGGCGCGCCTGTTCAATCAACTCGGTGTGGAGTTCTGGCCGGTGCGCCGAGATATGCCGCTCGACGAAGCTCGCCGCCGGCGACTCGTCGCCTGGCTAGAATCCGATCCCGGGGAATTTCTCGGCCGGCGCGTAGTTCGCACCGGCCATGTCGATGGTTTGGAATTGGACTTCGGAAGCGGCTCGTGGCTGCTCGTGCGGCCCTCGGGCAGCGAGCCGCTTTTGAGAATTTACGCCGAAGCCGGCACGCTCGAGGAAGCCAACGCGCTGGCGAAGGAGACCGAGCTGTGGATGCTCCAAACGTTCAACTGAAGTCCCCCGCCAGGCGCCGGCGCTTCGAGCGCTACGTTTACGCCGCGGTCGTGTTTCTCATCGTTGGCCTGGCGATCGACGGCCTATTCGGCCCGCACGGCATGATTGCCACCTATCGTTTGAAACTTCAGGTGGAAAAAACGCAGCAGAAGGTGCGCACTCTCCAGGACGAGAACAAGGTATTCGCCGACCAAGTGCGGAAACTCAAAACGCAACCGTCGGCCATCGAGCACATCGCCCACGAACAGATGGGGCTGGTCAAGCCCGGCGAACTGGTTTTCAAGCTCCCGCCCAAATCCCCGACAACGGCGCCACCGACGGAATCCACGGCACCGCCAGTCCCTAACCGCTAGTCACGCCCTCGATTGGAGCAGGGCGACCCAACGTTCCTGCGGTTGGCTTTTTATTCACCTGCTGCGGACGTCACCCTGCCCAACCTCCGCACCCACGCCCATGCTTCGGCTCCGCGCCCCTTGAGTCGCGTTCTCACCAGAGAGAGCATCACCATCGCCAGGAAAATCAAGGCCAGCCCTGCCGAAGCGGCGGCAATGCTCGAGCCGTGCTTCGACAGAATCGAGAACCTTCCGTAGACAAATTCGATATGCACCCAGTAGACGATCAGTGAGGTCGTGCCCATCTGCACCAGCGGACTGAATCCATCGTGCGTCCATCGGAGCAAGAGCCGGCGCCCCAATCCAAGCGTCCACTGGCACCAGGCGAAACTCAGCGCGACGATCGCCATCAGCACCCCAACGCGCGCGAGAAAAAAATTCGGGCTTGTGTGCCAGAAATCCTCCACCGGATACAAGCGCACAGGCAGCGAGCCCAGCCATAGCGCCAGCCCAAAGAGTCCCACGCCAGTGGCGCCGAATCCCAGGTGTGTCCAGCCCGGATGTTCGCGCCCGATCGTCACCAGCACCATGCCTACCGCCAGCCCCGCAAATCCAAATGCCGCCCAGGGGAAGATTGGAAAGAGCCATGGCTGAGGTTTGCCGAAGGTATGCACGCCGTTGATGTACGACTCGAGAAACCAAGGCAGCCAGTTCGGCTGCCACGTCGTCCATAAAAGCGGCGTCAGCATGCTGATTGCTGCGGCACCGCTCACACTGGCGAAGACGGCATTCCGCCGCGTCTTCGCCACCCAGAACGCGATGCCGAGAAGCATGATCGTGATCCCGATCTGGTTCAGAATGTCGACGCGCAACAGGTCCGTCCACGGCGCTGATGGCTGCCCGAGCGCCCACTCCTGTACGCGGAACAGCAGTCCGAGGCCCAGAATCTCCGTTCCACGGCGAATCGTTTCGCTGGCGATCCGCCCCGGCGCCACCCCGCGCCCCAGCTTGCGGTCGAACACCAGCGCCACAGCCACTCCCGCCAGGAACAGGAAGAGTGGAGCCGGCAGCGTTCCGCCCAATTGCGACCATCGGAAGAAGCTCCCACTCCGCGCCGAAGGGCTCAGCCAGGAATCGTAGCAATGCGTCTGGAACATCAGCAGGCAGGCCAGCCCGCGCATCCAGTCGATATGAACCAAGCGCTGTTTAGCCTGTGGCGGCACCTGTCTGAGGACTCTCCCGGTTGCGCTCCTTCCATCTTATGCGAAGGAGGCGGGAACGTCAGCCGGGCAGGCCAATTCCGCTGTCGCGAGGTACAGGCGCGCGGGCAGGAGTGTCTGTGCTGCCGGAGGCGTGACACAATGAGTACGCGATTCGAACGGGGGAGGCGACGCAAAGGGATGAGCAAGAGCAGGGTGATACCCATATCAGGAGCGATGGCTTTGTGGGCGGTGTTGGCGCTCGCGATCGCGCTTGTCGGCGTGCGATTGGGCTACGGCGGTGAGCGCTTTGCGCTGGCTGCTCTCGTCATCGCCCTGTTACTCGCCGGCCAGATCTTCAACGCCTCGCGAGACTTCACCGATAAACTGAAGAAAATTCTCGGACCCTCGCGTCTATTACTCCTCCCACTCCTTCTCGGCCTTCTGTATGTCGTCTATTTGGTTGGCACTCGCGAATTCAGTTGGTTGCGTCTGGGCGCCGGCCTGGCCTGGATCGAGTTGCCCGCGCTCCTGGCCCTTTCGGCGCGTGGCCGCGTTGTGGGGGCCTGGCAGGATTACGCCGTGTCGGTCGTCCTGTGGACGCCGATAGAATTTGCCTGGGGACGGAACCTGTTTCCGTATCCCACCGAAGCCACGCACACGCTCGAAATCCTTCTGGCGCTCAACGCAGGCATC
>JAGWOX010000324.1 GCA_028877145.1 Acidobacteriota bacterium | reverse complement strand
ACCCAGCCCATCTGCCCCCGCTCCGGCTTCCGCAACCGCACTGCACCCCTCGCTTCGCCCACTGCCACTTCCTCTGGTTGGCTCATGAACCTCTTATACCGATAAACCAAACCGAACGCACGAAAAAGTCACAGCCTCTCAGGATGACACGAGTTTACAGGGACAAAAACACGGACTCCTTTCTTTACCGAGGTGGGTGTGGGATGGGAAGGCAACAACCCCAGGCGCAACGACGGCGCCTGGGGCACCCGACGGGAAAAGTCGCCGAATCAAAAAAGTCACAGTCTTTCAGGATGACAGGTTATTGCCTCTTGGGATGAATTTTGGGGGGCGCTACACCGGAAATCGGAATTAACGGCGGGGATCGGAGCCGGGGTGCGAGCGGTGCATGAGCCAGACGAATGGGGCGACGACGATGAACATGACGCCGAGCAGGCGGAAGGCGTCCATGTAGCTGAGGGCGGCGGCCTGGTCGAGGGTGATGCGGTAGAGAAGCGCCAGGGCCTGGCGGCCGGCGAGGACGGCATTCGCTCCGTGGCGCATGAAATCGGCGCGCGTGGTGGCGAGCATGTGCTGCATGGCGGGGTTCATGGGCGTGAGGTTGGCGGCGAGGCGGGTTTGATAGGTCTGGCGGCGGCGGGCGAGAACGGTGGCGACGATCGAGATGCCAATGCTGGCGCCGACGTTGCGCAGCAGGGAAGTGATGCTCGTCGCGTAGCCCATCTCCTCGCTGGGGATCGGATCGACGGTGATCGTCGAGAGCGGAACGAACGTGAACGACAAGCCGGCGCCCATCAGCACCTGCGGCCAGACGAAATTCCACGGACCGGCGCTGGTATTGAGGTAGGAGAAGGAGAAAACGCCGAAGGCCGCGACGAGCGCACCCCCGAACAGCATGGCGCGCATGTCCCAGCGGCGGCCGATCAGGTAGCCGGCGAGCGGCATCAGGATGAGCGTGGCGATGCCGCGCGGCGCGCTCCAGAAACCGGCGGTGATCGCCGGGAAGCCGAGAAGCTCCTGCATGAAGAGCGGAATGAGAACAATACTGCCGTAGAGAACAAAGCCGAGAACGGCCGACATGCTGCTGCCGACGGCGAAGGTGCGGAATTTGAAGAGGTGGAAGTGCACGAGGGGATGCTTCGAGCGCAGTTCCCAGATGACGAATGTGGTGAGGCAGACGACGGCGATGATCGCGAGGGTCACAATGAAGTGCGAGCCGAACCAGTCGTCTTCCTGTCCCTTGTCCAGCATCACCTGCAGGGCGGCGATGCCGGTGACCAGCATGCCGAGTCCCCAATAGTCCATGCGGAGCGAGCCGCGGCGGATGTAGGGAGGATCGTGAACGAACAGTTGCAGCAGGATGAGGCCGATGACGCAGATCGGGACGTTGATGAAGAAGATCCAGCGCCAGGAATAGTTCGTTGTCATCCAGCCTCCCAGCACCGGGGCCAGTATCGGCGCAACGACGATACCGACCCCGAAGAAGGCCATCGCGTGGCCGCGTTCCTCGCGCGGGAAGGTTTCGAGCAGGATGGCTCGGGTGGTGGGTTGGAGGGAGCCGCCGGAAACGCCCTGGAGCACACGGCAGAGAATCAGAATCGGCAACGAGGGGGCCAGGCCGCAGAGGACGCTGGCGGCGGTGAATCCGGTGACGGCCATCATCAGCAGGCGCTTGCGGCCGAAGTAGTTGGCCAGCCAGCCGGCCAGCGGCAGAACGATCGCGTTGGAGATGAGGTAGGAAGTAAGAACCCAGGTGGCTTCAGTGGTGGTGGCGGAAAGATTGCCGGCGATGTAAGGCAGGCTGACGTTGACGGCGGAGGTGTCGACCAGCTCCATCATCGCGCTGGCCATCACCGCAATGGCCACCAGCCAGCGTCCCACGGCGGGGTTTTCGATCGGACTGTCAAAAGCGGTGGTGGTCGCCATCAGGACGCTATCGGGTAATCCCGGCGCAGCGGAGAGGAAGCGGCCCGCTGCGCGGGGAATGCAAATCGCTCCTTTTCAGCCGGCGCTCAGCCTTCGGAAAGGCGAAATTGTACATCCGACGGGCTCGCGGGCGCGGTGAAACCATCCGGCGGAGTTCTCGGGCGTTCAGGGAAGCCGGAAGCAGGCGCGAGGCGGAGGTGATCCGTACCTCGCGCCTGCCGGCCGCGCGCAAGGCGGGGATTTACGCGACGGTCAAATCGTTTTTCACCGAGAAGACGTAGGGCACCAGCCGCGCCCGCATGCCGGCCAACTCGCGATCCGCTTTGCTGTCAACGACACCGACCAGCGTCACGCGGCTGTGATTCACGATGATGTGAATGCTCGGATTCACTCCCATCGAGTAGCGGAACAGAGGCTCGTACCCGAAGATGGAGCGGTACTCCGCCCGGCGAATCTGATTGTCGAACGGGCTGAAGGACAGTTGCTGAACATCATTGACGATATGCGTCACCCCAGGCAGCCCTTTCACCGAGTCAACAACCGAAGATCGGGTGAGAGGGAAGACCACCTGACCGAGGAGCGTAAGTTGGTTTCCCTGAACTTTGTAGGCGAGATTGTCGAACACGCCGAACCAGGGGAGTGTGACGAGGCGGTCGTAAACCTGGTGATTGAGCCAGGCTTGGGAATGCGACACATTGGAGGGATCGACGACCATGGGAGGGGCCTTGGCGAAAGATGCCGTGCCGGCCAGGGTGCCGAGTAAGAATACGAGAAGAACGGGAAGAATCCATTTTGGTGCTTTGAAACCGCTTATTTCTGTGTCACCGCCTGTTTGGGATTTCATGGCCCAACCTCCTTTTCCTGCCCATCGGGTGTTTCCACTCTTCTCACACCTGATTAGATGGTATTCGGGGGAAAAAGCGCCAAAGCAGGCACTCCCGTCAGTGGGCGTCCCCGCCGGGCTGAATGGCATTTTCACGCTCGGCCGCAAGACTTCGTGAGGAGGGGCGCGTTGACGGTTCCGGGCGCAGATGTTATAAATTTTGCTCTTATTCCGGGCTTCGAAATCACCCAGAGAAGGCATTCAAGGGTGGAACTGTGGAAGTACTGCGCCAGATCCTGAACCTGATTATCGTAGCGCTGCCGACGACGATCATCGTCTTTCTGTTCTACCTGTTTGCCCGGGTAGTGTTCTTCAAGCCGATGCTGCGCGTGCTCGAGGAGCGCTCCGCGCGAACCGAAGGGGCGCGTGCCGATGCCGCGCGGCTCGAGAACCAGGTGCAGGAGAG
>JAGWOX010000055.1 GCA_028877145.1 Acidobacteriota bacterium | reverse complement strand
AAGTCGCCGGCCACCCCGGCCGGCACCGGCACCTCGACCCCCTTCCTTGAGCGAAGCGTTGATATCGAGATGCGAAAGACGGAACGACGGCGCGAGTCCGGCCAAAATGCCGGCGCCGATTGTGATCACCGCCAAGTAAACAAGTACTCGCCAGTCCATTGGGAAACTGAGGTAGGCGGCGCGTTCGTCAGGCAGCAGGGTTTGCTGAAAGATGCGGACGCCCACGATCCCGAGTACCGTGCCTAACACTCCCCCCGTCATCGAAAGAATGACGCTTTCCACCAACAGCTGCCGAATCACCCGCCAGCGGCCGGCTCCAAGAGCGACACGAATCGATATCTCGCGGCCGCGCAGCACCGCCCGCGCCAGCAGCAAGTTGACAACGTTCGCACAGGCGATCAGCAGCACGAATCCCACGGCACCGAGCAGCGCAAGCAACACCAAGCGCATGTTGCGGCCAATGAAATAGTCGTTGAAGCTATCGACTCGCGCGCCGAATCCCTTGTCCGTCCCTGGATACCGGCTTGCCAAGCCGCTCGCCACAGTGCCTAGTTCCGCTGATGCCGACGCTTGCGTCGCCTGCGGCGCCAGCCGCCCGAAAAGGACCATTCCCCGATAGTCGCGCTTGCTCCAGTTGCCAGTGGGAACCAGCGGAACCCACAAACTGCTGTCGCCCGGGAACCGCAAGCTGCGCGGCATGACACCAATCACCGTAGTCGGAACTTCGTTAATCCGGATCGTGCTACCGAGAATGTCGGCCTGCTCGCTGTAGCGGTTCCGCCAAAGCGCGTAGGACAAAATAGTCACAGGTGGTGCGCCAACGAGCGCGTCCCCGGGCCGGAAATCGCGCCCCAGGATCGGCCGCTGCCCAATCACCGAAAACGCATTGGCCGTCAGCCGGGCGCCCTTGTATTGTGCGGGGACGCTTACACGATCGCTCACGTCAACATCGAATCGTGAAAAAGCGCCTAGCGATTGGAATGATTTCACCCGCGAGCGGATGTCGCGATAATCTGGATATGATTCCCCGTGTTCCCTGCCGTCCGCATGGCTAACGCTGACGATGTAGAGAATTTGTTGGCTGCCGGCAAACGGGAGATTTCGGAACAGGAAGCCATTGGCGATAGTGAACATCGTCGCATTGGCGCCAATGCCCAGCGCCAGTGCAATCACAGCAACCAACGCAAAGCCCGGATTCTTGCGCAGGACCCGCAGTCCGAAGATGACGTCTTGCCAGAGCATTTCTGTGATCGTTTCTTCTCGAAGGGGACGTTCTCCGGCATTTGAACCCTAACCCAGGATTCAGGCCGGCCAGCCAACATACCTGCTTACCACGTTTTTTGTCACCCGTTCTTCTGCTGTCCGGATGCTCCGCCGGCCGGATTTGCCGTGCCGGAACCGGGCTGGAGAAAGGTTTGCGGGCCGAGGACGCGGGCGCAGGCGCGCAGGATGCGGCGATAGGGCCAGGCCGCGCCTGAGGTTGTTTCGCGGAAAAACATCTCTCCAACGCGCGGCTTCGAATAGAACCAGCGGGCGAGCAGCGAGAGATGGTCGGCGAGCGGCTCAGTCGTGGCTTCCGGGCCTGCCTCAGCTTCAAGTTGCTCCCGCAAGATCTCTTCGACCGAGCGGGGCTGGCTCGACAGCTCGCGAAAATTCAGGAAGAAGGGATCGGCAATCGCGCCGCCGCGCACCTGAAATGCCGCAACCGAGCCTTCGTCAGCCGACGGCTGCAGGATGACGGCATGGAGTTGGTCGAGACGGCGGGGAAGCTCGGGTAAGTGGCGGAGTACGCCACTAACCTTCTCGTGTTTTTTGTGAACCAGTGCGGCGCGCTCGAAATCCTCGGCTGCTGCGGCGGAATCGCGCTCGGTTTCGAGTTCGCCGGTGAGTGAGGTGCCGCGCGAGGCGAGGAAATTTTCCACGCGCACGACCTCCGCGTCGTATTCGGGCTTGGTGCAGCCGGCGAAGCAGGGGGCGAGGCACATTTTCATTTCCGAATAGATGCAACCGGGAAATTCGGGATCGCGCCGGATGCGAATGTGGCAGCGGCGGATCTTGAAGAGGGCCAGGAATTCCTTGGAAAATTCCTCCGCCGCGCGGCGGCTGGGAAACGGGCCGAAATAGAAAGCGCCATCGCTACCTATGCGCCGGGCGACGTAGCAACGTGGGTAATCGTTTGCGAGATTGATTTTCAGCAGGGCTGGCGGGGCTAGGCGCATGCGTTCGCGGTAGGTGCGCGGAAACAGGTCGCGCGCCTGCTGGTAGAGCGTCAGGGTCTGCTCGAACGTCGAGCCGGTGATGCGGTAGCGGACGCGGGCGGCAATTTCGCGCAGGTTCAGGCGTGGGCGGCGCGCTTCGGCAGCCGCGGGCTCGGCTGAAGCCTCCGGCGGGCCGAGCAGGCGGCGGCAGAGGCGGCGCAGGTCGGCGGTGCGGCGCAGATAGGGATGGGCGCCGGGTGCGCGCGGTTCGATGAGGCAAATGGCCGGCCTTGCGGGCAGGGCGGCGAAGAATTCATCGTCGCGGGCTGGATGGAATTCCGCGGCGTGGTCGAGTGGCAGCATTTCTCTCAATATACCGCGAGAGAAATTTCTCCGCCGCCAAGAAAGGTTGTCATCTTGAGACTATCTCCTGTGGGGATGCTCGTGGGAATAAGAAGCAGTGGAGAGGTAGGGACGGGGTCCTTCGCTTCGCTCAGGATGACAGGATTTCTTACGGCGATCACCACGTGCTGGATTTCGGGCGGTGGGGCCCAGACCCTCTCCTGTCACCACACCCGGATGAATAGGGGGTATCGCAGATGTAGGGATGGGGTATTTCCCGACACACTGCGTCGGGACTCACGTCGTTCGTCGCGGAGAGCTTCGCCCGGGAGGACGAATCTTGGCTCTCTCCTAATACGACTTCAGGACCCAGGCGGCGATCACGAGACGCTGGATTTCGCTGGTGCCTTCGTAGATTTCCGTGATGCGGGCGTCGCGGTAGGCGCGCTCGACGGGATACTCGCTGCTGTAGCCGTAGCCGCCGTGAACCTGGATGGCCTTGTGCGTGACGCGCGTGGCCATCTCGCTGGCGAAGAGTTTGGCAATGGACGCTTCCATCGTGAAGCGCGCGCCGGAATCCTGTTTCCATGCGGCGCGGCGGGCGAGCAGGCGCGCGGCGTCGATTTCGGTGGCCATGTCGGCGAGCATGAACTGGATGGCCTGGAAATCGCCGATGGGATGGCCGAAAGCCTTGCGCACTTTCGCATAGTCGAGCGCCGCGTCGAACGCTCCCTGCGCGATGCCCACGGCCTGCGAGGCGATGCCGATGCGGCCGCCGTCGAGCGTCGAGAGCGCGACTTTGTAGCCGTCGCCTTCGGCGCCCAGCCGGTTGGCGACGGGCACCTCGCAATCGGTGAACGACAATTCGCAGCAGGCCGAGGCATGCACGCCGAGTTTTTTCTCTTCCTTGCCGACCTGGAAGCCGGGCGTGCCTTTCTCGACGACGAGCGCGGTGATGCCTTTTTCCGCTTTCGAGGGATCGGTGTTGACGTAAACCACGGCCGCGTCGGCGACGGCGCCATTGGTGATCCAGGCCTTGGTGCCGTTGACGATGTACGCATCGCCGCGACGGACGGCGTGCGTCGTGAGCGCGGCGGCGTTCGATCCGGCTTGCGGCTCGGTGAGCGCGTAGCAGCCGATTTTCTCGCCGCTGGCGTAAGGCACGAGGAATTTCTTTTTCTGCTCCTCGGTGCCGAAGTGGAAGACCGGGCTGCAATAGAGCGAGTTCTGGACGGACAAAATGACGCCGGTCGATGCGCAGGCGCGCGAGATTTCCTCGATGACGATCGTGTAGGCGATGTGATCGAAGCCCGCGCCGCCCATCTCCTCGGGGAACGCGACACCCGTCAAGCCAAGTTCAGCCGCCTTGGAGAATGTTTCGCGCGGGAACCGGCCGGATTCGTCGATCTCTCGGGCCAGCGGCTTGACTTCGGCTTCGGCGAATTCGCGGACGGTCTGCTGGAGCATTTTCTGTTCTTCGGTGAGTTCCAGGTTCAATGTGTCCTCCAGGGCGTGAGCGGTCGAGCGCGTGCGCGCGGCGCACGCCGGAAAGGAAATCTTACGTCGGGCGGGGCCGGCGCCGCTACGGCGAGGTCTCGGCGAGCGCGCGGTGAAGCTTTTCGTAGGTGACGCTGACGTCTTCCGGTTCGAGGCGCGTCTCGGCGATCGTGGTCATGAAATTCGTATCGCCGGTCCATCTGGGCAAGACGTGCAGATGGAGGTGATCGGCGACGCCGGCCCCGGCCGCCCGGCCCAGATTCATCCCCACGTTGAACCCTTGCGGATGATAGAGCGATCCGAGGGCCATCTGAAGCCTGCGGGCGAGCGTCATCATTTCGGCGAGCGTTTCCGAATCGCACGCCGCCAGATCGGCGACGTGTGCATAGGGAACAATCATCGAATGGCCGGTGGTGTAGGGAAAGAGATTCAGGATGACGAAATTCTTTTGGCCGCGGTGACCGATCAGCGCGCGCGCATCATCCCCGAGCTGAGCTGCCTGGCAGAAGATGCAGCCGGTCTCCTTGGACGCCTGCGACACGAACTGGTACCGCCATGGCGTCCAGAGATAGTCCATTGCGCTCCGATTTCCGCGGGGAATTCGCCCTTAGCTGGCTGCGGGCGACGGCGGAGGCGCCGGCGCTGCGTCGGCCGTCTCGGTGGCCGAGGCACCGGCATTGACGTATTCCTTCAATTCCCGGCTGGGCTTGAAAAAGGGGACGCGCTTGGGCGGAACTTCCACGCGAGCGCCCGTCTTGGGATTGCGGCCGACGCGCGCGCGGCGTTGGCGCGTGCGGAAGCTGCCGAAGCCGCGAATCTCGATCTTGTCGCCCTTCTGGAGGGCGCCGATGATGCTCTCAAAGATCGTCTCGACGGTTTCTTCCGCGTCGTTGCGGGTCATTTGGGTCGCCCGGCTGACTTCCTCCACCAGGTCGGCCTTGGTGACTGTTGTCTCGGCCATATTCGGTTCCGTTCCCGAGCGCGGAGCTCCTCCAGGTTCAGAGGGAGCCGCGCTTCGCAAGGATGGCGTCTGCGATAGTGGCCCTGGGTGAAGATCCCGACGAGCGGTAGGCCTCGATGGTCCTGCGCTCGTCGTGTTTCTGGGCGCCGCGCAGGCTCAGGCCGATGCGGCGCTGTTCCGGGTCGATCTTGATGACCTTGAAATCGTACTCGCGCCCCGGTTCGAGAGCCGCCGCCAGCCGCGCCTGCCGTTCCTTGTCGTCCTTCGACTTGTCGCGACGGTCTTCGACCTCGGAGATGTGGCAGAGTCCCTCGATGCCCTCGGCCAGTTCGATGAACGCGCCGAACGGGGTGAGGCGGGCAACTTTGCCGCGAACGATCTCATTCATGCGGTGCGAGGAGAACCACGTGCCCCAGATATCGTTCATCTGCTTGATGCCGAGCGAGATTCTGCGCTGATCGGAATCAATCTTCAGAACCTTCGCCTGCACCAGATCGCCCTTCTTGAACTTCTCGCTGGGTTTCTGCACGCGCTCGGTCCAGCTGATGTCGCTCACGTGGATCAGGCCGTCGACGCCCTCTTCGAGTTCGACGAACGCGCCGAAATCGGTGAGGTTGCGCACACGGCCGGCGACCACCGTGCCCACCGGGTACTTCTGCTGAACGGTCTCCCAGGGATCGGGCAGCGTCTGCTTCAATCCAAGCGAGATGCGCCGCGCTTCCGGTTTCACGTCGAGGACGACCACCTCGACCAGATCGCCGATCGAGACGATCTTCGAGGGATGGCGAGTGCGGCGCGACCACGTCATCTCACTGACGTGCACCAAACCTTCGACGCCCGCTTCCAGCTCCACGAATGCGCCGTAGTCGGTGATGCCGACCACGGTGCCGTGCATTCGCTGGTTGACCGTGAAGCGCTCGGGAACGTGCTCCCAGGGATCGGGATGAAGCTGCTTGACCCCGAGCGAGACACGCATCTTCTCGCGATCGAACTTCAGGACCTTGACTTCGAGGTCCTGGCCGACCGAAACGAATTCAGAGGGATTCTTGATTCGCGTCCAGGAAAGATCGGTGACGTGCACGAGGCCGTCCAGGCCGCCAAGATCGACGAAAATGCCGTAGTCGGTGATGCTCTTCACCTTGCCGACGGCGACCGAGCCTTCCTGCAGCGTTTCGAGCAGCTTCTGCCGCAGTGTGGTCAGTTCCTGCTCGAGCAAGGCCCGGCGGCTCACCACCACGTTGCCGCGCTTGCGGTTCATTTTCAGAATCAGGCAGGTGACATCCTGCCCGATCCACGATTCCAGTTCCTGGACCTGCCGCAGGTCCGCGTGCGATGCCGGTAGAAACGCCCGCACGCCGATGTCGACCACCAGGCCGCCCTTGATACGCTCGACCACCGGTCCATGCACCGACTCGTGCGAGCGGTACGCGCGCTCGAGTTCATCCCAAACGCGGCGGCGATGCGCGCGCAGGTAGGAAAGAACCTTATAGCCTTCCTTTTCCTGGTCGGCCGACTGCACCTCGATCGTCTGGCCCGGAACGAACGGAATCACGCCGCCCAGCGCGACGAATTCCTGCGCGGGCACCAACCCTTCGGCCTTGCCGCCAATATCGACGACGACGCCGAGATCGGTAACTTCGACAACGCGGCCTTCGAAAATTTCGCCTTCGGAGGGGGCTTGATGCGCCTGGCTGTATTGCTCGATGAGTTCCTCGAGCGCCGCCGGCGAGTCGGCAGCTTCCATCTCCGCCTGGGCTTCGGCGGAGTGCGCTGGCGCCCGGGGTGCGGGCGAAGGTTCCGTGGCGGCCACGTTCGCGGCTGGCTCGGGCTCGGAGGCGACTTCGGCCGGCTGCTGCGGAGCGGGCTCGGCGGTTGGCTCCGGAGCAGACTGAGCATTCATCTCCGGTTCCGGTTTCTGCTCGGGCGCGGAAGCTGGCTCGAGCGCGGCCACTTCTTGCGCGGGCTGCGCAGCGGCAGCCGACGAGTCTAGCGTAGAAGCCGTAGCCTCAACCGAGGTTTCCGGCGTGATCGGGTCTTGGGAGTCTAGTGACATCTTACCTGTTCAATCCTGGGACTTACCCTGTCCCCGAGGGTTGTGCCTCGGAGAATCCCGCTCCCGGGAATCAGAGCAAGGAAGGGAGTGCGACGCCCCATGCTGCCGCACGGTCAAAATGGTACGCAGCCAATCACGATTTTGTCAACCCGTGGCTGGATATACACGCCAACGTACCCCTGGCCCCCCACCCAAAGATGTGAATTTGAAACTGTTTTGTCAAGCATCAAGTGGAAACTCGCGCGGTCTCAATGATTTTCACCTCAGTGGTGCATGCAGATTTTCATCATGAAAGATTGAACGCGCCGCGCCGCAAATAACTAAAGAGGGAAGAGGCGACCGCGTCAATTTTTACACACTGTGTAAGCAGGTACACGATTTGCGGTGACGATGGCCGACTCATCTCTTGATTTAACAGCGAGATGAAGAATGGCTCGCGGCGTGCACATTTTTGTGGATGGGAGGAGAGATCGCAAACCCGGAATCTTCGGGCGCGCTGAGAACACACGATGACAATCGCACTCATCTGCGCGACGCTGGCAATTCTCATCTCCTTCTCGGCAGGATGGCTGCTCGCGCGCCTCTCGATGGCGGCCTTGTTGGTTTGCATGCCGCAGAATGGCACAGCGCACGCACATCTGGCGGAAAGGAGCGAACAGCCATGGAACTGATTCGCTCTCAGCCGGCAGTATTCACGAGTTTGCAGCCCCTTTTCTCGGTCTTCAGGATGTGGTTTCCCTCCGCCGCAAACGACTCGGGTGGCTCAGCATTCGCATGGTGCAAGCCGCCCGCAGCCGATCCCTAGCGCCGTCCCTCCCCGGCGCACACCATCCGCGGCTCGAAGATTTCCGCCCGGGCCGCGGATGGTCCTCCCTTTCGGAACTTCGCTGAATTGCGGGAAGAAGTCTTTCCTTCGGAAGTCCGTCATCCTCTGGATCAGAGCGACGCCCGTTCCCGTGTGGCGCCGGCGTCTCACGGGCGTTTCTCCCGCTAAACGTCAGGCACACTCTTGTCGATTGCCTTCGAGTACGTAGGGGTGTATGTTGCCGGCCGGACCGCAAAACAACAGCGGAGACAAAACTTAGATGATGCGATCAAAAGAATTTTCGACGTTGCGCGTTGCACGTGTTGGGGGTTGCCGAAAGACAAGAATTGTGGAGCGCGGCATTCTCTTCTACGGCGGATGGATCCTTGCCGGCGTGCTTCTGTTGACTGCGCCGGCCGGAGCGCAAGTTCCAGCACAGGCCAAGAACGTGGTGCTGGTCGGCCGCAATAACCTCAACGGGCATGGCGACGGCGGCGAAGGCATGGCCATCCAACTCCTGGATGGCCGCCGCATTCTTTACCTCGCGCACGAAGGAACGCAATATTGCGTGAGCGTCGTCGACGTCACCCATCCGGAAAATCCCGTCCTCATCAACGAGCTGCCGTCACCCAATCCGGGAACCACGCGTTGCGATTCGCTCGGCCTTTCCGGGAACGTGCTCGCCGTGGCCGACCAGACCAACAATCCGGGCGAAAAGCCGGCGGGGATGTGGGTGCTCGATGTCTCCAACCTGGCGCGGATCCGGGCGGCGAAGCGCATGAAGGACCTTGCGCTTTCCTTCTTCGATACTTCGGGGCCCCATTCGCGCGGCGTCCATTGCTTGTGGTTCGTCGACGGGCAGTTCGCGCACCTGACCACCGGCATGCCCGACGTCACTCCCACGAACCCGAAGGACGATCAGTTTTACGTGATCGTCGATCTTCGCGATCCGCGCCATCCGCGCGAGGTCGGCCGGTGGTGGTACCCGGGAACGCACGTGGGCGACGCCTGCCTGCCGGGCTGTCTGCCGCCGCGGAAAAAGATCGACGATGGCTACCGGCCTCACAACATCGAGGTGTGGCCTTCGCATCCCAACCGCGCTTATGTCGGCTACATCGACGGCGGCGGATTCATCCTGGACATCTCAGGACTTGCAAACGTGAAAGCCGGGAAGGCCACGCATTTCACTCCCAAGGTCATCGGCCACGTGCAGTTCAATCCCCCCTACCCGGCCTGGACACATACCTTCCAACCCATCTTCAGCCGCGGGTTGGCGGTGGCCTCGGACGAATCCACGGAAAACAGTTGCAAGGATGATCCGAAACTTGTATGGCTGCTGGACATTCGCGCCGAGACCAATCCGATGGTCATTGATACGGCTCCGATACCCACTGACGAAGGCAACCTGTGCGCGCGTGGGGGCCGCTTCGGCGCCCATAACATCGCTCCCTACCTGGCCAGTTCCACTTCGGCCAACCTGCAGAATTCCATCGTGGCCAGTTGGTTCAACGCCGGCGTGCGCATCTTTCATATCGTCGATGGGCCGAGCTGGCTCCCGCATGCGCCAGCGCATCTCGAAGAGATCGGCTATTACATTCCCGCGTCACTCGCCGGCAATCCGGGCGGCGCTCCGCAGATCAATCACGCGATTGTCGACGAGCACGGGTTGATCTACGCCAACGATCGCTTCACGGGCGGGCTGTACATCCTGAAGTACGTGGGCGTTGTACCCATGAACTAGAGTTCTAGTCCCAAGCATTCCATCTGTCTTCATCCTTACACGTCGTGTGATCCGCGACACGGCCCGCGGTGTGGGCCGTGTCGCTATCTCGTTGGCCGTCAAGCGGATGGTCTTTGGCTCCCTCCGTGCTTTCTCGTAGTGCGCAAGCGCAAGCGAGAAAGCGACGGAGGCGATCATGCCGCAGATTGAATTGGCCAAACAGATCCTGAAGGGAAATTTCAAAACCGATGCCCGGGCCATCCGGCTCGCCGGCCTCGTTTTGCTGGGAGCCGCGCAATTGGCCGCGCAGTCCCGGCCGGCCACGGACGCTCGCATTGACGAGCATTCCGCTGTGCCCGCGCGGCAGATCGTCATCAGCATTCCCGATCGCAAATTGGCGCTTGTCGAGAACGGACGCGTGGTGAAGGTCTACTCGGTGGCTGTGGGCCGGCGCGTGACGCCGAGCCCGACGGGAACGCTGTTCATCGCCAACCGCGTGAAGAATCCCACCTACTACCGCCCCGGTGTTGTGATTCCGCCGGGAAAAAACGACCCCGTGGGAACGCGGTGGATGGGTCTGAGCAAGCGAGGCTACGGAATTCACGGAACGGACGAACCCCGGTCGATCGGCCACGCGGCTTCTCACGGTTGCATCCGGATGCGCAATCGCGACGCCGAGGATCTCTTCAACCGCGTGCGGGTGGGAGACGTGGTCGAATTTCACGCGCAGCGCGACGCCGTCATCCTGGCGCTGTTCCATGGCGTGCTGCCGGAACAGCCGGTGCTCACGGCCGCGAACTACGTGACCGCGCGCGCACACTGACTTTGTGAAGGAGGCGCCGATGAAGACGACGATGATCTGCGCGGTGCTGGCAACGATGATTTCCTTCTCGTCGGCCTGGCTGCTCGCCCGGCTCTCGATGGCCGCCGTGCTCTTGTGCATGCCGCGCGGCGCCACTCCTTCCGTGCTTGCCAAACGAAGTGACCGGCGATGCGCATGATTCGTCCAGTCCTTGCCGCGGCCGGCGTCGCGCTCTTCGGCACCACTGACGTCCTGCAAGGTTTCGATATGTACCTGGCTCTGGAACTCGAAAGCTTCCTCCCCCGCCACGCCGCAGATGGTACGGGCGGTTTCGCCAACCCTCCCTCGGAGCCGCCCGCTGCCAAACCCTAGCGCCGTTGCTCCCCGGCGCATCACCATCCGCGGTCCGAGTTTCCGCCCGGACCGCGGATGGCCCTCCCCTCGCTGCATCGAATCAAGGAAGGGAAGTGGTGTGCTATGATGCCGTGCCGTCTAACATTTCCATTCGATGCGCCTCTCTTGCCGCATTTTTCGGCCATTGCTTCTCGCGCTTCTTGTCCTGTGCGCCGCCGCGGCCTGGGCGCAGAATCCCCGCGGTGCGGCGCGGGATTTGGGGCGCGAAATTTTGTCCGTCACCGGCCCCAAGCCGCGCGTTCAATTCACTTTCCAAAATCAATCCTCGGCCGGCGTGGCTGAAGCCGCCGCGCTGCGCGGCGCGATCGAAACGGAGCTGCGCGCGGGCGGGGCGCGATTGGGGACGGGCGGCGCGGGAGCGAGCCAGGTGTCGGTGACGTTGTCGGAGAACTGGCGAAATTTTTTGCTCGTGGCGTCGGTTCAGCGGGGCCAGACGAAGCGGGTGGTGATCGTGACTCTGCCGCGCACCAGCCAGGAGGCTACGGGCCGTGGCGCCGCTGTCGTGAGCCTGTCGCGCCAGATTGTCTGGCGGCAGCGCGCGTTATTCATCTCGTTTCTGGTGACGCAAACTCCCCCCGATAAATCCTCCTACCTGTGGATCCTCGAGCCCGACCGCCTGGTCCTCTACCGTTTGGCGCAAGGACAGTGGCAATTTCAAGGAAGCGGGAACATCGATCACGCGGGGCCGCTGCCGCGGGATGTTCGCGGGCTGCTGTGGATCGAGCCAGCCAGTTCCAAACCTGCCGGTACAACGACCACCGCTTCCGCGGCAGTCAGGCTTCGAGCTGCTTTGCCGGGCGTCGATTGCTCGATGCCCCTCGGGCCGGCTGCGGGCAAGCTCCCGCTCGTTTGCAGCCCAGCCACTGCCGGCTCCTCGGACTTTCCGGTTTTTGAAGCCGGGGCGGTTTCCGGAACAACCACACTGGTCGCCGGGCGCAACTTTTTCGGCCCGGCCATCGACCGCGGAAACGCGCCGCTGCAGCTCCAGCCTTTCTATTCCGCAACGATCGTCGAAGACGACCAGTCCCAGCCTGTTTTTCTTGCCGCCGCTCTCGACGGAAAGACGTACGTGTACGATGATTCCGGTAAATCCGAGGGCTCGATCGATGGTTGGGGCAGCGATATCGCCGGAATCAAAACCGGCTGCGGGAGCGGCTGGCAGGTGCTGGCGACGCGGCCGGGCGATTGGACCGCTGTCGATTCCCTGGCGGCGTACGAGATTGTCGACGCGAAAGCGGTGGCGACCGGAGAACCGATCGACTTTCCCGGCCCGGTGACCGCGATGTCGCCGTCGTCCGGCGGGCGGACGGCGGATGCGGTGGCGCTCGACCGTGGCACAGGACTCTATGAGGCGTACACCATTTCTCTTTCTTGCGGTCATTAGCCTCGTCGCATGCGCGAGCGCCGGCGCGGCCACGCGCCCGCACTACGGCGGCACGCTGCGCATCGAAACGAGCGCGCGCATCGCCTCGCTCAATCCGGCCCAGCCGCCATCGGATGCGGGCGGAATCGCTCTTGCCGAGAAATTGGATTTCTTGGTGGGCGACCGGCTGACGAGTATCGATCCGCGCGGCCGCGTGCGCCCTTCACTGGCGACGCGCTGGCAGGCGGGGCGCGGAGGCAGGGCCTGGACGTTCGATCTTCGCGAGGGCGTGAAATTCCAGGACGGCGCGCCGCTCGTGGCGCGGGACGTGATCGCCGCGCTCGCCGCGGTCCACCCCGACTGGCGGTTAAGAGCCGAGGGCATGCAGGTCAGAATCGATCTTCCGCAGCCAGCGCCCGATCTTCCTCTCGGTCTCGCGCTCGCCCAAGATTCCATCCTGCGCACGGGGCAGAACGGCCTGGCGATCGGTACCGGCCCCTTCCGCGTCACCGGATTCACTTCCGACCACATCGCGCTCGCCGCGAACGCGGAAGATTGGCAAGGACGGCCGTTCCTCGACGGTATCGAAATCCAAATGGGCCGCGCGACGCGCGAGCAGTGGATCGATCTCCAGCTGGGCCGCGCCGACATTGTCGAAATTCCACCCGATCAGGTTCATCGCGCCACCGTGAGCCACGTGACGCTGTGGTCGTCGCAACCGGCGGAGGTCGTGGCGCTGGTCTTCGATCCCTCACGGCCCGCGGCGGAAAATGCGGGCGTGCGGCAAGCGCTTGCGGAGGGCGTGAATCGCGCGGCGCTGCGCGACGTCCTCTTGCAGAAACAGGGAGATATGGCGCAATCGATCCTGCCGGAATGGCTGACCGGCTACGCGTTTCTTTTCGCGCCGCCGGCGGCGCCGGCTCGCGTGGCGGCTGCCGCGGGCTCGCTCCCAGCGCTCACACTTGCTTACGACGCCTCCGATCCGATTCTCACGAGCTTCGCCGGCCGCATTTCACTCGATGCGCGCACGGTAGGTATTCAACTCAAGCCGGAGCCGCAGGCGGCCGGCGCTTCACCGGCCGATGTGCGCTTGGTGCGCGAACGGATCGCATCGCTCGATCCCGCCGAGGCGTTGGGGCAGATGGTCACGGCGCTCGGGCTGAGCAAGCAGGTCACGCTGCCAACAAACGCCCAGGCGGAGCAGCTCTTTGCCGCCGAGCAGTCGCTTGTCGAGAGCCACTGGGTGATTCCACTGGTCGATTTGCCGGAAATTTACGGACTCGGTTCTCTCGTCGAGGACTGGGTGCCTCCCGCGGTCGGCCTGGCCGGTGGATGGGGACTCGAAAACGTGTGGAAGGAGCCAAAGTAGGTGCGTCTGCGGCTGAAACTGTTTCTGATCTCGGCGACGCTGGTAGCCGTCTCGGTCGTCGCCGTCGCCTGGGCCGTATCGACCACCACGAGGCGCGCCTACGAGCGCGCCGAGCGCACCCACACAGACGCACTCGTCGCCCAGTTCGAGCAGGAATACAACCGGCGGGGCCAGGGCGTCTCCGAGCGAATCGCAGCCATCAAGGGCACCGAGTCGGTCCTGCGGATGGTCGTGGACCTGAGCCGTCCCGGCGGCGACACTTCACTCTACGTGAACGAAGCCGCGCCGCTGGCCGCTTCCCAGCAGCTCGATTTCCTCGACCTGCTCTCGGGAGACGGCACCATCATCTCCTCCGCATCGTGGCCAGCGCGATTCGGCTACAAGGAAAATTGGGTTTTGAGCGCTCCGGTCGGCCAGCCGTTCCTGCACCTGTGGGATTTGCCCGACGGCAACGCGGTGGCGCTCACGGCTGTCGCCGTCATCACTCTGCGCGACAAAACGTTCTACCTCGTCGGCGGCCAGCGGCTCGACCGGCAATTCCTCGCCTCGCTCGCCCTGCCCGAAGGAATGCGCGCGTTGCTCTACCTGAACACCACGCCCTCTTTCGCGCCCGCGAATCTGGTAAGCACGTCCGGCGGCATCGATCAGCCGGAGCCACTGGCGCCGATCATCGAACAGGTTCGTCAGCAGAATCGCGCTGTGTCAGCAACGGTCCAGTGGACAAATGATCTGGCGAGCACGGAGACCTTCTACACGTTGCCGCTGGCCGGGCCCAACAGAAACCTGCTGGCGGTTCTGCTCGTAGGCAGTTCGCAGAGGAATCTGGTGCTGCTCGTGCGCCGCATCCGGCTCCTGGCGCTGGCCGTGGGGGCCGGTGGCCTGCTGATCGGGCTCGCGCTGAGCTGGTGGGCGGCCTCGCGCGTCGCGCAGCCCGTGCTCGAGCTGGCCGAGGGCGCGCGTGAAGTTGCCGCCGGGCGGTGGGATGCGCGCGTTGAAATTTCCTCGAGGGATGAAGTGGGCGAGCTGGCGCGAAGCTTCAATCAGATGACCGCGCAACTGGTCGAGCAGCGCGAGCGACTCGTGCAGGCCGAGCGCGTGGCCGCCTGGCGCGAGCTGGCGCGGCGCCTGGCGCACGAGTTGAAGAATCCATTGTTCCCGCTGCAAATCACGGTCGAAAACATGCAGCGCGCCCGCCAGGCGAGCCCGGAACAGTTCGACGAAGTGTTTCGCGAGAGCACGGGCACCCTGCTGGCCGAACTCGACAACCTGAAAACGATTCTGAATCGATTCGGCGATTTCGCCAAAATGCCCGCGCCCGAGCGGCACACGCTCGACCTGAACGAACTGGTGCGCGGCGTGGTGAAGCTCTTCGAAGCGCAATTTGCTGCGCCGGGCCGCGCGCCCATCCGCGCCGAGTTGAAGCTCGACGACGGGCTCGGCCCCATCCAGGCCGATCCGACGCTGTTGCGCCGCGCGGTGGAAAATCTGGTGCTGAATGCGCTCGACGCAATGCCCGAGGGCGGCACGCTCACCCTCTCTACCGCCCGCCGCGACGGCGCCGCCGAGCTCGTCGTGTCCGACACCGGCAAGGGACTAACGCCCGAGGAACGCGACCGCCTTTTCACTCCCTACTACACCACCAAGCAGCATGGCACCGGCCTCGGCCTGGCCATCGTTCAATCGGTCGTCAGCGATCACGGCGGGAAAATCTCCGTCGAAAGCGTTCCCGATCGCGGAACGACGTTCCGGATCGTTATTCCGGGCGATGCCGGGGGCGGGAACCACGCGGCCGGCGAAGGAGAGCGACACCGATGAGCGCGAAGGCGCACCTGTTGATCATCGACGACGATCAGAACACTCTCGCCTCGCTGGCGCGCGCGTTTCGGCTGGCCGGCTACGAAGCCACCGTCGCCGATCGCGCCGCCCGCGCGCTCGGCCTGCTCGAACGCCAGCGGTTCGACCTGATCCTTTCGGACGTGGTGATGCCGGGCAAGGACGGGCTGGCGCTGCTCGAGGATTTGCGAGGGCTCGGCGTGACCGCGCCCGTGGTGATGATGTCGGGACAGGCGACGGTGGAAATGGCGGTGCGCGCGACGCGGCTCGGCGCGGTGGATTTCATCGAAAAGCCGCTCTCCACGGAAAAGCTGCTCGTGACGGTCGAAAACGCGCTACGCCTCTCGCGCCTCGAACAGGAAAACCGCCAGTTGCGCGACCGGCTGGGCCGGCACGCGCTCGTCTGGGCCAGCCGGGCGATGGAGCAATTGATGGCGCAGGTTGAGCGAGTCGCTTCCGGCGAAACGCGCGTCACGATCCTTGGCGAAAGCGGCACCGGAAAGGAACTGATCGCCCGCACCATCCACGAGAAAAGCCCGCGACACGCCGGGCCGTTCGTCACCTTGAACTGTGCCTCGGTTCCCGCAGAGCTGATCGAATCGGAGCTGTTCGGCCACGAGAAGGGCGCGTTCACCGGCGCCGCCGGGCGCCGCGTGGGCAAATTCGAGCAGGCCGACGGCGGCACGCTGTTCCTCGACGAAATCGGCGATATGCCGCTCGCGATGCAGGCGAAACTGCTGCGCGTGCTCGAAGAGGGCGAGATCGAGCGCGTGGGAGGCGAAGGACCGATCGCCGTGGACGTGCGCGTGGTGGTGGCCACGCACCGCGATCTCGAGCGCATGGTTCGCGAGGACACTTTCCGCCAGGACCTGTTCCACCGCATCTACGTTTTCCCGCTGCGCCTGCCCTCGCTGCGCGAGCGCATCGACGACATTCCCGTGCTCGTCGAGCATTTCACGCGGCAAGTTGCCGAGCAGAACGGCTGGAAGCCCCGGCCATTCGCCGCCGCGACGATTGCCGAACTCAAGCGCTACGCCTGGCCCGGCAACGTGCGCGAGCTGCGCAACGTGGTCGAGCGTTTGCTTCTCGTCGCTCCCGGCGACGGCGAGATCGGCCCGGACGTCTTGCGCACAGCGCTGCCCGCTCTCGGCGCCGGCCCCGGCGTTTCCGCCGCAGCTTTCGGCTCCGGCGCCCTGGCCGAGCGCGTGGAGGGTTTCGAGCGCGCAACGATCGAGGCGGAACTGAAACGCCAGGGCTTCCACATCACGAACACCGCCAAAGTGCTCGGGCTCGAGCGCAGCCACCTCTACAAGAAATGCCAGCAATTGGGAATCGATCTGGACGCCTTGCGCCGCCGCGAGGCGTAATTGCTTGCGCCGGCCGCCCGTGCGGCGGTTCAGCGCCAGGCCTTCATCACCCTCTCCCGATAATCGGCGGCGTGAATAATCACCGTGCGGCAGATTTCGTAGAGTCGCGAGCGGATGCGCTGGCCGATGCGATCCGCCAGGATATCCTCGCGCACCATCTGGCGGCCGGAATCGCCCGACCGCGGCGCGTCCAGGTAGTTCGTGGTGATGATCGTGACGCGATTGTCGTTGTATCGCGCGTTCAGGATGTGACCGACCGTCTCGAGAGCCCAAGCAGAAGGTTTGCTCGATCCGAGGTCGTCCAGCAGCAGGACCTCGGCCTTGAGCACCGGCTCGAGCACTTCCATCTCGGTGGTCTGGCTCTCGGGATTGTAGCTGGCTTGGATCTGTTTCAGCAGATCGCGGTAGTCGTAGAAGACCCCTTCATGGCCGCGCGCCGCCAGCACCTTGAGCGCGGCAACCGCCAGGTGCGTTTTTCCCACGCCGCACGGTCCCATCAGCAGCAGTCCGTGGTCGGATCCGGCCGGATACTCACGGGCGAAGCTCTCGACCACCAGCCGCGCCTCCTTCAGGCTCTTGCTCCAGCTCGCGGCATCGGGTTCCTGATGATCGTAGGGATCGACGTCGAAATTCTCGAAGTCGCGGTTTTCGTAGCGGGCGGGGATCCGCGCGCGCTCGCGCGCCCGCGCCTCGCGCCCGATCTCGGTGCAGGAACAGGGCACGGCAACCCTCCCGCCGCCTTTCGCCGCTTCGACGAGCCAGCCGGTCCCGCCGCACTCCGGACAGTTTTTGCGAGCCATCGGGAAAAGCATAGGCGGCGCGGGAACACGGCGCAAGCCGCGCGGTTGCGGAAAATCGGTGCAGGTGTGGAAAAGCTCTTTCTTACACACCTGATGTGGGGCCGATCGGACCGTATCGCCCGGAATTTGTCCAGAGGCTTCGGGAGAGTGGCAGCTTGCCTTCGCAAGCCGACCCGCCTTTGGGCGTTCGGGATCCTTCGCTTCGCTCAGAGGCTGTGACTAAATTGGCGGGCGGCCAGTTTTGCGCCGACTTTGGCGCGGGGCGGGCGGGCCGGCGTTCTGTTCTCATCCTTTCCGGCTCTCTCGGTCGGCTCCTTCGTTGCTCTTCCGGGTGCTCGCCGG
>JAGWOX010000054.1 GCA_028877145.1 Acidobacteriota bacterium | reverse complement strand
CGGACGCCACGGTTCCCGCGCCCACTGAAATCGCCCAAGAGGGCAACCTGGAAAGGCGTTTCGGAATCGGGCGAACCGGCCGCGCGAACGGCGCCGGCGGTGACGTCAAGGTTGATCTCGCCAAAATCAAACGGCTTTGCCATGGAATTCCGCTCCTTCGTGCTCATTCTCCGGTGGAATACTCGATTCGCGACACCTTCGGCTTTCGCAATCCAACACCCGGCGCAAAGAGCCCAGCCGCGTTACTATCCGCCCTCAATTTTGAAAAGTCCACTCCGGATTTCAAGTGCCGAGTCGGCTTTTCGGGAGAGCCTATGATGCCGTTGGGGCGGCAGGACAGGGTTTCCGGGCGGTAAGGCGGCGCCTCTCTCACTTGCGGGAAAAGCCTCCGGCGCAGCGCCCACTTTCTCTTTGACAGTACATCGGCAGTCTTGTAGCTTGAGGCGCTATGCGCCAGCTTCAGCCGGTAATTTGGGCGAAAGGCACCTTCCTGACCCCGCAGCATTTGCAGGCCCAGGAACGCTTCATCGAGAGCACGCTGGAATTCCGCCTCGAAGCCCTGAATTTCCGGCCGTGGGGCTTCCACGAACTGCTCTTCAACGAGGAAGCGCTGGGCGAGGGCAAGCTGGCCATCTCGCGCGCCGCCGGCATTTTTCCGGACGGCTTGCCGTTCGAGATTCCCGATTCCGATCCCGGCCCTCAACCGAAGCCTTTCGTCCCGTTTTTCGAGCCGGACCAGCAGACGCTCGACGTATACCTGGCGATCCCGCATCACCGCGAACGCGGCCTGAACATTTCCGTGGCCAGCCGCGGCACCGACGCCCGCTACCAGGCCGAAGTCGAAACGCGGCGCGATGAAAACACCGGGCTGAACGAAAAGCCCATCCAGATCGCCCGCAAGAATTTCCGGCTGCTCACCGAGGCCGAATCGCGGGAGGGCTGCTCGGCGATGCGCGTGGCGCGCGTGAAGCGCACCGCGGCGGGCACGTTTCAGATCGATCCCGGTTTTGTGCCTCCGCTCATCGACGTCGCCGCCAGCGAACACCTGCTTTCGATCCTGCGCCGCCTGGTGGAAATTCTCGCCGCCAAGAGCAGCATCCTGGCCGGCGGCCGGCGCCAGCGGAGCCAGAGCCTGGCGGATTTCACCGCGGCCGACGTTGCGAATTTCTGGCTGCTGTACACGGTGAATAGTTACCTGCCGCTGCTGCGCCATATTCACGAAACGCGGCGCGGCCATCCGGAACGGGTCTTCAGCACTCTCATTGGCCTGGCCGGCGCGCTGACCACATTTTCGATGAACATTCAGCCGCGCGACCTGCCGCTCTACAGTCACGACGAACTGACCACGTGCTTCTCCGATCTCGACGAGAAGCTGCGCACATTGCTTGAAACGGTTGTGCCCAGCAATTTCGTGGCGCTGCCGCTGAAGGTGGCGCAGCCCTCCATCTACGCCACATTGCTCGACGACGATAAGTACCTCGTCGGCACGCGCATGTATCTGGCGATCTCGGCGGAGATGGACCAGGGTGAGTTGATCAAGAAGGCGCCCACGCTCATCAAGGTGGGCTCGGCGACCCAGGTGGAGCAATTGGTCCGGCAGGCGCTGGCCGGCATCAAGCTCACCCATGCGCCGAAGCCGCCCGCGGCCATTCCGGTGAAACTCAACTATCAATATTTCAGCCTGAATCAGTCGGGGCCGGCGTGGGATGGCGTGGGCAAGGCGCGAAGTCTGGCGGCGTACGTCCCGGGTGACATCAAGAACCCGCAACTGGAACTCATCGTGCTCCTGCCGCAGGCCAGCTGATCGGATTTCCGGCCTGGCGAGGCGGCTTGGGTGCGTTTTTCATCCGGGAAAGGCCGCTTGGCGGTGAAAAGCGGCTGAGGCTGACTTGCACGTGAGGCAATCCGCGGAATTGCCCGTAACTCGTATCACAGCCGGGCAGTTGCGCTGCTTGACATCTATTCTGCCAGTCGCCATATTAGGCCCTCCGCTTTCTTTGCAAGGCTGCGAATTTCGCAGCCAGTGGGATGGGGTTGGCCGCCTCTATGAAACATCTTTCCCGCATCGTGTGGTTCGAGGGCATGTACCTCGGACCGCACCATTTTCAGGCGCAGAACCGCGCCTTCGAAGACCTGGTCCATTTCTCCACCGCGAACCTCTGGTTCGAGCCCAGCGGCCTGGCCGGCCTGGAATTCGACGCCGATGCGCTGCGCAACGGCCGGGTGGCGCTGGTGCATGCGCGCGGCCTGTTCCCCGACGGCATGGCATTTCACATGCCGGATTTCGATCCTCTGCCCGAGCCTCGTGAAATCGAGAATTTCTTCCCGCCGACCCGCGAATCGGTCACGGTGCTGATTGGCGTGCCCGCGCGGCGGGAGAACGGAGCGAATTGCGCGATGACGCAGGAGGAAAGCGCCGACGGCCTTCGCTACGTGGCCGAGGAGCGCCTTCTGGCCGACGAAATCACGGGACAGGATGAAAAGCCGGTCCGGCTGGGCCGCAAGAACATCCGCTTCCTCTTCGAGCAGGAGGATACCGAGGGTTTCACGACGATGCCGGTGGCGCGCGTATCGCGGGACGGCACGGGCCATCTGATTTACGATCCCGCGTTCATCCCTCCCTGCCTGCAGATCGGCGCGAGTGAACGCCTGAACGTGATTGTGCGGCGCCTGGTCGAAATTCTCGACGAGAAGAGCGCCACACTTTCTCTCGCGCGCCGCGGCTCATCGAAATTCCAGGCAGGTTTTTCCCTCCAGGACATCGCCGCGTTCTGGTTCGTTCACACGGTGAACGCGAGCCTGGCCGTGCTGCGCCACCTGTATCTTTCGCAGCGCGCCCATCCCGAGCAGCTCTACACGGAAATGGCGCGGCTCGCCGGCGGCCTGTGCACGTTCGGTCTCGATTCGCATCCGCAGACGCTGCCGCTCTACGATCACCTTCACCTCGACCGCTGCTTCCAGGCGCTCGACGAGCATATCCGCGCCCATCTCGAGCTGGTCGTTCCGACCAGCTACATCTCCGTGCCGCTGCACCCGGTGGGCCGCTATCTTTACGAAGGTGAAATCAAGGATCAGCGCAGCCTCGATCGCGCGCGCTGGATTTTCTCGCTGCATTCCGATATCGGCGAGGCGGACATGATTTCGCGCGTGCCCCGGCTGGTGAAAATCTGTTCGGCCGAGCTGCTGCCCGAACTGGTGAAGACGGCCTTGCCCGGCCTCAGCCTCACACATCTTCCCGTGCCGCCGTCGGCGATCGCGCCGCGCGTCGAATATCAGTATTTCGGCGTGAGCCGGGCCGGCTCGTGCTGGGAACACATCGTCCAGACGCGCAAGGTGGGGATTTACATTCCAGGCGAGATTCCAAACCCGGAACTGGAACTGGCCATCATTCTCGATTGACAGGCAGGCAACGATGGGAGCGACACTGTTTGGCGCCACCAATATTCAACCGCCGGAGGCTTCCTCCTCCGGACCGCGGCGCCCCGAAAATCTGGCGTTTCTTTTCCAGGAGATTCTCACCGTGATCGTGCGCATCCGGGCAAGCCGCCAGCCGGTGACCGACGCGCAGAAATTCCGCATGGACATGAAAGCGGCGCTCAAGCGCGCCGAAAAGGACGCGCTGACCAAGGGCTATCTGCCGAACGATATCCGCCCGGCCACCTTTGCCGTTGTCGCGTTTCTCGACGAGTCGGTGCTGAATTCCTCGAACACGGCCTTCTCCGATTGGTCGCGCATGCCACTGCAGGAGGAGATGTACGGCAATCAGCTCGCCGGCGAAATCTTCTTTCAGAATCTCGAGCGCCTCATCGCCCGTCCCGACAACCAGGATCTGGCCGATCTGCTCGAGGTATACGTCCTGTGCCTGCTGCTCGGCTACAAGGGGCGGTACGGCTTGAGCGGGCAGGAGGCCTTACGCCCGATCATCGATTCCGTCGCGGGCAAGATTCGCCGGATTCGCGGCCCACTACGTGGTTTTTCGCCCTCGTGGGCGTTGCCGGAGGGGCCGGTCGCCTTGAGCGGGCCGGATCCGTGGATTCGCCGTCTGGTGTGGGCGGCGGGAATTTCGGTGCTGCTGGCGGCGATTCTGTTCATCAGCTTCCGATGGATTCTTGGCAGCGGCGTCGCCGGCCTGAACGCGCTGGCCGGCCTGAAACTCGGTTAGGACATGCGCATGACATCACCCAAAGCAACGCTAAGCTACACCGCGGCCCTGGTGGTCGTGCTGGCCGTGGCATGGTTTCTCGGAACGATTTCCAAGCTCACCGGCGTGAGCCTGTGGGTGGTACGCATCGTCGTGTTGGTGATTGGCGCGCTCGTGGTGCTCGCCGTCTGGTGGCTGATTCAGCGAAAGAAAAAGGCTCACGGAGCGAAAGAGCAGGAGGGCAAGGGCGCCGCGGCTTCCGGCGAAGCGCCGGCCGCCGACGATATCGACCGGCTGGTTCACGAAGCGGCCACGAAGATCGCCTCCTCGCACCTCGGCCGCGGTTTCAAGCTTTCCAATCTGCCGGCGTTCTTCGTTCTGGGGGAAAGCGGCACCGGCAAAACCACCAACATCGTTTTCAGCGGCCTCGAGCCGGAGCTTCTGGCCGGGCAGGTTTATCAGGACGGCGCGGTGGTTCCGACTCCGGCCGTCAACATGTGGTTCGCGCGCAAGACGCTCTTCGTCGAAGCGGGCGGCAAGCTGGCCGGAGAATCGCGGCCGTGGGTGCGGCTGGTTCAGCGGCTGGCCCCGGGTCGTCTGCGGGCGATATTCGGCGGGAAGAACCGCGCGCCGCGCGCGGCGATCGTCTGTTTCGACTGCGAGAAGCTCGCCAAGGCGAAAGACCTGGACGCGATCACCAACTCGGCGCGGGCGCTGCGCTCGAAGCTCGAGGAGATGTCGCAGCAGCTCGGCGCGAGTTTCCCCGGCTACGTCTTCTTCAACCAACTCGACCGCATGCCCTTTTTCGAGGATTTCGCCGCGGACCTCACCAACGAAGAGATCGCCGAGGTCGTCGGCGCCACGTTGCCGGTGGTTGCCACGCATCAGTCCGGCGTTTACGCCGAGCAGGAGACGCGCAGGCTCACCGAGGCGTTCAACGGAATCTGTTCCTCGCTCGCCGATTGCCGGCCCGGGCTGCTGATGCGCGAGCACGCGCCGGGGAAGCTGCCCGGTATCTACGAATTTCCCCGCCAGTTCCGGAAGCTGAGCCGGCCCGCCGTTCAGTTCCTGGTCGACCTGTGCCGCCCGAGCCATCTACGCGCGGCGCCTTTTCTCCGCGGCTTCTATTTCGTCGGCATGCGCATGGTCACGCCGAACGCGACTCCATCCGGCACGATCATCGCCACGAAAACGATGCTGCAGCCGGCCCCAAGCATTTCCACCAGCGCCACAACCATCCTCCGTCCGGAGGAGCTGGCCGCCGGCTCGGCCGACTGGGCCGGAGCCACGCTCACGCCCGGCGCTCCGGAAATGCGCCAGGTGCAGCAATGGCTTTTCCTCGGCCACGTCTTCAACGACGTTCTCCTGAAGGACGCCGCCGCCCTCGGTGCCAGCGCCGCGAGCACCAAGGTGAGTTTCTGGCGCCGCGCGCTTCTCGCCACCGCCGCCGCCGCGGGCATTATCCTGACCATCGGCTTCCTGGTTTCGTTCTTCGGCAATCACGCGCTCGAATCGAAAGTGGAAACCGCCGCCCGCGCCATCCAGTTCAGCCCCGTGCCCGATTCGCAGCTTGCGTCGCAGGAACAACTCCAGAAGCTCGACGCGCTCCGCCAATCGCTCGGCGTTCTCACCACCTACGAGCAGAAAGGCCCTCCGCTTCACCTGCGCTGGGGGCTCTACATGGGTGGGCGCGTTCGCCAAGCTGGCCTCGCGGTCTACTTCCGGCGCTTCCACCAGCTTCTTCTGGCCTCCACGCAGGATGCCATGCGCCAGTCGCTCGCCCAGCTTCCGCTCACGCCCGGCCAGGGCGACGCCTATTCTCCGGTCTACAACACACTGAAGGCCTATCTCATCACGACCGCCGATTCCGACAAGGCTTCCTGTTCCTTCCTCACCCCCGTCCTGATGGAAAAATGGGCAGGCGGACGCTCGGTTGCCGAAGCGCAGAGTCAACTGGCCGAGCCCCAGTTCAATTTCTACTGCGAAGCGCTCAAGGAGCGGAATCCCTATTCGACCGAATACGACGCCGGGGCGGTCACTCGCGCGCGCAACTACCTGGGCGAATTCGGCGCAACCCAGCGCATCTACCAGGCCATGCTCGCCGGCGCTGCGAAATCCAATCCTCCATTCAATTTCCGCCATTCCTTCCCGCAGGCCGAAGCGCTGGTGCGCGATGGCGGCGAAGTTCCCGGCGCGTTCACCAAATCCGGCTACGCCTTCATGCAGGACGCCATCGCCCATTCCGATCGCTATTTCAGCGGCGAGGAATGGGTGCTCGGCAAGCAGGCGGGGCAAAGCATCGACCGCGCCAAACTGCAAGGGGACCTGCTGACTCTCTATCAGAACGATTACATCCAGCAGTGGCGCAATTTCCTGAACGCCGCCGGCGTTGTGCGCTACGCGAGCGTGGATGACGCCGCGAAAAAACTTCTCGATTTTTCCGGCAATCAATCCCCGCTGCTGCTCTTCTTCTGCCAGGTCTCGGAAAATACCGCCGTCGGCGCGCCCGAAATCCAGAATGCGTTCCAGGCCGTGCAGCAGGTCGTTTCGCCGAAGTGCAAGGACCAATACGTTCAGCCGTCGAACACGGCTTATATCAACGCGCTGCTCCAGCTCCAGGCCTGCCTGAGCCAGGTGTCCACAACGCCCGCCGCGCAGCAGGATGCCGCCCGCGCCACCTGTCTCAACAACGCCAACCAGGCCAAAATCGCCACGCTACAGATCGCCCAGAAATTCAAGGTCGACCAGCAGGGCCACACCGATCGCACCGTTCAACGCCTCATGCAGGAGCCCATCGATTCGGCGCAGGCTTTCCTCAGAGCCGCCGGTCCCGGCAACGCTCGCGACCTCTGCGCGCAGTACGACGCCATGCACTCCGCCTATCCCTTCAATCCGTCCGCGACCCGCATGGCGGCGATCGACGAGCTGAATGCCTTCTTCGCGCCGGCGACCGGCGCCATTTCGCAGCTCTACCAGACGAAGCTGACGAATCTGCTGATTCCGGAAGGCACGCGCTACATTCCCAAACCCACCAGCCAGGTGCGGATGGATCCGGAATTCATGAGCTTCTTCAACCGCGCCATGGAGATTCAACAGGCGCTCTATCCGAACGGCGCCAAGCAGCCGCAGTACGCCTTCACGATGACGCCGTTCCCCAGTCAGGGCATTCAGAACCTCACGCTCACCATCGACGGCGCTTCCTACACGTCCAAGGGCAAGGACCAGAAACCGATGCAGTTCCTCTGGCCCGGAACGGGAGCGCAGGGCGTCACGCTGGCGGCGAAATTCTCCGGCGGGTCGGAGCTCAACCTGCTGAATTTCTCCGGCCTGTGGGCGGTGTTCCATTTCTTCGGCGCCGCCTCTCATGTGCGGCAATCGGGAAGCGCCTGGATCGTTCAGTGGTCGCCGACGACCTCCGGCCAGCCCATGACGCTGCCGAATGGCCAGCCGGTCAACATCCAGTTCCAGGTGGAAACCGGGAACGCACCGTTCATCTTCCAGCCGGGTTTCCTCTCCGGGGTGAGGTGCGTTTCGCGAATCGCGCGGTGACGCGCGGGGCACCGCTTCGACAACCCTTCATCGTGCGCTGATTTGCCTCGGAGCTCTCGGAGTCCTTCGCACCGATGCCTCCACGGATGCGGGGCGGTCCATTTTGTCCGAGTCGGACTCTGGCCCTTTCCCGCAGGGGCGACCCGGCGGGTCGCCCTTATGCTTCTCCTGCGACGTCCAAATTCAAGCTACTGCTTCCCCGGCCACGCGGATAAGCCGATCCTTGTGAGTGTTGTAATAGAAAGCGCTTTGAGCAAGGCCGCAGCCAGGAGTGGCTGCGCTACCGGTCGAATTGCCGGATTAGAATTGCACGGAAAGTTTCACGGAAGCGTTGCTTCCGGGCGCGGTGAAGTGCCAGTTTCCTATCGCTTCCCTCACCATCTGTTGTCCCATACCCTGATCGCCTGAAAGCACGCGCCCACCCGTCACGCGTCCCTGCCCATTGACCGAAAGCTGGAGTTGGAACTGGTCGTGTTTTGCAGCCGCCTGAGCCACGAACGCCGACGGCAGCGGGTGATCCTGGATCTGCACCCCACCAACCGAACTCGAATCCACCGACACCACCCACAAGAGGCGCCGTGTGGGAGCCGATGCCGCAGGCGCAGCGCTCTGCTGCCGGGATTGCTGTGGAAGCGGCGCCGCCGCCGTGCTCTCCAGATCTTGCAAGTCGCGTGGAATGCGCTTCTCGGCGTATAGCCGCGCTTCGCGCCCCACCGAGCCGCCGGCCTTTTCGAGCGAACGGAACTGCTCCTGAAGCTGGCGCAGCGCGGCGGGATCGTCCGTGCCGGCGTTGTAAACCTTCAGCAACTGTTGAAGCTGGTCGGCGGCGTTGACCTTAGGGGTCACCGCTGACGGCGGCGGAGCGACCTTGTTCGCGGACTTTGGCGGTTCCGGCGCCGGCCGTGATTCCGAAGCTTTTCGTGCCTCTTCCTTCGGCTGGCTCGACGGCTGCCCGGCTGATGTCGTCGGCGGCGCGGAAGTGGTTGGTGCCTCGCTCGGCGGATTGGCCGCCGGCTGACTTGTCGGGTTCGTCGTCGTCACTGCCGGTTGCGTGGAGCTTGCCGGGGACGCCGTCTTCCCGCCACTCGACGTGAAATAGATTCCCGCGCCCACCACGGCGGCGATCGCGATACCCGCCACGGCAATGATCAGGCCTTTCTTGCTCGTGGGCGGTTCGGCCGCCACGGGGGGACGGACTTCTTTCTTTGGTGCCGCCTTCACAGCCTCGCGTTTCGGCTCGGGGGCGGCGGCTGGCGCGGCGGGCGCTTGTTTCTGTGGCTTCTTGGGAGCTTCCTTTTTCTGTTCAGCGGCCGGCGCGCTCTCTTTCGCAGGCGCGGGCGGAGCCGGCGGCGCAGCGGCTTTTGCCTTCGTCTCGGCCGGAGGAGCCGTTTTCGGCGGGGCAGGCGGAGGAGGAGCAACGGGTTTCGTCTCGACGGGCGGAACAACGGCGCCGGAAATGCTCGTCGCCGAGAAGACCGTCCCCGGCTGCGCTTCCTCATTCTTTTCCGGCTCGCGCGCGGCCGGAGGAGCGGGCGGCGCCGCAGCCAATTCCTGCTTCCTCTTTTCCACTTCGACTAGAAGCGTCTTCACGCGGGGATCGGCGGCGTCGAGCAGTTGGGTGGCGAGAGCCTGATCGATGATCTGCGTCGCCTCCGACACCTTGCCCGAATCGAGCAGTGTGCGCGCCGCGTCCACCTTTTTCTTCTTTTCGGCGTCGACCAGGATCGTTTTCACGCGCGGGTCGGCCGCGTCGAGCAACTGCGTCGCCAATGCCTGGTCGATGATCTGCGTCGCCTCGAACACCTTGCCGGCGTCCAGAAGGCTTCGCGCGTCCTCGACTTTCTGGTCCTGCTCCTTTTTCTTTACCCGCTGCTTGCGCTCGATTTCGGCCGTTTGCAGCAACTCGGCCACGTTCGTATCGGGTCCGAGCGTCGCGATCGTTTCCTTCGCCAGCTCGATGGCGTCGGTCAATTCGTTGCGGGTGATCTTGGTTTTGACCTCGCGAATCCGCTTCTCGAGCTGCTCGCGCCGCTCCTTTTCCTGCTGCTGTTTCCGCGCATCCGCGCGCAGCGACGTGAGGTCGCCGTTGCCCGGGAATTCGGCCAGCGCCTTTTCCGCCTCTCGCGCCGCCTGGTCGAAAGAGCCTTTCGCCACGAGGTCGCGCGCGGTCCGGATCGCCTCTTCGAGCCGGCGCGCCTGCTCGGCGCGGGCTGCCTCGGCCCGGGCGAACTTCACCAACTCGGCGAGCTCGAACTCATCGGGAAATTCCGTCAGCAGGAGTTCGCCGCTCTTGAGCGCCTCGGCGTGCTTGCCTTCGTTTACCAGCGTGCGCAGCTTGTTGAGATCCTGCTGGAGCCGCTGCCTCCGCTCCTCGATGCTTTGCTCTTCCTGCGCGAGCCGGAGCAGGTTCTGCACCCCAGCATCCTGCGGAAAATCCTTCTGGAGAGTCAGAAGGACGTTGCGCGCCTGCTCGTATTGCTGGTTGCCGAGAAGCCCTCTTGCCTCGGCCAGCTTCTTTTGCTTCCCGGACTCGGCCTGGTCGTTCCGGGCCGTTTCGAGCAGCTTGATGATCTCGGTATTATCCGGCGACTGCTTTTGCAACTCGAGCAACTGGGCGATGCAGTCGGCATATCGCTGCTGGGACCAGAGTTCGCGCGCCTGCCGCAGCGCTTCGGCCTGTTGCTTGCGCTGCTCGCGCCGGTTCACTTCCTCGCGAATCTGCCGGCGCAGTTCCTGCGCCTGGGCATTCTCCGGGTCGAGCGCGAGGACGTCGTCGAGCTGGCGGTCGGCATCGGTGAGCGAGCCTTCGGCGAGGCGCTGCTTCGAATCGCGCAGTTTCTTGTCGAGTTCGCGAACGCGCTTGACCGCCCCTTCCACTTCGGCCAGCATTTCGCGCGCGGGCTGATAGGTGGAATCGAGTTGGAGCGCCGCCTGCGCCTCGGCTTTCGCCTCCTGGAACCGGCCGGCATCGAGCTTCTCGCGCGCCTTGTCGAGTTGCTCCTTCACCCTCGGGAGCACCTGCTGGCGGCGCAATTCCCGGCTGACCTTATCTAGCAACGCTTTGGCTTCGTAGTGCGAGCTGTCGGCGTGGAGCGCTTCGCGCAACAGTTGCTGCGCGCTCTTCAGGTCGCCGGCTTCCACGAGTTTCTGGCTTTCGGCCACCAACTCGTCCACTCGCGCCTGCTGCAGCTGCCTCAATACCGGATCGAGGTCGAGCAGCACCTCTTCCATCGACTGGTAGCGGTCGATCGCTTCCTTCTGCAGCATGCGGAAGATGATCAACTCCACTTCGCTGGTGCAGTCGACGCCCGTGCCGCTGAGCGGCGGCGGCTCCTTGGAGATGATGCTCATCATCAGCGCCGCCGGATTGTCGCCCTGGAACGGCCGCTTGTAGCACAGCAGCTCGTAGAACAGGACGCCGACCGCCCAGATGTCGGAGCGCTCGTCGGCGTGCTCGCCGCGCAACTGCTGCGGGGACATGTAGCCGAGCGTGCCGATCAGGGTTCCCGTTTGCGTTTTCTAGGCGTCCACCAGACGGGCGATGCCGAAATCCACCACTTTGACGGTGCCTTCATTGGTGCCCATGATGTTGCCGGGCTTGATGTCGCGGTGCACCACGCCGTGCTTGTGCGCGTATTCGAGCGCGCGGCAGATCTGGATGATGTAACCGACTTTTTTGGCGAGCGGCAGCGGCTCCTGCCGCGCGATCATCTTCTCCAGGCTGTCCCCGCCCAGAAATTCCATCGCGATGAACGGCAGATCGCCTTCCTTGCCAAGTTCGTAGACGGTGACGATGTTCGGATGCTGCAAGGCGCCGGCCGACCGCGCCTCCTGGTAGAAACGCTCGAGCAGTTCGGGCTTGTTGGTGAGCCCGCTGGTGATGACCTTCAGGGCCACCATGCGGCCGATCAGCGGGTCGCGGGCCTTGTACACTTCACCCATCGCGCCCCGGCCGATCTCGGCCGTAATCTCATATTTTCCGATGGTTTTCAGCTCAAGCTCCCTTGACCATCCTATCGACTCACACAAGCCTACCGGGCGCCGCCGTCCCGCGCAACCGGATGCCGGTTTGCACGATTAGCCGGAACCGTCAGACCGCTGGAGGGCTACGATGGAGTGCCACTCTCCGTCAGTAACGAGAAAGGACAACCCTCGATGTGGGCGCCGTCATGCCGGCCGGTCACCCGCGTCCGCGCCTCTGTTCGCGGCTCACCATCTTGCCACACCCTGCGCCGATACGACTATACGCTCTCGTTCCTGTTTTGCCCGAAAAGACAAAGCCACTCCGCTTGCCGCTTGATACCCCGTGTGCCCGGACTGTCAACAACACCCTCATCGCCTCCCGCTCCACTACGCCCCCTCGACTGTCCACAATCGTTCACAACGTGCAGGCTTCGCACCATCACCGGGCTGGCGCCTTGCAATGCAGTTTCCAGGTTGCTAGCCTAACTCCAGTTCCCCTCTCATCAGCGGCAACCGCGAAAGAGGCATCGAGAGGAACGTTTGAGGGAGTCGGGTGGATCTGGAAATTGGGGCTCGCACCGACACCGGGCGCGTCCGCGGCAATAATGAAGACAGTTTCGGCGTCGAGTCGGATATCTCGCTATTCGTGCTTTCGGATGGCATGGGCGGCGAGGAGCATGGCGAAATCGCCAGCGCAATTGCCGTAGCCGCCGTCACCAAGCACTGCCGAGAGGCGATTGGCGATCCCGCGCTCCCGCTCGAGGGGCCCGCGCAACCGGGGTTCGCACCGATCACGAACCGCCTGCTCAGCGCGGTACGCAGCGCCCACAGCGCGATTTACCGCCTCGCCGCCAGCGATCCCTCTCTTCACGGCATGGGAGCCACGGTCGTCGCCGCCTGGGTCGAAGGCAACCGGCTGAGTCTCGCCCACGTCGGCGATAGCCGCGCCTACCGCCTCCGCTCCGGCCGCCTCGAACAGCTCACCATGGATCATTCGCTCGTCGCCGAGCAGGTTCGCCTCGGACTGCTCACCAACGAACAGGCCGCCGTCAGCAGCTTGCAAACCGTGCTCACGCGCGCGCTGGGCCACGCCGAAAACGTCGAGGTTGACGTCCAGGAACACGCCATTCTTGAAGGCGATACGTTCCTGCTCTGCTCCGACGGCCTCTCGCGCATGGTTTCCGACACCGAGATCGCGGGCGCCATCGGCGAGTCGCTTGGCTTGCAGGCCGCTTCGGACCATCTCATCGACCTGGCCAACCGCGCCGGCGGCGAAGACAACATCACCGCCGTTCTCTTCCGCCCGAAACCGGAATCCCGAAGCTGGTTCCAGCGCGTTTGGCGCTGACCGGCAGCATTCGCCGGTCATTCTTTTTCACCCTTTTTCACCGTGCTCCGATGATCGGCGCCTCAAGTGCCAGCACCGGTTGAATCTCTTCGTCCCAAACCTTCCACTCGTGACCGCCCGGAACTTCGCGGTAGCGGTAAGGGATCTTGAGGCTCGATAGCAGGGCCGCGAATTTCCTGTTTTCCTGAAGAAAGGGATCCGATTCGCCGATAGCGAAAAACAGGGCCGGGCGCTCCTGGGGCGCGAGCGCGCGAATCAGCCGGAACGGGTCCTCGCGTTTCCGCGCCGGGTTCGACAGCGGACCGAAATCGTCGAGGAGAGTTTTTTTCATCTTCGGCATCTTCTCGCCGATCATCTTCCACACTTCCGGGTCCCGCCGGGCCAGTTCGGCGCTCGCCACCACTCCGCTCAGGCTGGCCACCGCCGAAAACAGATTGCGATATTTCAACCCCAGATACAGCGCGCCATAGCCGCCCATCGAGAGCCCGGCAATGGCGCGTCCGCCGCGCTCCGCGACGGTGCGATAGTGGGAGTCGACGTAAGGAATCAGATCGTCGATCACGTAGCTTTCCCACTGCATGCTCGGATCGGCGTAGTTGTTCACGTACCAGCCGTTTTCGGCATCCGGCATTACGATAATTTCCTCATACGCGCACGCATACCTGGCTATCCCGGTCAGCCTCACCCAGTCGGTGTAATTGCCCGCATATCCATGCAATAAATAAAGGACCGGAAAATTGCCCTGGTGGCTCGCGTAATCCCGCGGCAGGATGAGGTTGAAGGAGACTCTTTTGCCGCCGAGATGTGCCGCTTTGAACTGAACTGTTTCGTAAACGGCCTCTTGCGCGTTCGCCATGCACGGCCACGCGAACGCGGCCACGAGCAGCGCGCAAACCCATACGATCCCTTTCCCCAGGCCGATGTGGGCACATTCGCTTTGCCCCGTTCCATTCAGCGCGCCTCGAGCGCGCGATGGTGAGGGCATCACGCCGTCTCCCCCTCCCCGGGAATTTCCGCCGCCGTGGCAATGCTCGCCGCGGGAGTGGCCATCAACCGGTTCAGCAGCGGAATGATCGCCGTGGCGGCCAGAGCGGAAACCAGCGCGCCGCCGCCGAGCCAGGCGAAAACATGCGTGTAGAAGTGGAGCGTCTCGGTGGCCTGGGTGACACCGGCGGGAATGCTCGCCAGCCCGGCGATCGCGCCGCCGGCATACATGCCCACGCCCATCCCCAGAAACCATGCGCCCATGACAATTCCGCGCGAGCGCTCCGGCACGAGTTGCGAGACCATCGAAAAGCCGAGCGCGCTGATCAGCAATTCGCCCAGCGATTGCGCCCCATACCCGGCCACGAGCCACCAGGGAGAAACAATGCCGGCCTGTGCGGTAAGCCCGCTGGCCGCATACAGGAAAAATCCGATCGCGAGCAGGAAGAGACCCGCGGCGTATTTCGTGGCCATGGAGAAATCGCCGCGGCTGGTTTTGCTCATCCGTTGGTAAAACCAGGCGAGCGGCAGAGCCATGAGAATCAGCCAGAACTGGTTGAGATCCTGAAATTGCGCCGGCGAGACATGCAGTCCGAGCAGGGTGTGCCGGACGTTGCGCAGGGCGAAGAGCGTGAGCGACGTGTAGATCTGCTGATTGTACACGGCCCAGATGATCGACATCACCGTGAAGATGATGCACGCCACCACGCGCTTGCGTTCGTGTTTCGCTCCGGTCATCAGCAGGTGCGCGAACACGTAGATCATCAGCACGAAGAACAGCGCGACAACGCCGAGCGCCACCAGCCGATATCGAATGATTTCCGACAGCAGGTAGACGAGCAGCAGCGAGCCGCCGATCACCGCGCCCAGCTTCGGCCAATGCAATTTCTGGAAATCCGGCGCGGCGCCGTACGGCCGCATGTACTTGCTGAAGGCGCCGTAATTGAGCAAGCCAAGCGTCAAACCAATTGCGCTGACGCCGAACGCGAGATGCCAGCTATCGAAGCGCAGCGCACCGACCGCGATCATCCAGTTCGGATGGTCCTTGATCCACGGGGTGAGCAGAATCGAGACGAACGAGCCGATGTTCAGCGACATGTAGTAGATCGTGAACAGGATGTCGAGCTTCGAGGACTCGCCTTCGTACAGCCGCGAGACGAGGCTGTTGGGATTGACCTTGAACAGCCCGTTGCCCAGCGCGATGAGACCCATGGCCGGGAAAAAGGAAGCATCGAGCGGGATGGAAAGCAAAACGTAGCCCAGCGCGAGCGTCGTTGCGCCAAGCACCAGCGTCCGCCGGGCGCCCAGCACGCGGTCACCCAGATAACCGCCCAGCATCGGCGTCGAGTACACCAGCCCCGAAAACGCGCCCCAGATGATATCGGCCCGTGCGTCCGCCAGTCCCAGGCGCTCCACCATGTAGAGAACCATGATGGACGCCATGCCGTAATAGCCGAATCGCTCCCAGATCTCGACAAAAAAGAGGACCAGAAACGCCTTGCGGGGATGTCGTTCGGCGGCCGGGCTGGATGACTCCATCAGACCTCACAGGGCGCGCAACGGACCGGGGCTTGCAAGGGCGTTCCACGAAAGAACGATGAAAAGCTTACGGGGAGTTGCGGCAGCGCGCAACTCCCCGCAGTCGTTGGCTCGGAATCGATGGAGCCGGGTTACTCCCTTCCAAAAATCAGCAGATGGAATGTGCCCGGCAACATGCGAAAGGGCCGCGTGTGCGGCGGCGGCTTCGGAATGCGCTCGAGTTTCGCGGTGACCAGGAAAACATTATGCGTTGTCGGATCGAGGGCCATGGTCCGCGCGCCCAGCTCCGTCGGCACATCTTCCACCACGTGAAACTTCGTCGGCGAATCCTCGTGGACCACGGTCAGCGTGGCGCTCATGCCGTTGGAAGCAAAGGCGAAGCCGCTGCCCGGATCGAAACGAGTCGCGTCCACGCCGCCTCCGATGGGTTCGGTGGCAATCACCTTTCCGGTATCCGCATTCATGATGACCATGTATTTGTTGCGGCAGCCGGAGAAGAGAATGTGGTTCTTGGCGTCGATGGCGAGCCCGCTGGGGTTTGCGCCGGGGGCGAGAGGCCAGCGATGCGTGATTTTCATGGTGTGCGAGTCGATTTCGACGATCTCGCTGGTGGTTTCAATGTTGGCGTAGACGTGGCCGCGCCCGTCGGCGACGGGAAATTCGGGCCCGCCGCCAAGATCGATGTGGCCAACCACTTTGCCGGTCTTCGCGTCGATGACGGTTGAAGTGTGCGAGTCGCCGTTCATCGTGAAGACGCGCTTCGACGCCGGGTCATAGACCTCACCGTCGGCGTCCTTGTCGGCCGGCGCGCTTCCGATCACTTTCAGCGTTTTCAAATCGAAGATCCAGACCTTGGCCGCGCGCCCGTCGGTCACGAATCCGCGGTTGAATTCCGGCGCCAGCACGACGCCGTGAATCGCTTCCATGCCGCCGATGTCACCGATGATTTTGTCCGTGTCGACGTTGACGACGACAACATGGTTGCCATGCGTGATGAAGAGCCGGCGAGTGGAAGGCTGGAACTTCAGATAGTCCCAGAACGTGTCCCCGGGAATGGGAATGCTTTTCAGAAGGTGATAGCCGGACGCTCCTGCCGCGGCAACGGCGGGCAACGGAGCCGAAGCTCGCCGCGCGGCGTGATTCCCCGCCGCGCCAACCGTCACGGAGAGAGAAAAAAGACCGGTCAAAACTATTGCAAATGCAAAAAGCCTGGAACCGCACGCGCGTTTCATCCGTGTTCCTCCTCGAACCTCTCAAGTTGCTCTACAAAAGTCACGCGATGGCCCGTGGTTCACTACCCGAAGGTGATATGGACGCGAAATACCGGAATCCCGTTACCTTTTATTTGGCGCCGGCCATGGCTGGAATTTCCTCCATGAGCCTCCCGATGGCGTGCAGCATACACCCATACATCTCCTCGTGGCCTTCCGACTTCCCTTCCCAGCCACCGGAGCGAAGACTCTGCCGCATAATGCAGGCAACGTTGCGCGGCGGCGTATAGGCCGGCGATCGGCTGGGCGTCACCGGTCATCCGCATGGCGCAAAAAAAACGTCCCAGTTCGTGATCGCTGCTGAAGGAACGCTGATATATGATGGCGCCATCGGCGTGAAACCAACCAGGAACGACGGCTCGGCGGCTTTGGATGAGATGATGCAGGGCAAGCAAGTCGGCATCCCCGCGACGCCCTGCAACTGTTCGGTCAAATCCGCGAACTGACATAGCGAGATCATCGGAGAGATCCGGCACGCGACATGGTGAAAGGCACCTGACAGAACGGATTGGTTGGCTTCGCGCCGCGGTTCTTGGCGCGAATGATGGAATCGTGTCCACAGCCAGCCTCGTGGTGGGCGTCACCGCGGCCAATTCGGGCCGACATGAGATCCTGCTGGCGGGCGTCGCCGGACTCGTCGCCGGCGCGCTCTCCATGGCCGCGGGTGAATACGTTTCCGTCAGTTCCCAGGCCGATACCGAGCGAGCAGCCCTGGCGCTTGAACGAACCGAATTGGCTACCCAGCGGCCTTCGGAAGAGAAAGAGCTCGCCACGATCTACGTCCAGCGCGGCCTCGAGCCTGAGCTCGCCCGAACCGTGGCTCTGCAGTTGATGGCCCACGATGCGCTTGGCGCTCACGCCCGCGACGAGCTAGGGCTCACCGAAAAGTTCGTCGCGCGCCCCCTGCAGGCAGCATTGGCTTCGGCGGCGACGTTCTCGGTGGGAGCGGCGCTGCCGATCGTGACAGTCATATTGACGCCGGTGACCAGCCTGGTCGTCGTCGTGTCCGGCGCCTCGCTATTGTGCCTGGCGGTCCTGGGCGCAATCGCCGCCCGCGCGGGAGGCGCTTCGGCCTGGATCGGCTCCGGGCGTGTCGCGTTCTGGGGCGCCCTCGCGATGGCCGCAACCGCGGGCATCGGAGCACTGTTCGGAACCAAAGTTTCCTGAACCGCCCAAAGCAGGACACACGGCGCCAAGGCCTTGGCCTTTTCGGCACAATACTCCAGCCTAGGGTACTTATGCGTTAT
>JAGWOX010000323.1 GCA_028877145.1 Acidobacteriota bacterium | reverse complement strand
TGCGGGAATCGAAGATCACATTTCCGTCGCCGTCGCGGCGGATGAAATCACTCCAACCGAGCACATGGTAGAGACCGGGCCAGCGGTGCGTGTGCAGAGGGACGATGTCGCCGGGCGGGATGGTGGTTTCGAGGACGCGGACGCGATCGTTATCGAGGCGCAGGAGATGATGGCGCGGGGCGGCGGTGACGGCGTCGAGGGAATCGGGCCAGGGCCAGGCGGCGGCTGAGGTTTCGGGAATCATCGGAGTTCTCTTTGGGCCTAGTTTACTTCTGCTTCGGGCGCTGAAGTCCCCATTCTATGTCCGGGGCTGCCAGGCGTCCTGGAGATCGGTGCCGTTGAAGCCGGGCGGGACTTCCTTTGTGGTGGCGTAGCGGTAGAGCGCGGCCATGAAGATTCCTTGCACGGTGGCATTGATTACCGCGAGCATCAACCAATACACGACTGCCAGGATCGTGCCGAGAATCATTTGGGAACGGCCGAGCGTCGCGCCGTAGATCGGGAGCAAGACGGCCGGCAACCCGAGCAACATGAAAATCACGCCAAAGCTGAACCCGCCGACGAGTTGCTCACCCCAGGTTTCGGTGAACAATTGCGCCGATCGCGCGAGCGCTTCGCTCGGTCCCAGGCCTTCGGCGGCAATCACCGGGACGACGAGGTAGGTGGCGAGCGTCCAGGTGATGCCGATGATGCCGATGACCAGGCGACCGAGCCAGCCCATGCGATCTTCGAGGGCGCGGAGCAGGACGCCAACCGTCGCGGCAAGAATCGCCCATTGCAAGATCACCCACTTGCGTTGCCAGGCGGCCTGGAGGCCGTCGTTCATCGTAGCGTGGCCGCCGGCGATGCGGTCGGAGGCGATGCTGATCAGGGCGACGTTGAAGAAAATGACGATGCAATAGTTGGCGATATAGAAGAGAACCGTGAAGACCCACATGCCTTGGGAGAGCTGCGGATGCTCGCCTGGAGCCACGGCGCCCATGGCGCGCAATTGCGGGAGGAAGAGAAGGGTTCCGCCGCTGAGCATCACCACGGTGATCGCGATACAGGCGATTGCGGAGCAGATCGGCAGCCACATCAGTTCCTTGTCCGAGCGCAGAACGTCGAGGCTCTGGCTCATCAGGTCCCAGGTGCGGGAAATCCGGTCGAACATCGCTTGCCTCCGGCGGCGGGATGCCTGCCCGGAGCGGAATCGTAGCATAGGCAAAGGAGGGTGGAGGAGGAAGTGAGGGCGGGGTTTCCAGCATGGGCCAGGGTGGGAAGGTCGGGTGGATGTGGGCGAAGGGGCGACCCAGCGGGTCGCCCCTACGGGATGTCTGAGGTGATGAGGCGCAGCGCCTGGATGATTTTATGCGGAGGCGGCCAGGCTGCCGTTGCCGGGCGCGCTGGGGCGCGGGGCGAATTGCTCCTGTTCGGTGGAACCATCCAGGGCGGTGATCGAGGAAGAGCCGCCGGAGAACAGTTCGGTCAGCATGTCGAAATAGCCGGCGCCAACGAAACGCTGATGGCGGACGGCTTCGTAGCCGTTCTGGGTTTCGTGGGCGAATTCGGATTCCTGGAGACGTGAATAGGCTTCCATGCCTCTTTCGCGATACGCGCGCGCCAGCTCGAACATCGCCAGGTTCAGCGAATGGAAACCGGCGAGCGTGACGAACTGGAACTTGTAGCCGAGCTGGCCGAGTTCCTGCTGGAAGCGAGCCAGCGCGGAGTCGTCGAGTTTCCGTTTCCAGTTGAAGGAGGGTGAGCAGTTGTAAGCGAGATATTTGCCGGGGAACTTCGCGTGGACGGCCTGAGCGAACTCGCGCGCTTCGCCGAGATCGGGCGCCGAGGTTTCGCACCAGATCACGTCGGCGTAAGGGGCGTAGGAGAGGGCGCGGTCGATGGCGGCTTCGAGGCCGCCGCGGAAGACGAAGTCGCCTTCGGCGGTGCGCCGGCCGGTGAGGAAGCGGTGATCGCCAGGATCCACGTCGCTGCGAATCAGTTTCGCGCTGTTCGCGTCGGTGCGGGCGATGAGGATCGCCGGCACGCCGGAGATATCGGCCGCGAGTCGCGCGGCGACGAGCTTGCGCGTGATTTCGGATGTGGGCACGAGGACCTTGCCGCCCATGTGACCGCATTTCTTGGCGGAGGAGAGCTGGTCCTCGAAATGGACGGCGGCGGCGCCGGCTTCGATCATCGCCTTCATCAATTCGAAGGCATTCAGCGGGCCACCGAAGCCGGCTTCGGCGTCGGCGACGAGCGGCACGTAAAAATCGATTTTGTCGTCACCTTCGGCATGGCGGATCTCGTCGGCGCGGCGGAGCGATTGATTGATGCGGCGCACGAGGGTGGGGACGCTGTCGACGGGATAGAGGCTCAGATCGGGGTACATGTGGCCGGAGCTATTGGCATCGGCGGCGACTTGCCAGCCGCTGACGTAGATGGCCTGGAGGCCGGCCATGACTTGTTGCACGGCCTGGTTGCCGGTCACCGCGCCGAGGGCGGAGACGTAGGGTTCGGTCTCGAAAAGTTTCCAGAGACGCTCGGCGCCATGGCGCGCGAGGGTGTGCTCGACGGGGAGCGTGCCGCGCAGCCGGTCCACGTCGGCCGGGCTGTAGGGACGCTCGATGCCTTGCCAGCGGGGGTCGTGACGCCAGGCAGCCAACAACGATTCGGTGCGAGCGGGATGTCCGTTATTTCCGTTGTTCCCATTGTGGCCGTTGCTGCCGTCAAGGCGGTCGTTTCCATTCCGGTTGAAAGTTTCCACGGTCTTCACCCCCTGAGATGAGATTGGAAGTCGCTCGGTGCTGTCCCAGTAGACACGAAAGGGAGGATGCGATTCAAAGGCACTGGTCCGAATCGGACGAGTGTCCGAATGGGACGGGCGCGCCGGCGTGCGTGGCGACATTTTCCTAGAATTTATCCTTGGAGGTGCGAGCCATGGCTATTCGTGAGGTGGGCATGCCGGCCCGGGAGAGACGGGTGGAACTGGCCGGAGCGGCGGACGGACGCCGGCGGGAGATTTTGAGCGAAGGCGCCACGCGGTTTCTCGCGGAGCTGAGCGGGGAGTTCGAGTCGCGGCGCCGGGAACTGCTGGAGCGGCGACGCGTGCGGGCCGCGGCAATCCGCGCGGGCGAGCTGCCGGATTTTCTTGCCGATACACGGCACGCGCGGGAAGCGGAATGGCAGGTGGCGGCGATTCCAGCCGATCTGCTCGACCGGCGCGTGGAGATCACGGGGCCGACCGACCGGAAGATGATCATCAACGCGCTGAACTCGGACGCGAAT
>JAGWOX010000322.1 GCA_028877145.1 Acidobacteriota bacterium | reverse complement strand
AGCTGCACGGCGACATTGGCTGCCGGGCGATTTTCGGCAGCCACCTGGAAAACTTCCTTAAAGTGCCGGTGGATGACGCGGGGATTCTGGCGGATATCGACTCGGCCAGCGATCTCGAACAATTACGCAGCTTTGCTGAGCGCGGCGAAACTGAACCGGCGATTCTCGAAAGGGTGGACCTTGCGGGGCGCGATCAACTCGCGGTTGGTGAACCTACGGACGGGCGGCCGGAGCTCGTGCTTGTGGGGCGGGAAGCGGTTTCACTGGCGCTGGCGAAATTGGCGCGCGTGGTGAATTTCAGCGTCACGATAGTCGATCCGCTGCTTGCGCCGGGCGAATTGCCTGGAGCCGATCGCGTGCTGCGCGTGCTGGATTTTTCGCGGCTGCCGGCGAATCGGGAACGGTACGTGGTCGTGGCTAGCCGGGGGAAATTCGATGAAGAGGCTGTGGAGCAGGCGATTGAAACGGGGGCAGCGTACGTGGCGCTCGTATCGCGAAAGGCTCGGGCGCAGGAGATTCTGCGCAGCCTTGAAATGAAAGGAATCGCGCGCGAAATGCTGGAACACGTGCGGGCGCCGGCAGGGATCGACATCGGCGCCGAAACGCCGGAAGAGATCGCGCTCAGTATTCTGGCGGAAATCGTCGCGGAGAGAAGGCGGGGTTCGTAGCGCAGCCACTCCTGGCTGCGGACCTGGTCATACAGGACATTCACCTGGATTGCGATTGCGCAACTGGCCGCGGCTTGCTGTGCGTTAATTGAGTGGCACCTGCTGGACACTGGCGCACAGGCAAGAGTGCCTGTGCCACATCGGCGCCGAACACCCGTCGGGAATCGTCGCGGGGCGGCGATGGCGGGCTGTCGAACGTCGGCATGACCAAGGGCCGCAGCCAAGAGTGGCTGCGCTACATGGCTACTTGATGCCGATGACCATCGAGCTGGGGCCGGCCAAATGCTGTACGCGCGTTTCGCGGAATCCTGCTGCTTTCATCCAGGCGCTGCAATCGGCGCCGGTGTAGTCGAAACCTTCAGTCGTCTCGATCAGCATGTTGAGGCTCATCAGAAGACCGAAGGTATTCTTGCGGCGCTCGTCGTCGATGATGGACTCGTAAACAATCAGGGCGCCACCATCGGGCAGGGCCTCGTACACCTTTCCGATCAGCATCTGTTTTGTCTCGAGACCCCAATCGTGCAGGATTTGGCACATCGTGATGACATCAACGTTGGGTAGTGGATCCTTGAAGAAATCACCTGGCTGAAAACTAACCCGGTCGGACACCCCATTTTCGGCGACGTATTCCTCGAAGATGGGGACCACTTCCGGCAGGTCGAACCCGATTCCCCGAAGATGAGGATTGTGCACCGCGATTTGAACGGGGAGATCGCCCTGAGCCGTGCCGATATCCGCAAAGGTTTTGTATTGCCCCCAGGGGAAGAGGCGCGCGATGGCATGGTTGGGGCCCCGGCTGATCCCCGTCATCGCGGAAAGGAACTGTTTGAGCCGCGCGGGGTCGGCATACAGCGCCTCAAACACGGGAATGCCGCCTTCGCGCGATTCGTTCTGCGGGCGTCCGGTGCGAAGCGCTTCCGTGAGATGGCCCCAAAACCCGTACAGCCGGTGATTGCACATCTCCAGAATGCCGCCGATGTAAGTTGGTTTGCGTTTATCGAGATAGAAGTCCGTCAAGGGCGTATTGCGGTACGTACTGTCGTCGCGTTCGAGAAAGCCCATCGAGACGAGAGCGTCGAAGAAGTCGTGCGCCGAGCGGGGATGCAAGCCGAGCCTGGACTGCAACTCGGCGAGCGGCAAGGGGTGTTTTGCCAACTCCGTGAAGAGTTCCAGCTCGATGGCGCTCAGAAGAGTCTTGGACGCCCAGAAACCAAGACCAATCTGCAAAATCGGATCAGGCGCAGGCGGGATTGCTTGCGTTTCTGTCATCGCTTTTTCCCCCGGTGCACTTTACGGTTTTCGGGCGGCGAAGTCGAGGGCCTGCGTATTTATATTTGCGGAAGATTCACGGGAAAGGCCGCAGCCAGGAGTGGCTGCGCTACTAAAGGCACCGACGACGCGGGATTAAAGTAGGGTGACGTGGGATCGTGCTGGAGGCGGGATGGGGAAAAGCGCACAGGCTGAAAGCCTGTGCTATTGGAGGCCGGGCTAACTTCCGAGGCCGGTGTCGCATTCGCGGATTACCTGCTCGGCGGTTTCGGGGGTTCCCTTCCCTTCGGCGGATTCCTTGTGGGTCATCGGTTTCGCCGTGCCGCCGCGGCGATGGGCCACGATCTGGCTGAGGATGCTCAGTGCGATTTCTTCGGGGGTTTGCGCGCCGAGATCGAGGCCGGCGGGCGATTGGACGCGCTCCACTTTTTCGGCGGGGACGCCTTCGGCCAAGAGGTAATCGAGGACGAGGCGCGCGCGGTGCGTGCTGGCGATCAGGGCGATGTATGCCGCATCTTGCGCCAGCGCTTTCTGAAGCCAGAGATGGTCGCCCTTGTGCTGCGTGGCGATGACTACGTAGGTGTTCGGGCCGATAGGCGTCTGCCTCAAGTCGAGATCGCGCGTCACCAGGCGATCGGCGCTGGGGAACGCGTCGCGACTGGCGCCGGGATCGTTCACGGTGACGGTGAAATTCAAGAGGCTGGCGAGGCCGGCTAGCGTTTCGGCGATGCGGCCGTGGCCGACGATCAGGAGTTCGGGCTTCGGCAGCACGGGCTCGATGAAGACGTCCATTTTGCCTCCGCACGGCATGCCCACGCCCAGAACTTCGTCGGTCATATCGAGCGTCAGAAGGACAGATGCGTTCTTTTCGATGCAGGAGACGGCACTTGTGCGCACCGCCGATTCCGCGCATCCGCCGCCTACCCAGCCTTGGACAATTTTGCCCTCGTGGTCGATCAGGGCTTTCGAGCCGCGCTTGGCGGATGAGGAGCCTTCGACGCGCACAACCGTGGCGACGGCGAATGGTTTGCCGCTCGAGGCGAGTTCGGCTGCTTTCTTGTAGAAATCGGTGGGCATGGCCTTTCCTTATTATAAGGACGCACCTGCGGGGGCTTCAATGCGGCGGATCCGGGGATACAGCCATTGGATATGGTACGTCTTCGTGGAACACTCAGCCTCGACGCTGTCGGGGTCCTTCCCGACACACTTCGTCGGGACTCACTTCGTTCGTCGCAAAGAGCTTCGCTCGGGATGACAACTCCTAATCCAAGCACAGAGACTTGTAGCGCCGCCCTTTCAGGGCGGCACCTGATTCGGGCGGCGGGAAGATAAAGATGCC
>JAGWOX010000321.1 GCA_028877145.1 Acidobacteriota bacterium | reverse complement strand
TGCGCGGTGCGGCCGGCGATGCTCGGCTTGCCTCCGTTGTAGCTGGGAATCGAAAACGCTACGAGCAGCGCCGTGGCGCCGGCCAGCGTCAGGTAGGAGAGAATTCGCCTCGTCCACATAACGTACCTATAATAAAACGATTGCGACTCCCGACGCGAGTGGGCATCGAAGAATGTGAGCCAGGGAGGCGGTGCCGCCCAGGAGCGAGGCCTGGTTGGGGGCGAAAGAGCGCGGGCAAGAGTGCCCGCGCCACTGGGATTCTTAGGAGAACAGCGTGAGTGACAAGAGCGATTCCGCGGTGAATTGTCCGCCGGCGCCGGGCACGATCGCGCAACTTGTGCGGCAGATGCTGGAAGCGATTGGCGAGGACCCGAACCGTGAGGGCCTGCGCAAGACGCCGGAGCGCTTCGAGAAAGCGTTCTGCTACCTGACGAGCGGGTACCGGCAGGACCCCGGCAAATTATTGAGCGGCGCGATGTTTCAGGTGTCCTACGACCAGATGGTGGTGGTGCGGGACATCGAGCTCTACAGCTTGTGCGAGCATCATTTGCTGCCGTTTTTCGGCCGCTGCCACGTGGGCTACATCCCTCGCAAGCGGGTGATCGGATTGAGCAAGGTGGCGCGGCTGGTGAACCTCTACGCGCGGCGCTTGCAGTTGCAGGAGCGGCTGACGCGCCAGATTGCCGAGGCGTTGATGGAGCAGATCGATCCTGAAGGCGTGGGGGTGGTGATCGAGGCGCAGCACCTGTGCATGGTGATGCGCGGGGTCGAAAAGCAGAATTCGCGCGCGGTGACGAGCGCGATGCTGGGGGCGTTCCGCGAGCACGCGCAGACGCGCGAGGAGTTCCTGGCGCTGATCCACGACGGGTCGCGGCAGCCGCGCTGAGCCGGGGAAAGGCCCAACTCCCGAGGAATCTGTTGCCCGAAAGCGGTGCGTCTGGTACTATTTCCAATTGAAAAAGAGAAGAACAGCGAAGGAGCGGACGCGCGACAGCAAATGGCATCCAGCAGCCGACTTGACGGAATGAAGGCGATGTTAATTGAGCAGTACCGGCAGGGCTCGAAGGACACGGGTTCTCCGGAGGTCCAAATCGCTCTTTTGAGCGAGCGGATCAGCTACCTGACCGAACACCTGAAACTCCATCGCAAGGATTTCGCCTCCCGCCGCGGGCTGATCATGATGGTCAACAAGCGGCGTCGCCTGTTGGACTACCTGAATCGTCGCGCCCCGGAACGGTACCGCGAGATTGTGGAACGTCTTAGCTTGCGCAAGTAACGTCCCGGGCACCCGGGAATTTGCCTGCCTTTCTCCGGCTACGGCCGGGGTTTCCCCGACAATCGAGCGAATCTCCGCGAGCAATCTGCGCTCGCGTTGAGCCATACCTCCATAGCCTTCCTCCCTTTTTCCCATTCCGTCCCGCGGGGGCGGAGCTGGACACGCTGAACGAAAAAGGAAGAAACAATGTCGAATGAAGTTCGAGTAGAGCTCGGGGGACGGGAACTGGTATTGGAAACGGGCCGCGTGGCGCGGCAAGCCGATGGGTCGGTGCTGGCGCGCTACGGCGACACGGTCGTGCTGGCAACGGCCTGCATGGATCAAAGGGCAACGGAGAAGGATTTCATTCCGTTGACCGTGGATTATCGCGAATACACGTATTCGGCCGGGAAAATTCCCGGCGGGTTTTTCAAGCGCGAAGGACGGCCGTCCGAGCGCGAAGTGCTGGTTTCCCGGCTCACTGACCGGCCGATCCGGCCGCTGCTGCCGCCGGGATGGTCGCACGAGACGCAGGTGATGACGATGGTGCTCTCGGCGGACAGCGAGAACGATCCTGACGTGATCGGGCTGGTGGGGGCGTCGGCGGCGGTTTCGATTTCGCAGATTCCGTTCAACGGCCCGATTGGCGCGGTGCGCGTGGGGCTGCTCGAAGGACGTCTGGTGGCGAACCCGACCGTGGCCGAGCAGAAGGTCAGCCGGCTGAACATCGTGGTGGCGGGAACCGAGCAGGGCATCGTGATGGTCGAGGCCGGCTCGATCGAGGTTTCCGAGGACACGATCATCGACGCGCTCGAGTTCGGGCACGCGGAGATTCGCAAGATCGTCGCGGCGATCAAGGAACTGCAGGCGAAGGTCGGCACGCAGAAGCTGCCGATGCCGGTGGTGCCGTTCGACGACGATCTCTACAAGAAGGCGAACGCCGAGTACCGGACGAAACTCGAGGATTACCTCAACACGCAGAAATATCCCAAGCGCCAGAGCTACGTGCTCGTCGATACGCTCAAGAACGAATGGCTCGCCACGATTCCTGAAGACGAAACCGAAAAACTCAAGCTGGCCAACCGCGCGTTCGAGACCTTGCGCGAGGACATCTTCCGCGAGGACGTGCTGGTGCGCCGGCAGCGGCCAGACCGTCGCGGCTTCGAGGATGTTCGGCCGATCAACTGCGAGGTCGGCTTCCTGCCTCGCGTGCACGGCTCCGCGCTCTTCACCCGCGGCGAGACGCAGGCGCTGGCCACGGCCACGCTCGGAACGAAAGAGGACATGCAGCGCCTCGACCTGCTCTTCGAGGAAGAGGCATTCAAGCGCTTCATGCTCCACTACAATTTCCCGCCGTTCAGCGTCGGTGAAGTGAAACCGCTGCGCAGCCCGGGCCGGCGCGAAGTGGGCCACGGTGCTTTGGCCGAGCGCGCGCTCTTGAACCTGCTTCCGCCAGAAGCGGACTTCCCCTACGCGATTCGCGTCGTTTCCGACATTCTCGAATCGAACGGCTCCTCCTCGATGGCCACCGTCTGCGGCGGATCGCTGGCGTTGATGGATGCCGGCGTGCCGATCCGCGCCGCGTGCGCCGGAATCGCGATGGGATTGGTGACGGGCGAGGACAATCGCTACTCGATCCTCACCGACATCGCCGGCGCCGAGGACCACTACGGCGACATGGACTTCAAGGTGGCCGGAACGCGCGAGGGAATCACTTCGCTGCAGATGGACATCAAGGTGACCAACGTCAGCATTCCGATGATGCGCGAGGCGCTCGACCAGGCCAAGCGCGCGCGGATGCACATCCTCGACATCATGGAAAAGGCGCTTTCCGAACCGCGCAAGGAAGTCTCCCAGTACGCGCCGCGGCTGATCACCTTGAAAATCCCCACCGACAAGATTCGCGACCTCATCGGACCGGGCGGCAAGAAAATCCGCGCGATCACCGAATCGACCGGGGCGAAGATCGACGTCATGGACGACGGCACCGTGCACATCTACTCGACCGATGCCACGTCCGGCGACGCCGCT
>JAGWOX010000320.1 GCA_028877145.1 Acidobacteriota bacterium | reverse complement strand
CGAGGATTTGCTGCGTGCGCAGCTTTTCAAGTTCGCCTATATCGCTCGATAGTCGCTCCGACTCGAGGCCGAGCCGATAATAGCGCTCGATTTCTTCGGGAAGCAGGCCCAATCCTCCCTCCGCTCGCGCAAGTATCGCTTTCCACTCTCGACCCAGCAAGCGGCAAAAAATTCAGATGGAGCGGGATCAGAGGTCCCCTCTCCGAGGGCGTCAGGCGGCTTTGGTTGCCGCTTCAGCCCGGCGGATGGCCGGCGGGAGCCACCGGCCGTCGAGGACCTCGGATTTCGGCGCGTAGAGGCGCATGGTCAGGGTGAATTCGCCGGCCGGCGTTGGCAGCCAGTTCGTTTCCCGGTTCTTGCCGGGCGAAACATTCTGGAGGTAGAGATCGAGCGAGCCGTCGGGGTTGTACTTTAGAAAATCGCGGTCGCCGAGCGCGTGGCGGTTGAGAGCACGCGGCACCGGGAATCCATCCGCGTCGTACAGGGTCACCGACCAGAACGCATCCACAGGCGGCAATTCCTGTTTGCCGAAATGCAGCACGTAGTCGTTCGCGCCGTCGTAGGGTTTGCCGTCGGCGTCGCCGTAGCTCATCGGATAGATGGCATCCTCCGGCTGATTCGCGCCGAGTCCCACCAGGGCGATGATGGCGCGTTTGAGGTAGGCGTTGCCGTAGACGCCGACGGTTTCCGTATTGATCTGCCAGCCGTTCACGACGCGCGCGATTGACGGCGCGGTGCTCTTCATCCACTGCAGGGCCGACGCGGGCGCCTGCTCGAGCGCGCGCTTCACCGTGGAATTGGCTTCCTTGAATTCGAAACTTTCGCCCGCCTCGATCCCCAGTCGCTTCATCCGCGCCACGATGGACCAATCGGTGACGTGCGGCGGATGCAGTTTCATGAGCTCGGCGGCGTACTCGAAAAAGTCGCCCGCGCGCATCGTTTCCACCTGTTTCATCGGCGTCGTCTTCATGTCCACGGAGGGATCGATTTGGAACTTGATGGGCCTGGGCGCTTTGCTCCATTCGGAGAGCGGGGAGATCCGGAAACCGTCCTGCACCTGGTGGACGGCATGGTAGTCTTTCGGCCCATTCGTTTGCGTGCGCCCGATGACCCACACGCACATCGTGGGCGCATCGATGCGTTCCACGTCCTCGGGCAGTTTGCCATGCCAGCCTTGCGGCACAAGCGCAAAATCCGCCGCGGCGGTTCCGCTGGTGCGCTTGCCCGGCACGGCGAAAGCGTCCGTCCACATGTCCAGCATCTCCAGCAGGTAGTAGCGGCCCTCGGTGTCCGGCACGGAAACGATCATCGGCTCATCGCCGAGGTCCAGCCAGGCGACCGAATACAGCGTGTCGAAGTTGGGCCGCACGACGTCCTTGAAATCAGCCGTGGGGAACGCACGCAGGTGGTGAAACATGTTCATCGGGCCGGTAGGCGAGCCGAACTTCGGCTCGGCATTGGTCATCACCCGGCGCGTGATGTCCATGAGGACCAACGGATATAGGAACGCGTACGCTTCCTTCGCAATTGCCTGGATTTCCTGCTCGGTTTCCTTGGCCATAGCTGAACCTTCCTCGCGCCGCTGTCTCGCGCTCACAAACGTACCCCACGCTTTCTCATATCAAAGCTACGGCACGGGAAGGGCGCTATGTACTGTCAAAAGTGACAGTTGGTTGCATCTCGGGTCTGTTTGAGAAAAGCCACAGTGCAAAGCCTCGGAGTGTTGTATTTATACAACACCGTCTTCGAGAAGACCTCTATCGATTACGTTAAGTGATTGAATATCAATAAGAAAAAACCGCTCGCATCGCGGCCATCAGCTTGCCTAGGATATCCCCTATGCCGTACCAGAACACTATTTCTCGCCCTGTCGAAACCGAAGGGGTAGGACTGCACACCGCCGTGCGGGGACATCTGCGTTTGGTGCCCGCGCCTGCCGATACCGGCATCGTTTTCCGCCGCACCGACCTGGAGAATTTTGAGATCGAGGCCGACGGCCGCTGGCTGGCGCGTGTCAGCTACGCAACCAGCCTGATGAAAAAGGGCGTTCTGCTCTCGACGGTCGAGCACGTGCTGGCGGCCCTCTACGCCTGCGGCATCGACAACGTCTACATCGAACTCGACGCGCTCGAAGTGCCCATCCTCGATGGATCGTCGCGGCCGTTCGTCGAGATGATCGCCAAGGCGGGCATTCGCCGCCTGCGTCGCCGCCGCCGGTACTTGCAACTGACGCGGCCGGTGGAGATCGTCGACGGGGACCGTCACATCGCGGCCTACCCGGCCACGAACTTCCGCGTTCGCTACATGATCGATTTCCCGCACCCGCTGGTCGGGCGTGAGGAAGTGGAACTGGACGTCGACGCCGAATCCTTCAGCCGGGAACTGGCGCCGGCGCGCACGTTCGGTTTCCTCGAAGACGTCTCGCGGCTGCGGTCGATGGACCTGATTCGCGGCGGCTCGCTCGACAACGCCATCGTGCTGACGCGCGACGGCCTGCTGAGCGGCGAGTTGCGTTTCCCCGACGAATTCGCCAGGCACAAGGCGCTGGACCTGATTGGCGACCTGGCGCTGGTCGGACGGCCACTCAAGGCATACATGGTTGCGCACAAAGGCGGCCACGCGCTGCATACGGCGCTGGTGACGCGGTTGCTGCGCGACCGGTCGCTGGTGATCGAAACCGCCGACGAGACCATCGCGGTCCCGGCCACCGCCATGCCGGTGCCGGTCGCGAGCGGCGACTGAACCCGAAAATTTCCCCGCAGGTCCCGACACACACCGGCGCGCCGGGTGTAATCTTTCATTTATGACCAAGTCCGAACTGGCTACCGTCATCCTTGCCGCGGGCAAGGGCACGCGGCTGCGCTCGCGCCGCGCGAAGGTGCTGCATCGCGCCGGCGGGCGCGCACTGGTCGAACACGTTGTGCGGGCCACGCAGCCGCTCGGCGCTCCCATCTTCGTCGTGGTTGGCCATCAGGGAGCCGACGTTGCCGCGCTGGTGGATCCGCTCGGCGCGTGCACGATCCTCCAGGAACCTCAGCAGGGCACCGGGCACGCGCTGCAGGTGGCACGGCCCGCGCTCGAAAATTTCCGCCGCGCCATTGTCGTGCCCGGTGATGCGCCGCTGGTTCGCACGGAAACGCTCGCCGCGCTGGTCGAGACGCATCAGGCGAGCCGTGCTGCCGCGACGATTCTCACCGCCTTGCTCGACGATCCCACGGGCTACGGGCGCATCGTGCGAGAGGCCGACGGCTCGGTTGGCGCGATCGTGGAGGAAAAAGCAGCAGGCGAAG
>JAGWOX010000053.1 GCA_028877145.1 Acidobacteriota bacterium | reverse complement strand
AGAACGGGTTTATAGTGCTCGCGCCATGCTGGCGCAAATGGAGACTTTGACTGTAAACACCTTTCACCTTCCGACGCTTACCAAATGACTTCCGGCTCCGGTACCGACACGGAGGAATGACCAAGCCGGGCGCCACGCGCCCGAAGGAATCTTCCCGCGAAGCTCGCGGCGCCCCGTTCAGCGGGACGAATAAAAAGCGATGTACGGCGCCGGCACTAAATACCCTGCCGGTGCCGTGTGGCCTCAAGGCTCGATCGAGATCGTGAGCTTGTGCTGCTTGAGCAGCGTATTGATGGTTGGGGTGGTTTTTGTGGTGAATTGAGTGTATGCGGTCCGGGCCTCGGCAATCTGGCCCTTGAGCATGTTGTTGACGGCAACCTCGTCGGCAGTCGGGCCCATATCCGCTCCGCTGCCGATCACACCGGAGCCTTCGTCCAGGAATTGGATCATGTTGTACAGGCGGCCATAGATCTGCATCGGATTCCGGAACGAGTCCTCGATGCGGCCGGTCAGGCGGACGTCGTAGAGCTTTCCCTCTACCTCGAGCGCCTTCTGCTCGAGCGCTTTGGAAGCCTGGATCACCGAAGCGTATTCAGGACCCTTCGTGGCCAGCAACGCGTCAAGATCCTCCAGTTGCTTCTTGGTTTGTTCGAGGTGGTTGATCATGCCAGTCACGTCGTTCAGCTCCGAGAGCAGTTCGAGCTGGAATTGAACGTTGGCGCGTATGCTCTGTGGCGTGCCGAGCGAGTGTGGGTCGGCAAGCACTTCGAGCGGCTCGGTAAATTCCTGCTGACCGACTTTCAAACGCACCGTATAGTTGCCCGGTTCGGCAATCGGGCCCGGAATCGGATCGTAGATGAGGTTGGTGTAAACGATGAGAGGACGCCAGCCTTCGGGTCCGACCTTGACCCAGGGCTCTCCCGGCGGGCTCGTCAGCAGCTTCGCGGTTTCGGCCGGCTTGTAGCGCAGGTCCCACCACACGCGGTTGAGGCCGGCGTGCGCCTCGATCTTGAGCGTACGAATCACTTCCTTGCCCGGGCTGAGGATGTCGATCTGGACATTTTTCTCGGGCGATTTCGCATAGAAATTCAGATCGGCGCCGTAGGGCGGATTTTCGCCAAGCACGTGGCTTCCCGCATCCCAGTAGCGAGCGTTTTCCACATGGCGGAAGCGGTAAGCCGATCGCGGCTTGAAGAGATAGACGTCCTGGGTCTCCGCCTGTTGCCACGCGCGTAGAGGCGTGATGTCGTCGAGGATGTAGACGCCGCGCCCGTACGTGGCAATCACCAGGTCATTGAAGTTTTTCTGAATCGTCAGCCAGTACACCGGGGCCGGCGGGAGATCGTTCCGCAGATGGGTCCAGTGCGCGCCGTCGTCCCAACTGACGTAGAGCGCATTGTCCGTTCCCCCGTACAGCATGCCCTTCCGTACCGGATCTTCGATGACGCAATGGACGAAGCTCGAAACCGATTTCGGTATGCCGGAGCTGATCATGGTCCACGTTTGTCCGTAGTCGGTTGTCTTGTAAATGTACGGATCGTAGTTGCCCACTTGCTGCAGATCGACGGTGATATAGGCCGTGCCCGCGTCGAATGTCGATGGATAGATGCTGGTCACGGTTCCCCACGGCGGCAGGTTCGGAATGTTCTTCGTGACGTTCGTCCAATGCGCCCCCGCATCCTGCGTCAAATTGACCTGTCCGTCGTTCGATCCGACCCAGATCACGCCCGCCTTCACGGGCGATTCGGCGATGGCGTAAAGCGTCGCGCCGTCGAACGTCATCAGATTGTCGCCGCTGATGCCGCCGGAACTCTGCTGGTGGGATTTGTCGTTGAGGGTGAGGTCCGGGCTGATGACTTTCCACGTCTGCCCGCCGTCATTCGTTTCATGCACGTATTGGCTGCCGACGTAGATGCGGTTGTGATTTTCCGGGGAAATGGCGATTGGGAAAGTCCAGTGCCAGCGATATTTCACATCCGCCGGCGCCCAGCCATAGGTGGACGCGGGCCAGACGCTCACGATGCGTGCCTGGCCGGTGCGCAAATCCATGCGGGTGAGCATGCCGTTGTAGCAGCCGGACCAGATGATGTTCTGGTCGGTGGGGTCGGGCAGCGAGAATCCGCTTTCGCATCCGCCCACCGATGTCCACTCGCCGGTGGTGATGCCGTTCGCGCCGACGTCGGGATCGTCGAGCGTCCGGCTGGGAGCGCGATAGGAGTAGCCATCCTGGCGGTCACCCATCACGTGGTAGGGAACGTCGTTGTCGGTGGCCACCTGGTACATCTGCGCGATGGGCAGCACGATCGACGCGTAGCTCCGCCCGTGATTCAGGCTGATGCTGACGCCTCCGTCATTCGCCACCATGATCCGGTTCGGGTTGAGCGGATCGATCCAGATATCGTGATTGTCACCGCCGGCCGAGGTCTGGGCGCTCGGGCCCGGCAGAGACGCGCCATACGGGCCGGGAAGCGATTGCGGCTCGAAAACGGTTTGACCGCCGTCGCGGGAGACCGTGAAGCTGACGGACGGGAAATAGAGCAGGTTTTCGTCGTCCGGCGAAACGGCCATGCGCGTGTAGTAGGGGGAGCGTTCGTCGATGATGTGCTGCTGGTTTACCAGCGTCCACGTCTTGCCACGATCGTCGGAACGATAGAGCCGCGGCGTGTTTTCCTGAATGAGCGCGTAGACGCGATCCGGATTGCTCGGGGCTATTGCCACGGCCACCTTGCCCAGCGCCTGGTCCGCCGGAGGCAGGCCATGACCTGAAAGTTTCGCCCATGTGTTGCCGCCGTCATGCGAGACGTAGACGCCACTGCCCGGGCCGCCGCTGTCCAGAGTCCAGCTCTTGATGATTACCTGCCACATTCCGGCGAAGAGCGTGTTTGGATCCTGAGGATCCATTGCCAGCTCCGAACAGCCGGTGTTCTGGTTCACGAAAAGCACCTGCTTCCAGGTCTTCCCGCCATCGAGTGTCCGGAAAATGCCGCGCTCCTGCTGCGCACGGTAGGTTTGGCCGACGGCGCAGGCGAAGACGCGATTGGGATCGTGCGGGTCGATCACCATGCGGGCAATGTGGCCCGTCTGGTCCAGTCCCATTTGTTGCCAGTGCCGGCCCGCGTCGGTTGATTTGTAGACTCCATCGCCCATGGCGTGATCGGGACGGATCAGCCACGGCTCGCCCGTGCCCACCCAGACGAGGTTAGGTTCGGAAGGAGCAATCGCAATTGCCCCGATCGACGACACATCCTCGTGGTCGAAAATCGGGAGCCAGTTCACGCCTCCGTCGGTCGTCTTCCATACCCCGCCCGACGCCGCGCCGATGTAGACGACGTTCGGATCGCCCGGGACGCCCGCAACCGCGGACGCACGATTGCCGAATGGCCCGACATAGCGAAAGTGAAGGGCGGCGAGCGGATTTTGTGGCTTCCCGTTCTGGCTGTCGCCGGGCAGACTAACGGCCAGCGATACCGTCAGGAGCAGCGCGCCAATCGTGAACCATCCGAAGCGTCTTCCCATCGATGTCTCCTTTGGAATCGTCGTGTCCGTGGCCGACGAATCGCCATCACGCATCACAATGAACTGGAATTGTTTTCAAAGCGCCGGCCAAGACGCCCAAAGTCCGAACGCCCACGGGAAGTTTCGGGATGGGGCAGACCGACAAATGGAGGCGGTGCATATTCGTTTCCGTCTTCGCAATTCGCCGGGGATTATACATATCCGCGTTCCACAATCGGAAATGAAAGCGATCACCAATCGTCTGGCAGGGAACGTCCATGCCGTTGGGAATAACTCCGGGTGGAAAATTGGGGGCCTGGAAAAGTGTTGAAGTAGAATGCCGAGACCGATTCTTCCCTGGGCGCGGGGAATGCCGAGGCGGGCGTGAAAATCGCCGAGCCCGACGGAGACAAAATATGAGCAGACTCATTATGTGGAATGCGTTGACCCTCGACGGGTACTTCGAGGGGACCAAGAGCTGGGAACTCGATTGGCATAAGTATATTTGGGGCGAAGAGCTCGAGCGCTTCTCGGTGGAGCAGTTGCGGAGTGCCGACCGGCTTCTCTTTGGCCGCGTCACTTACGAAGGCATGGCCGCGTACTGGCAGACCGCCGAGGGCGAAGTGGCCGAGTTCATGAACCGGCTGCCGAAGGTCGTTTTTTCGCGGACGCTCGCGCGCGCCGACTGGGCGAATACGAAACTGGTGAAAGGCGATCTGGTGGCCGAAGTAAAGGAGCTCAAACGCCAGGGGAATGGAAACACGTTCGTCTTCGGCAGCAGTAACCTGTCGGCGGAATTGATCGAACACGGGCTGTTCGATGAGTACCGTCTTGCTGTCGCTCCGGTCCTGCTGGGACGCGGAAAGCCTCTCTTCGGACCCATCGGCAAGCGGTTGCCGCTTAAACTTCTCGAAGCGCGCCCCCTGTCCAACGGCGGCGTGATCCTTCGTTACGAACCAGTCCACAGCGAGTGAATTCACAAGGGTCCTCGAGGCACCCCGTAAGACACATGGCCGCAAATGAGCGCGGACTTTGGGCTGCTGCCTGCGCGCGATCCGGGGTCGGATCGCCTTACGACACTCAAAGATGCGCCAAAATAAGGGTGGACCCACGCCCCCGGGGACCATGCCCTGGACCTGAGGCCCAATAAAATTTTTGGATAGAGATTATTGGGGCAGACTGAGGTAGAATGCGGCCATTCGGGCATGGACGGGCCGGAGGGCGACTGGCAAACCGGCCGAACCACCCGAAAGAACCGCAGAGGTAACTCAAAGGCGTTCGACAGCCGCGGCCTTTTCCAACCAGCGCCGCACGTCGGACGGTGCCGGAACCATACCGACGTCCGGCACGCCAATATCAAACTCGGACCACCGCCTGGTTTTCGCGCAGGGATTTCCAGGAGGGGCCCGCGGCTCGCACATTCAGCCGCTTACCCTCCAGAACGAGGCCCACGAAGAGAGCAGGTCCACATCCAAGACTATCGAGGGGCAGCGACGGTATCTATTTGCCTGGCATCGCCTCTCGACGGAGGAGGAGCGACCATGGCGACTCGACTGCACTTGTCCGGCAGGCAGCATGCAATACCGGTAATGGAGCTCGAAGCACGTCTGAAAGCCCTCGAAGACAAGCTTGTCGATCTCGAAACCCGGATTCCCGAGAACCGCGTGTCTCTGGTGATCTTCTCGGGAGAGTTGGACCGCATCCTGGAAGCATTCGTGATCGCGACAGGCGCGGCCGCGCTGGGGCAGAAAGTCTCGATGTTTTTCACGTTTTGGGGGCTGGCCGGCGTCCGGCAGAAGAAGATGGTTTCGGGAAAACGGATGCGAGAGAAATTGATGACGATTCTCTCGCCGAAAGACACGACCCGGCTGCCGATGTCGCGGATGAATTTCTTCGGCGCGGGCGCGCGAATGATGCGGCGGATGATGCGGGATAAGCACGTCGCCTCCCTCGAGGACCTGATTCGGGTGGCGCGCCGCATGGGCACGCGCATCGTGGCCTGCGAGACGTCGCGCGATGTGATGGGTATCCGCGACGAGGAGCTGGTCGGCGACCTCGAATTCGGCGGCACCGCCAGCTTCCTCAGCGATGCGCTTCGCTCGCGAATGACTCTGTTCATCTGAGATCTGTCGCGCGGCCCCGTTTCACGGAATCGGCGAGTTCGGATTCCGAGGAGGATGGGTGCGATAGAGCCCTCCCTGCCATCCCGCGTCCAACCCCCCAAACGCGGCCTTGCCAAACGCACGGGTGCGTCAATCCACGCCGCCGCGGACGGGCCTGGCCCGGAGCGCGCACGGCGCGGCGTTGACGCGAATTTCGCCAGCACTTACGATGAACGCGTGTCGGGTTCCGAGGTTCCCTGCGACAAATGGATTCGCTCGCCGGACAAACTATTTCTCACTACCGAGTCATCGCCAGATTGGGCGATCGCGAATGCGTCTATAAGGCCGAGGACGCCCTTTCGGGACGGCTGGTGCAACTCAAGCTGCTTCCGAAAGAATTGACGGCGGACCCCAAGGCCTCCTCTCGATTCCAAAACACGGTACGCACCGTCGCCGCGATGAATCATCCGCATATTGCGGCCATTTTTGATCTTGGCGAGTGCGAAGGCGTTGCTTTCCTGGTGACAGAATTTCCGGACGGCGAAACGCTCGCGCAGCACATTGCGCAAAAGCCGGCACGTTTTTCGGACGTGCTCGACCTGTGCGAACAGGTGGCGGAGGCGCTCGACGCAGCGCATTCAGCCGGAGTGGTTCACGGTGGCCTTCATCCAGCGAGCATTCTGCTGACGCGCAAGAGCGAAGTGCGGGTGGCGGGTTTCGGCCTTGCCACGCCGAGCGGCGTCGAGACCGGCGATCGCTCGACGCCCGCGTCGGTCTGCTGCCAGGCGCCCGAGCAAGTGCGGGGGGAAGAAGCCGACGCACGGACCGACCTTTTTTCGCTTGGCGTGATTTTGTACACGGTGGCGACCCTTCAGGCGCCATTTTCGGGGCCGGATACGGCGTCGGTTCGCCGCGCGATACTGGAGCAGGAGCCGCCACCGCCTTCGCGAGTGAATCCCGATCTGCCCGGAAGATTCGACGAGATCGTTGCCAAGGCGATCGAAAAAGACCGCGGGTTGCGCTATCAGGTCGCCGCGGAACTGCGCACGGACCTGCGCCGGCTGCGCCGCGATTGGGAGACGGAACGGGTGGCCGTGGCGCGGGCCGTGATCACAGAAGCGACCGCAGCGGCGGCTTCGAAGCGAAGCGCCACGCCGCCGTCTGGCGAGGCGCCTGGCGCGTCCTCGCGCTCGAAACGCTCAATCGCCCTTACCATCGCAGCGGGCCTCTTCCTGGCGGGCGCTGTGGGAGCCATCGCGACACGCTATCTACATCGATCCCCGCAGCCGCTGCCGATGGTTCTCCATCCACTCACGTTTCGCCGGGGGGTTGTCGATTCGGCGCGTTTCGCTCCGGGTGGCCAGACGATTTTCTACACCGCGCAATGGGACGACGATCCTCCGCAGGTCTTCTCGGTGAGCCCGGGGGCTTCGGAGTCGGTCTCGCTTGGAATGCACGACGCGGAAGTCCTGGCGGTGTCGCCCTCGAAGGAGTTGGCCATCCTGACCGGCGTGCATGTTTCGACCAGCGGGGGCGTAGCGGGCAATTTGGAAAACGTGGCGCTGGCGGGAGGCGCGGCCGAGCCCCTGCTTTCGAACGTGGAGGCAGCGGACTGGTCGCCGACCGGGCAAAGTATCGCCGTCGTCCGGCGCGTGGGCGTCATGGACCGGCTCGAATACCCGATCGGCAAGGTGCTCGCCGCCACGCATGGCTGGATCGGCGATCCGCGATTCTCGCCGGCGGGGGACCGAATCGCTTTCGTCGAGCATTCGGAGCTCGATGGCGACGCCGGATCGGTCAACGTGGTCGATTTGGAAGGGAAGCAGCAAAGGCTAACCGAGAACTGGCCGAATATGCACGGCTTGGCTTGGTCGTCGAACGGGAACGAAATCTGGTTTACCGCCAGCCGCCTCGGCGGCCTCCAGCTTTACGCGGTCGATCTGGCGGGCAAGACGCGGCAGTTGATGGCAACGCCCGCTTCGCTGCATCTCGAGGACATCGCCGGCGATGGCCGCGTGCTTCTCTCGCGCGATGACATCCGGACCGAAGCGGCCGAGGTTGCCCAGGGGCAGAAAAGCGAGAAGGATTTGTCCTGGCTCAATGGCGCCGAACTCCGCGGCATTTCCAGCGATGGAAACACGTTCCTGTACGAGGAGCAGGAGCCGGCGGCCAATGCGGGAAATTCGATCTACGTGCGGCAAATCAACGCTCCCGCCGGCTTGCGGATCGGTACGGGACGCGCGCTCGCGCTGTCTCTCGATGGAAAGCAGGTGCTGGCGGAAACGCCTGGCCCCGACAGCCATCTCGTGATCTTGCCGGTGGGCAAAGGCCAGCCGGTGAGTCTGCCCATGGTTGATGTCACGCACCTGTGGGCGGCGTGGCTGCCGGACGGCAAACAGTTCGTCTTCCTGGGGCGCGAGCAAGGCCAGGGACTGCGTTTGTTCATTGAAGATGTGGCTGGCGGACCACCGCGATCGATCAGCCCCGCAGGGGTGGGTTCGTCCGCAGCGGTCTCTCCCGACGGCCGCCAGATAGCGGTGACGGGTCCGGATGGGAAGGGGTATCTTTATCCCACCGTCGGCGGTTTGGTGCCGACCTTCCGCGGACTGACGCCCGCCGACACAATCGTAGGCTGGAGCCGTTACAGTGCCGCAGTGTATGTCGCGGAGGGATCGCTGCCGGCAAGCATTTTCCGGCTCAGTCTGGTGAGTGGGGCAAAGACTTTGCTGTGGCAAATTGCGCCGGCGGACACGTCCGGTGTGAAACGCCTGCGGTTCATCAGCGTGACGCCCGACGGCCACTCCTGCTTCTTTTCCTTCCGGCGCACACTCTCTCAGCTGTATCTTGCCGACGGACTCCACTAGCCCGAATTTCTCACAAGGAATTGGGGCCAAGCGCAGAAGGGTTTCTGTGCCGGCGGGCACAGCGCGCGAAATGTTTGTCCCTTTGCACGATAATGTGCCGCCCTGAAAAGCGGCGCTACACAAGCTCCGAGCGGAGGCAGAATGAGCCGAATCGCACGTGCGCAGAAAAGTTCTCGTGAGAAATGCGGGCTAGTCCTTGTTTGAATGAACGGCTTTTCGGCGCCATTGCGTGATGCGCTTGCTTTGCGGCGCGCGTTCGTGTATCGCTGAATCGATCGGGCCGGCTGGTTCCGGCGGAGATCTCCAAAAGGAGACGACGATGCGGGCATACGAACTGCGCGATTACGGAATCGAACATCTGACGCTGGCAGAGCGCCCCGATTTGCAGGCGGGACCCGGACAGGCGGTGGTGCGCGTGCGGGCAGTCTCTCTCAATTTCCGGGATACGCTGGTCGCGAAAGGGCTCTATAGCCGGAAGCTGCGCCTTCCACTCGTTCCCTGTTCGGACTGTGCCGGGGAAGTGATCGCGGTGGGAGAAGGCGTGAAGCGTTTGCGCGTCGGCGATCGGGTCGCCGCGAATTTCATGCCCGGGTGGACTGAAGGTGCGGTGAATGAGGAGAAGGCGCGGACGGCGCTCGGCGCCGCGGTTGACGGAGTACTCGCCGAGCAAGTCGCATTCGATCAGCGCGCGCTCGTGCAGATTCCCGAGGCGCTGTCGTTCGAGGAAGCGGCCACGTTGCCGTGTACCGGCGTCACCGCGTGGAACGCGTTGATTGTTGCGGGCGGATTGCGCGCGGGAGAAACGGTGCTCGTGCTGGGGACCGGGGGCGTATCGATTTTTGCGCTCCAGATCGCGCACATGGCCGGCGCACTGGCGATCATCACTTCGAGCAGCGACGAAAAGCTCGCGCGCGCCCGGGCCCTCGGCGCCGATGTCGGTATCAATTACAAGACGACGCCCGACTGGGAAGAAAAAGTGCGCGAACTGACCGCGGGCCGAGGGGTCGACCATGTGGTCGAAGTCGGCGGGGCGGAAACCCTGCCGAAATCGGTGCGCGCCACGCGCTACGGAGGTCACATCGCGCTCATCGGGAACCTCACCGGGCGTGGAGGTGTCGATATCGTGCCGATCTTCATGAAAGCATTGCGCGTCAGCGGCGTCTTCGTGGGCTCGCGCGCCATGTTTGAGGATTTGAACCGGGCCGTCGCGCATTCGGGTTTGCGCCCGGTGGTCGATCGCGTCTTTGGGCTCGAGCAAGCGGTCGAAGCCTTGCGTTACATGGAAAGCGGCGCCCATTTTGGCAAGATCGTGGTCCGCGTCGATTGAAGCAGTCCGCGAAGAGATGAACCTGCAAGAACAAAAATCGCAACGCGAGAGGAACCAAATTTCACATGGCCCATCTGTTTGAACCGCTGAAACTGCGCGGCGTGCAATTCGCAAATCGCATCGCCGTCTCGCCGATGTGTCAGTATTCCTGCAGCGACGGCATGGCGAACGACTGGCATTTCGTTCACCTGGCCACGCGCGCGGTCGGCGGTGCGGCGCTGGTCTTCACCGAGGCCACCGCCGTCACGCCCGAGGGCCGCATCAGCCCGCGGGACCTGGGGCTGTGGAGTGATCGTCATGCGGAGCCGCTAGAGCGAATCGTCCGCTTCATTCACGAGCAGGGGAGCCTGGCAGGCATTCAGTTGGCGCACGCGGGGCGAAAGGCCAGCACCCATGTTCCGTGGGAAGGCCGCGGGATGATTTCGCAATCCCAAGGTGGATGGGAACGCGTGGTGGCTCCGAGCGCCATCCCTTTCAGCGAGGATTACCCGCAGCCGCAATCGCTCTCCATCTCCGAGATTCAGGATGTGGTGCGAGCCTTCGCCGCGGCAGCCGGACGCGCGGCGGAAGCCGGTTTCGACGTGGTCGAAATTCATGCGGCGCATGGCTACCTGCTGCACGAATTCCTCTCGCCGCACGCCAATCATCGCGAGGACGCCTACGGCGGCGCATTCGAGAATCGCACACGCCTCGCGCGCGAAGTGGTGGAGGCGGTTCGCCGCGTTTGGCCGGAAACGCATCCCTTGCTCATCAGGATTTCTTCGACCGACTGGGTTCCGTGCGGTTGGGACGTGGAGCAATCGGTCGAGTTGGCGCGCCAGGCCCGCTTGCTCGGCGTCGATCTGGTGGATTGCTCTTCGGCGGGAATCGTGCCGGGCGAGAAAATTCCGGTGGTTCCCGGCTATCAGACGGCTTTCGCTGAACGAATCCGGCGTGAGGCCGGAATCGCGACGGGCGCCGTCGGCATGATCACCGACCCCGTACAAGCCGATCATGTGGTTCGCAGCGGGCAGGCCGATCTCGTGCTGCTTGCGCGCGAGATGCTCCGTGATCCTTACTGGCCGCTTCGCGCCGCGCGCGAGCTGGGGCAAACAGCGTCGTGGCCAGTGCAATATCTGCGCGCGGCTCCCGCCGGTTCGCCGCCGCGCGCTGCGCTCGAGCCCGGATTGCGCGAGAATTCTTCGCAAGAACCCAAAGCAGTATTTCCTAGCAGGTGATCTTCTAGTCTGGATTTCTCAATAAGAAACGAAGCCGTTGCGACGAACGCCTGCAGGGCTGCGGCTCCAGGTTTCGGGGCCTGATCAGTACTGGCGCGGTGTGGGATGTGAAGGCAACGCCCCCAGGCGCAAGTACGGCGCCTGGGGGCACCCTGCGGACTGGGTACACTCTGTCATCGAAAAGGCAGCCTTTCCTTGGTATCAACCTCCTCCGAAAACGCAGCTATGCCCCAGAATGCGGCTTGTTTCATCCGGTCCGCTTCAGTTACTCATTCCTTGTGAGAGATCTGGGCTAGATCTCAGCTCGCGGCGATGACGGTGGCCAGGGGACGGTCTTCTATGCGGAAGGGGGCGCCGTCGCGATAGGAGATGAATTTTCCTGAAAGTGCGCCGACGCGCTCGCCAGGGACGAGGATGCCGACCACGTTCAACGGATCGGCGGCGGAGACGGTGACCACCTCATTCGCCGCGGGTTCCGAGCGCAGCGCGCGGAGCGACTCCACCGCCAGCGGCAGGGCAAACTGTTCGCCGAGGAATCCATCCACGAACCGCCCGCCGCGCACTTCTCCGCGATCCTCGAGGCGGCGCAGGGTGATCAGCAGCTCACGCCAAGGCGGCAGCACGCTTTCGCGTTCCACCACTTCGCGGAACACCACGCCGTAGCGTTCGAGCAGCATGGCGCAAGCGGATTCGAGCGCCGCGGTGCGATCGGCCGCGCCGCCCAATCCGACCGCGGACCAGCGGCCCGAGCTGTGGCGCGGGCGGAGCGTGCGGCCGCGCCCCTGTCCGGAGCGGCGCTTCGGATCAACGAGCGCGCGGAGATTGTCAAAATCATCGGCGGTGACGCGCCCCGCGGCCACCAGTTCCCACAGCGCTGTTTCCACCTCGGCTTTCAGCCGCCGCGTGCCGCGAACAATATCGGCAAAAAAGCTGGCTCCGCGCTGCCGCAGCAAGTCGAGCACTTCCCGCGCCGCCGTGCTCAGCGCCCCATCGCTGTGATCGCCCGAAGGCGCGAGCGCCAGCCAGTCGGCCTCTTCGCGCAGGAAAAAGGCGATCGGTGCGACGCTCGTCGGCACGACGCGCCGCTTTCCCGCCACGGCGTCGATCGTCGCAGGATGCGGCGTCAGCCTGCCCCAGCCGACAACGCCGCCGAGACATAGGCGATCGAGCAGTTTCGGATCGTAGCCTGCGATGCGCCGTGCGAGAATCTGCGGTTCCCAGGAATTGGCCGGCGCCTCGAATCCCTGAAGTTGGCGCAGCGCCTCGATCGTGCCCCGTTCTCCCGCCTGTTGCGTTCCTGGAGCCACATGCTGCCAGCGCAGCAGCCAGCGCACGAATTGCGCCGGAGTCACCGGCTCGATCTCGCGCCGCAGCCGCGCGAGCGTCTGCCGGTGAATCCGCGCGAGTACATGTCGCTCGCACCATTCGACGCCGCCATCAGCCGCCGATCCGGGACCGGTGAAATGCCCACGGAGAATCGTGCCGGCCGCTTCGAGCCGCGCGAGGCCGCTTTCAACCGCTCCCAGATCGAGGCCGGTCAGCGCGGCGAGTTCGCCCGCAGCGAATGGGCCAAGATGTCCTGCCCAGCCGGTGAGCAGACGGCCAAGGGCCTCTTCAGGCTTGGGCGCTTCCGCTTCGATGGCTGGAGGTTCGGTCTCAAGTGACGCGGCGGGGAAGAGACGTGTGAAAGTGCGTGCGCGTTCCGCGGCGACCCACCATGTGCGCTCGCCATCCGATGCCCGCGAGACGCGGCGCTCGGCCACGAGCTTTTCATAGAGCGCCCGCCATCGCTCCACGCTTTCCCGCCACATCTCCTCGATACTTTGGCGAATCGCGCCACTTCGCGGCAACGTTTCGGGAAAAGCCACGAAGGTTGTTACCGCGTCGTGCAGTTCCTCGGCGCTGCGAACGTCCGGCCACGCCAGTTGCGACACGTTCGCCACGGCTTCCGGATCGAGCCCGCCGATTTCGCCGAGCGCTTCCTCGGGCAGCATTCGCCGAAGTGAGACGGCGCGCGCCCGTCGTTCTTCAAGGGGAGCATCGTCGAGAAAGGCGTAAGGGTTGGCGTTCAGGATCTCATGCGAGAAGGGCGAAGCCGAAGCCGTGTCGATGGCGATGGCCCGAATTTCACCGGTTGCCAGGCGTTCGATCACGAGTTCGAGGCCGGCAAGATCGAGCGCTTCGGTGAGGACGTCCTTCATCGTCTCCCGCACCAACGGGTGATCAGGAATCGGAATGTCCGCGGGCAGATTTTCCTGGCAGGCGAGCGCTTCGGGAAAGGCGGCTGCCAGCAGGTCTTCGGCGCGCATGCGTTGCACCGCCACGGGTACTTTTCGGCCGCCGAGAAAACGCGGAAGGGTGAGCGAGCGCGAGGCGTTCCAGCGCCAGCGTGACGTGAAAAGCGGTGTCGGCAGCGCGGCCTGCTCGAGCAAATGGCGCGCGGTCGCCCTGGTGAGGAAGCCGAAGACGCTGGCCAGCGGGAAACTGTGCTGCTCCCCTAGTGAAAGCACCAGACCGTTGTCGGTGGCCGCGGCCTGCAACTCGAAATTGAACGACCGGCAGAAGCGCTTTCGCAGTGCGAGTCCCCAGGCCTTGTTGATGCGTCCGCCGAAGGGGGCGTGAATCACGAGTTGCATTCCGCCGCTTTCGTCGAAGAAGCGCTCGGCAATAACTGTGTTGCCGCCAGGAACGGCGCCGAGGGCGGCGCGGCCAGTGACGATGTATTCGATGGCCTGTTCCGCTCCGGCTGCGTCGAGGCCGCATTCCTCTCGCAGCCAGTCGATGGTCGCGTGCGCATCGTTCGATTCGCGCGGATGCACGCCCGGCGGCATACGTTCCGCGATCTGTTGCCGGAGATCGGCGACCTGCTCCGAAAGTTCGGCCGTGCGCGCGGGTGCTTCACCGCGCCAGAAGGGAACGTTCGGGGGCGCGCCGCCGGCGTCCTCAACCAGGACCCGCCCTTTTTCTATGCGGCCGATGCGCCAGGAGCGGCTGCCGAGCAGGAAAATATCGCCGCGAAGGCTTTCGACGGCGAAATCCTCATCCACCGTGCCGACCATCGCGCCCTCGGGCTGCGCGACCACTGGGTAGAGCGCGGTTTCGGGAATGGCGCCGGCATTCGTCATCGCCGCCAGGCGCGCGCCACGTCGCCCGCTCACCCGGCCATTCACGCGATCGCGGTGCAGCCACGCGCCGAGCCTTCCGCGCCGGGCGGCGATGCCTTCGGAGAGCATTTCGACGAGCGCATCGAATTCCCGGCGCAGCAGGTGGCGATACGGATCGGCGCGCCGCACGAGCGCGAAGAGATCGTCTTCGCTCCAGGGTTCGGCGGCGCAGGCGGCCACGATTTGCTGTGCCAGCACGTCGAGAGGCGCTTCGGGCACTTCGATTGCGTCGAGTTCACCAGACCGCATCGCGCGAACCAGCGCCGCGCATTCGAGCAGGTCATCGCGCGTCGTCGCGAACAAGCGTCCCTTGGGCACCGCGCCGCGCCAATGTCCGGAACGGCCGACGCGCTGGAGCGCGACGGCGATCGATCGCGGCGAGCCGATCTGGCAGACCAGATCGATCGAGCCGATATCGATGCCCAGTTCCAGCGAAGCCGTCGCGACCAGCGCGCGCAGCTCGCCGGCCTTCAACCGCCGCTCGGCTTCCAGGCGGAGCTTGCGCGCCAGACTGCCATGGTGCGCGGCGACCGACTCCTTGCCCATGCGCTCGGCCAGGTGAAACGCGACGCGTTCGGCCATACGGCGCGTATTGACGAAGATCAGCGTGGAGCGGTGCCCGGCGGCGAGCTCCGCGATCCGGTTGTACACCTCCTCCCACATTTCGTTCGAGGCGACCGGCCCCAACTCGCTTCGCGGGACTTCGACGGCAAGATCGAGCGCACGGCGGCGTCCAATTTCAACGACCTGCGGCGCGGGGCGCCGCGCCCCGCCAAGGAATTCGGCCAGCCTCTCGATCGGCTTTTGCGTGGCCGAGAGTCCCACGCGCACGAGTTTCCGGCCGGTGAGCGATTCCAGCCGTTCGAGCGAAAGGGCGAGATGCGCGCCGCGCTTGTCGTCGGCAACGGCGTGGATTTCGTCGACGATCACCGTGCGAGCGCTTGCGAGCATGCGGCGGCTGCGCTCGGCGGTGAGCAGGATGTAGAGCGATTCGGGAGTTGTCACGAGGATGTGAGGCGGGCGTTCAATCATTTTCCGGCGTTCGGGCGCAAGCGTGTCGCCGGTGCGCACGGCCGTGCGGATTGGCGGCATGACCAGTCCGCGCCGTTCGGCGAGCGCCAGGATTCCGGCCAGCGGGTCCTGAAGGTTTCTCTCGATGTCGTTCGAAAGCGCGCGAAGCGGCGAGACGTAGACGACTTCGGTCCGATCCTCGAGCCTTCCCGCAAGTGCCTTGCGCACCAATCGGTCGATCGCGGCAAGAAACGCGGCCAGCGTTTTTCCGGAACCGGTGGGCGCCGAAATCAGCACCGTGCGGCCCGCGACGATATGCGGCCAGCCGAGAGCCTGGGGTTCGGTGGGAGAAAGGAAACGTTCGAGAAACCAGTCGCGGACAATCGGGTGCGCCCAGTCGAGTCCGGCGGGAGGCGGCGAGGAGGCGAACAGGGTCATGCTCGTTCCATTATCGCATTAGGACCTGATGTGGCGACCGGTAGCCGGCCATTTACTTTTTCTTTGATTGGGCGTTGTGTTTGCGGCGACCGATGACCGTTTTCGAATACATCGTCACCTTGCCGTCGGCAACCACGCCGACGTAGCGGCCTTCGGAAAGAAATTGCATGACTTTCGCGCCTGAACGGGCCATTTCGGCCCAACGGGAACCGGTGCGGGGATTCTGTTCGAGGCCGCGCAACGGCTGATCGCGGAAAACGAAATCTACTTCGCGGAGTTTCTTGCGCGGGGTCAGATGCACGGGGAAGCGCTTGCCGCCGAGTTCCACGGTATCAGCGGAGTCGACCATGGCCTGCCGCCAGACGGCAACCAACGCTTCCTCGATCGTCATTTTTCGCTGGCTTGGGCCGCTTGCGCGCGCTGCATCATCTCGCGCATCGCCGCGATGGCGCCCGGTGCGCGGCGTTCGCGCCAGATTTCGTAGCGCACCGCAAGTTTTTCGAGGTTTTCCCAAACGTGGGGATCCTTCATCATGTGCCGGACCTCGCTGGAGAGCGGCTTCAGGCGGTCCCATACGATCCAGAATTCGGCCGTATTTTCAAAGAACAGATCCTCGTCCACCAGGCCGCGCCTCACGAGGCCGCACACCATCTCCCAGTAGCTGGTAACCATGCGCACGCTGGCATCCTGTTCGGGCGTCAGCGAGGCTCGCTCGTTGAGCGACTGGGGGTGGAAATTGCGGAAGAACCAATTGCGTGCTTCGCGCAAGCGCGGCTCGCGACGCAGTTCGTACAACTTCAGCAGCATGTCCGCCTGCTCGTGGCTTACCTGTCCCATGACCCCTCCTCAGCGGTAGGCTGGGGCCGCCAGGCCCCCGGGCGCGCATTCCCACCCGATTCGGCATAGAATAGTCTCAGTTCGGAAATTCGTCGAGGCGGCGCGTGGGGGGACTGGTACCCGGGGGGCGTCGTCGCTGAAGGAGCGACGCGATGAATCGTAGGGGGTTTATAGGAGTTTTGGTCGGAATCCCGTTTATGGCTTGGGCAGGGAACCTTCTGGCCAAATCGCTTCAATTCCCAGGGTCACCACAGTCCAATGCCAATCAATTCCCAGGCAGCACGCTACCGGGACCCAGACCACGGGGGGACACACCACCGGACTTGGATCAGGGGCTCCCGCCCGGCCCGAAGGTCGATGCTCACATGATATTGGTTTATCAGCAGAAGCAGCTCAAAATGGATGTGACCGATCTTTATGATCTGGCCCGCAAGCTTCGCAACCAGGTGCTCAAGACTGATTCCACCGAAGTGCTTTCCGTCGACATGCTGCACACCGCGCAGAAAATACAGAATTTGGCCAAGCACATTCAGGATTTGGCGCGCGGCTGACGCCTCCTGTCCCGCATGGACAGGTTCGCCGGCGGACGCCGCAGCTTCGCCGGGAGGGAGCTAAGTGTCTGGCCCAAAGTGCATGTCCGCACCGCTTCCACTTTCCTGCTCCAAGCGGAAGATCTCTCATAGGATGACGGAATGAACCTTCTCGAATCGATGGTCGCCGACGACAGCGAACAGGTGATCGCACTTCAGAATCGCGCCGCGGGGCTGCGCGGTTTCCTGGCGATACACGACACGACGCTCGGCCCCGCGCTCGGTGGGATTCGCCTGTGGCGCTACGCGAACGAGGATGAGGCAATCGAGGACGTACTGCGCCTCTCTCGCGCCATGACGCTCAAAGCCGCCCTCGCCGAACTCCCGGCCGGAGGAGGGAAGACCGTCCTCGTCGATCATCCCGGACTGCGGCGAGTGGAGGCGTTCGAAGCCTTGGGCTGTCTGATCGAAAGCCTGGGCGGGCGCTATTTCAGCGGACCAGATGTCGGCGTGACCGGAGCCGATCTCGATGCCGTGGGCCGCCACACGCGTTACGTTGCGCTCGAAAGCGCTCCGGGCCTTGGCGACATCAGTGAAATGACGGCGATCGGCGTCTGGCACGGCATGCGCGCATGTCTTGATTTCGCGGGTATTCGTCGTGCGAAGGTGGCGATTCAGGGCGCGGGCAACGTCGGCCTCGCGCTGGGCCGCATACTCCGCCGCGAAGGCATGGAGATCGTTGTTGCCGATATCGACCCCGAGCGAGCTCGCGCGGCTGGCGAGGAACTCGGCGCGCGTGTCGTTGCTCCCCAAGAGATTCTTGCGGCCGATGTCGCCGTGCTGGCGCCGTGCGCGCTCGGGGGAGCGATTGACGCAGACGTTGCCAGGCAGCTGCGGGCGCGCGTCGTGTGCGGTTCGGCCAACAATGTTCTGGCCACACCCGATGTCGCCGACTGTCTCGCCGAGCGCGGCATCGTTTACGCGCCCGATTATCTGGTGAATGCGGGAGGCCTCATTCGTGGGGCCGAATACTATCTGCTTCACCGCGCTGACAGCGCCCCGAGCCTCGCCCGGATCTACGACCGCATGCGCAACGTGTTGGAGATGGCCCGCGAACGCGCCGTTTCCACCGCGGCCGTCGCCGAAGAGCTAGCTCGCGCGCGTTTGACGGCCTCCAAGAAATTTCCGCAACTCACCTGGCGCCATCCCTTGTGTTGAGGCTTCAGTTTGTCTTGTCTTCTCGAGGGGCTAGAATCGAAGTGACGCAGCGCGCCGTCGGTAGCGAGGAACGAAGCTCCCGCATGGACACCTGCTTCGAGGAGATATAAAAGTGATTGTCTACCGCTGTGACGTATGTGGCGAAGTGGCCGAATGCACGCAGAAACAGATCGAGAGCCGCGAATACGATTTCTGCTCCCGCTGCTGGGGCGAACTCGAATCGAAGCTGCAGGGCAAGGGCCGCCCCCTGGCGAAACGCGAGATGGTTTTGATCCCACCCCGCGTCATCGAGCGCGAGGAAACACCCGAAAAGCCCATCCCCGGCACGCCGCCCACGATCTGG
>JAGWOX010000319.1 GCA_028877145.1 Acidobacteriota bacterium | reverse complement strand
CCAATTCTCGCGTCGAGGCTTCGCTCGACGCCGCTTCGGTCAACACGAATGAGCCGCAGCGCGATGCGCACCTCAAGAGCGCCGACTTTTTCGACGTCGAGAAGTTCCCTACCCTTTCTTTCAAATCCACGCGGGTCGTTATCAAGGGCGACGGCGAATTGGACGTGACGGGGGATCTCACCATCCACGGCGTCACCCGCAGCGTCGTCTTCAGCGTGGAAGGGCCGTCTTCTCCCGTGAAGGACCCTTATGGCAACATTCGAGTGGGGTTGGCGGGGACGGCCAAGATCAATCGCAAGGACTTTGGCCTCACCTGGAACGCCGCTCTGGAGACCGGCGGGATTCTGGTCGGCGACGAAGTGGCGATCAGCCTCGATGTGCAGTTCGTGAAGGCTTGAGATTTCGCGCCCAGGAAGCATCAAAGGCTCCGCGCTCGGCGCGGAGGGGAGGATGAACATGTCGCTCCGTGCAGTGAAGAAAATCATTCAAACCAAGCCCACGATCGAGGGCGCGGGCGTAAAGCTCGAGCGCGCTTTCGGCTTCGGCCAAACGAAGGACTTCGATCCCTTTTTGTTGCTGGATGATTTCCGCAACGAGAACCCGGAAGACTATCTGGCCGGGTTTCCGTGGCATCCTCATCGCGGCATCGAGACGATCACGTACGTACTCGCCGGCTCGGTCGAACACGGCGACAGCCTGGGCAACAAAGGCGTGATGACCGCCGGCGACGTGCAATGGATGACGGCGGGCAGCGGCATCCTGCATCAGGAAATGCCCAAGGGAGATGAGCGAGGGCGCATGCACGGCTTTCAGTTATGGGCGAACCTGCCGGCATCGCTCAAGATGACCGATCCGCGATACCAGGACATTCCGTCGAACGCGATTCCCGAGGTGACGGACGACGACGGCACTCGCGTACGCGTCATCTGCGGGGAATTCTGGGACAAAAAGGGGCCGGTCGAAGGCGTGGCGGCCGATCCGAGCTACGTCGACGTTTTCGTTCCCGCCGAACAGCGAAAGCGCCTCAAGATCGACACGAGACGCAACGCCTTTGCCTATGTCTTTGCTGGCTCCGGGACGTTCCGCGACGCGTCAGAGCCGCGGCCAGTGCTCACGGACCAGGTCCTGAAGCCCAATGCACAACCGGTCTACGACGCCGGTAATCATTCGCTCGTCTTGTTCGATCGTGGTGACGAGATCGTCGTACAGGCCGGCGAGGAGGGCATCCGCTTCCTGCTGGTTTCCGGCAAACCGATCGAAGAACCCGTTGCCTGGTACGGCCCGATCGTCATGAATACGCAACAACAGTTGCGGCAAGCAATCGGCGAACTGCAAGCCGGCAATTTCATCAAACATCGCTGAGGTACAGGCAGACAGAACGATGGCGGGCTGAAGCCCGTCGCTACACACGCACGCTGGGGGCGGACAGGTGCGACTGTGCTAGTTTGCGCCAGAGTCTGGGCCAGGACTGGAGACCCAGCCGGAAGCGCTCGGGGCGGTAAAACTCATTGGGGGCGTGGATATTTTCGTCAGCCACGCTGAAAGAAAAGAACACTGTATCGACGCCAAGGACTTCGCGGAACGTGGTGACGATGGGGACGGTGCCGCCCATCCCGACGATTTCGGGAGGCCGGCCGAAGACTTCGGCAAGCGTTTCGGCGACGGCGCGGACGGCTGGGCTTTCGGGCGAGACGCGATAAGCGATGGCGCCGTCGTGGCCCTCCTCGATGGTGAGAGTGACGCCGGGCGGACAGTGAGTTTCGAGGTGGCGTCGCATCTTGGCGAGCACGTCGGCGGGGCGCTGATTGGGGACCAGGCGGCAGGTGATCTTGATGTGCGCCTCGCTCGGGAGCACGGTCTTGCCGCCAGGGCCCTGGTAGCCGCCGTAGAATCCGTTGACTTCGACCGTGGGGCGATACCACTGGCGCGCCAGCGTGCCGTAGCCGGATTCACCGAATCCGGAAGGCGCGCCAACCTCGGCTAGATATTTTTTCTCGTCGAACGGCAAACGCTCGATCGCCTCGAGCAGCGCTGGCTCAATCTCCTCGACATCATCGTAAAAACCTTCAACGGCTACCTTGCCGTTTTCGTGTAGCGAGGCAACAAGCTGCGCCGCTGCGTGCAACGGGTTGGCCAGGCCGCCGCCGTGACGGCCGGAATGCAGATCGTGACCCGGGCCCCGCACGGTGAAGGAGAGGCCGACGAGTCCGCGCGAACTGACGTTGATGCTCGGCGCCTCCGGCCGCCACATGCCGCCATCGGCGGACAGCGCGACATCGCACGCGAGCGCGGCCCGGTGAGACCGCACGAGTTCGGGAAGATCGACGCTGCCGATTTCCTCCTCTGCTTCAAAGAGGAAATGCAGGTTGACAGGCGGCTTTTCACCGGCGAGGAAGAAGGCCTCGGCCGCGAGGATCGGGAGCAGCATCGATGCCTTATCGTCGCTAACGCCGCGGCCATAGAGGCAACCATCGCGCTCGGTGAGGACGAATGGCGGTGAGTGCCACAACTCGACCGGGTCGGCCGGCTGCACGTCGCAGTGGCCGTAGATAAGGACCGTGGGCGCGCCGGGCGCACCGTTCCAGCGGCCAAAGATGGCTGGATGACGCGGCGTCTCCCACATCTCGACTTCGATCGGGCCGGCTTTGCGCAGGCGCGCGGCTACCCACTCGGCGGCACGGCGGACGTCGTCGGCGTGGGCGGGGTCAGTGCTCACGGAAGGAATGGCAACGAATTCGGCAAGCTCGCGCAGGTAGAGGGCTTCGTTGTCGGAAAGCATTTTTAGAACGGAGTTCATGCAAGAGGTCTCCCGGCTTCAGGGGCTAAAGCCCCTTGCCAGATGCCAATCCATGTCGGGGCTGAAGCCCCGCCCCCCGATACCGCTCGAATGCGGATCGTTACCGCTTCTTTTGTGGCTAGGGGATTCTTCGCTGCGCGGCCCGACACGGAAATCCAGAAGGCGGGATTTCCGGGGAAGGAAAAGGCGTCGGGCGGCTTCGCTCAGAATGACAGTCTTGTGCAGAGCTTCGTTGTCGGCCGGCATTTTCAGAACAGAATGCATGGGAAGCATCTCACGCGCCGACGGCCAACAGAGGATCGGTTGCGTTGATCGCCAGTGAGGTGACGATGAAGAGGACGTGGCCGTCGGCGGGGCTCACGGCCGTCTGGAGCACGTGGCCTTCGCAGTCCTTTACGTGACCGAGAACTTGACCCTCCTTGACGGCTTCCGCCACGGCAACGGCCGGATACCAGAAACCTTCATGCTCGCTGCGCAGCCAGAGAAATTGTTCGAGGAGCGTGAACGGCACGGGTTCCGGAGCGCCGCCGGGGATAATGTCGAGGCGGCGCATCAGGCGAT
>JAGWOX010000052.1 GCA_028877145.1 Acidobacteriota bacterium | reverse complement strand
AGAGGCGGCACTCGGCAATGGGCGTTGCCGGCCAGTCCGCATTTCAGGATCTGGGAATGAGGTGATCCATGGCGGAGCAATTGAAAGAACCGGAAAAAAACGCTGCACCGTCGGAATCCAACGTCGCAGCGACGGTCGTGGGGCCCGGCGAGGCAAGGCCGCGCGGGAAGGGCCGCGGGAAAACCCTGCTCATCGGGCTCGGCGCGGGGATCGCTCTCCTCGCCGGCGCTATCCTGATCTATCTGCATTTCGCGGCGTGGCAATCGACTGACGACGCGGAGATCGACGGCTACATCTACCCCGTCAGTTCTCGAGTCTCGGGCTACGTGACGCGTGTCACCGTGGACGACAATCAGTACGTCAAGGCCGGCACGGTGCTCGTGCAGCTCGACCCGAAAGATTACGAAGTCGCGGTCGCCAACGCCAAGGCCACGTTGGCCAATGACCAAGCCAGCGCCGCGGCGATGATGACAAACGTCCCGCTGACGTCCGCGAATACCTCGAGCCAACTTTCCAGCGCCGAAGCCGACGTCGCCAACGCCGAGGCAGGCGTTGCGGCTGCCCGGGAACAGGCCAATGCAGCGGAAGCTTCGCTAAGACAGGCGGAAGCGAATGATCTGAAGGCGCAGGACGACGTGGTCCGGTATCAGCCCCTGGCGGCGAAAGACGAAATTCCACAGCAGCAGTTTACGCAAGCCGTCGATTCGCAGAAGGCGACCGCCGCTGCTGTTGTGGCGCTCCGGGCATCGGCTGCCGCCGCGAAACAAGCCGTCACCCAAGCCCGTGCCCGTCTGGTGCAGGCGCGAGCCGCATTGCAATATGCCCAAACACGCCCGCAACAGATTTCCGTGCAGCGCTCCCGGGCCGCCGCGGCGGAAGCGCAAACTGAGAAGGCGAGAGCAGTTCTCGATCAGGCGCGGCTGAACCTCAAATACACGACGATTGTCGCGCCGGTGAGTGGCATCGTGGGCAGAAGGACGGTTCAACCCGGAAAGAACGTTTCACCCGGCGAGCAGTTGATGACCATCGTTCCGCTCGACAGCCAAAATATCTGGGTCACCGCCAATTTCAAGGAAACCCAATTGACTCACATGCGCCCGGGTCAGACGGTGAAGATCTCGGTCGACACCTATGACCGCGCCTATACCGGGCGCGTGCTCGATATCGCCGGCGCCACGGGTGCACGCTACAGCTTGTTGCCTCCGGAAAATGCGACGGGAAATTACGTCAAAGTGGTCCAGCGAATTCCCGTCAAAATCCTCTTTGATGAGGGGCAGGATCCCAAGCATCTGCTGCGGCCTGGGATGTCGGTGGAGGCCGACGTAAAGGTCAAGTGATGCGTGCAACTCCAGCTTGGCTTTTCTGATTTGAAGCGCATCTCACCCTCAATTCCGAAGGTCCTGACGAATGCCGTGTGATGCGGTAGCGGGTCCGTGACTTTCTCGCTTGCCGGCAGCTTTCAATCAATAAGCGCTCGCGGGCATGCCTCTCGGTCGGAGCCACAGGTCGACGCTCCCCGCCTGAGCTACGCTCACTCCGGTTCGGTCTCCCCATCGCCGTCTGGAGTCCACGTAGACCCTTTGCTTCCCTCGCGACACCACTTCACGCTAAGCTAACGCGCCCGAGCCTCCACCCCAATTCCCCTCCAGGCCAACTCACCATCCCCATTGAAAAAGGCCCCCAATTGTCCAGCCTAAAAAAACTGAACCTGCTGAGAAGAAGCACCTTATCTCAATTTCCGATTGACCGCTGTCCAGCCCAATGCCGCTCTCGTGACACTTCCCGCCGAACACCACACAAAGGCAACCGCCACAAAACGCACAAGTTAGCGCACCACGTCCGGCAGCTCTTCCGACTCGTCACGCCCAGTGACACTTCGTGACGCTTCCCAGCTCACGCGTTTCCGCTGCACACAAAATCACCACTTTGGTGCCCAGCCCCGCGCCGCAACTTGTAGGCAGTACTGGTCTTGTTCACCTACGCAAAGCCTCCAATTCTCTTCCATGAACTGATGGCGTCTCGCACCCGGCAAACGATAGGCTTGGGGCCGGATGGGACCATTTCATGGTGTTTTTCCGACGATGTGCTGCGTGCGCTCGTCATTCCGCGGAAAAACAACCGGGATGGATCGTTGAGGAGAGCCCCTTGAATAAACATGTGGCGGCAGGTTTGATGGTGGCGGCGGTAATTGCGGCCGGCGTCTTTGCGGGACCGAAACTGCTCGAAGCCCAGCAGCGGAATACTTCCGGACCTCACGTGATTGTGATCAAGGACGTACTTCACGTCCTCTCTCCGCGGCTCGGCGGCGTAAAGCCGATTCCCCCTGCCGCCGGCGTGCTCAAGCAGATCCCGCTGCGGCACCCCATGCCGCTCCAATCGGCCCTGGCGCCATCGCCAATGGATTCTGCCCTGCAAACATCATCCGGCCCCCTGGTCTCGACGACGTCCGGCTTGAATTTCCTCGGCCTGGGCATCGGCCAGGCCGGGTTCAACATGCAGGGAGCGCCTCCCGATACGAACGGCTCGGCCGGAGCCACGCAGTACGTTCAATGGGTGAATCTTTCTTTCGGTATCTTCTCGAAGAGCACCGGCAAGATCGTTTACGGTCCCGCCGAAGGCAACACGCTCTGGCAGTCGCTCGGCGGCGTCTGCGCCTCGAACAACAGCGGCGACCCCATCGCGCAATACGACAAACAGGCCCAGCGCTGGGTGCTGATGCAGCCCGTCTTCACCACCCCCTATGCTCTCTGCGTCGCCGTCTCCACCACTTCCGACGCCACCAGCGCCTACAACCTCTACCAATTCTCGATCCCCAGCAATTATTTCCCCGATTATCCGAAGCTCGCCGTCTGGCCTGATGGCTACTACGTTTCCTACAACGCCTTCACCAGCGCCAGCGGCGGCTTCGTCAGCGGCTACGCCTGCGCGCTCGATCGCGCGAATATGCTCGCGGGGAACGCCGCCACGATGCAGTGCTTCAATGGCGGCGGCTACCCGAGCCTGTTGCCCTCCGACCTCGACGGCGATTCCGGCGCGCCCGGCACAACCGCCGCGCCCCCGGCCGGCTCGCCCAACTATTTCATCGATTTTTCGAGCACGAATTCACTCAACCTGTTCAAGTTCCACGTCGATTGGACCACTCCATCGAATTCCACCTTCACCGGTCCCGCCGTGATTCCCGTCACTTCCTTCAGCGAGGCCTGCGGCGGCGGCACGTGCGTTCCCCAATCAAGTACAACGCAGCAGCTCGACTCGCTCGGCGACCGCCTGATGTACCGCTTCGCCTATCGAAATTTCGGCTCCTACGAATCGCTCGTTATCAGTCAGTCCGTCAACACCGGCAGCGGGAACACCGGCGTCCGCTGGTACGAAATTCGGAGTCCGGAAGCCAACACGGCCGTCTACCAGCAGGGAACGTTTGCGCCGGACTCGAACTATCGCTGGATGCCCAGCATCGCTGAAGACGAGAAAGGCGACATCGCCCTCGGCTACAGCCTTTCGGGCAGCACCATATTTCCCGCCATCAGTTTCACCGGGCGCGTGCCGACCGATGCCCTGAACACGATGGAAACCGAGTCGAGCATCATCCAGGGCGCCGGCGCGCAAACCGGCGGCCTGAGCCGCTGGGGCGACTACAGCAATATGTCCGTCGACCCGGCTGACGATTGCACGTTTTGGTACACCACCGAATTCCTGAAATCGAGCGGTTCTTTCAACTGGAGCACAGAAATCGCCTCGTTCACTTTCCCCGGTTGCACGACCACCACTCCCGATTTTTCGCTCTCGGCCTCGCCCACGTCGCAGACGATCACGGCGGGAAGCGGCACCAGCTACACGATCGACGTCACGCCGAGCAACGGCTATACGGGCAACGTCACACTCAGCGTAACGACCTCGTTGCCGGCAGGCATGAGCGTCGGCTTCTCGCCGAATCCGGTCGGCATCAACTCAAACACTGCAGGCTCGTCCACGCTCTCGGTGAACACGGCCACCTCGACTCCATCCGGCACCTACAACCTGACGGTGAGCGGTACGGACGGCACGCTGACGAACACGACGCAAGTGACGGTGGTGGTGCAGCCGCCGCCCACGCCCGACTTTTCGCTCTCGAGTTCGCCGGGCTCGGCAACTGTCACTCAAGGCAGCAACGCGACCTACACGATCGCGGTCACGCCGAGTGGCGGCTACACCGGCACCGTGAATCTCTCCACCGGCACATTGCCCACCGGCGTTACCGCTTCCTTCAATCCTTCCGCCGTCTCAACGACCGGCTCCGTCGTGGATTCGACCTTGACCCTCGCCACGGCCGGCAACGCGCCAACCGGCACGTACAACATCACCGTGACCGGAACCGACAGTAGCGGCTCGCCCACCCATTCCATCCAGGTCGGCCTGACCATTCAGCAAGTCACCAGTTCCGACTTTGCGATCAGCGCGACGCCTTCAAGCGCCGCCGCCCAGCCGGGTTCGAGCACGAGCTATACGGTCTCAATCGCGGGTTCGGCCACCGGCCCGTTCAATGGCACGGTGAATCTCAGCGTGACCGGCGTGCCCCCGCGCACAAGCACCAGCTTCAATCCGACGTCCATCACCGGCTCGGGAAGCTCCACGTTGACGGTTTCGCCGAACAAGAGGGCCACCAAAGGCACTTACACGCTGACGATCACCGGCACCAGCGGCAGCCTGACGCACTCGGTGAACGTGACGTTCGTTATCGGAACGATCTCGACGCCGGACTTCTCGCTCTCCGCCTCGCCCAGTTCTCAAACGGTTACGCCGGGCACCGGCACCAGCTACACGGTCAACATGACGCCTACCAATGGTTACAGCAACACGGTAAACCTGAGCATAGGCACATTGCCGTCGGGCGTCACCGCTACGTTTAATCCGCCTTCGGTTAGCGCAAGCAGCACATCGTCCACTCTCTCCATCACCACCAGCACCTCGACCCCGGCGGGGACGTACACGTTGACCATCACGGGAACCGACGGCACGCTAACGCACACCACCAGCGCCGCGTTGGTCGTTCAGAGTTCGGGCGGAGGCGGCAATTTCTCTCTCTCCGCATCGCCGAACACGCTGACGATGACCGCGAAATCCACCGGGAGCAGCACGATCACCGTCACGCCGTCGGGCGGCTTCACCGGCACCGTGAACCTGAGCATTAGCTCCCTGCCGCGTGGCGTTAGCGCCAGCTTCAGTCCGTCGTCCGTCACCGGCTCAGGCAGCTCCACGCTGACCATCTCGACGGCCGGCCGTCCGCAGACTGGCGCCTTCACGCTGACCATCACCGGAACGAGCGGGAGCATCACGCAGACAACCACGCTCACGCTCACCATCAACTGATTCGCTGAACTCGATCCCGCGTCTCGGGCCGGCCACGCCCGGCCCGAGACGCGCACCTCCGCCTTCTCACTCGTCCGTCAAAACTGCTGGCGTCATTCCAACCGTCGCACTTTTCCGTGGCAGCTCGGCTCGGGATGAAACAACGGCGGCCTTGCCGGTTGACACTCCGCGCCCGGAACCGTATGCTTCGCGCGATTTTTCTAAGGAATTTCTTGGATGGGGGTGTGTGCATGAGACGGATCCTGTTCCTGCTCTTCCTGCTGGCGTTCGTGGCGATAGCCCCGGTGGCCGGCTCGGCGGCCGAGAGCCCGAAGACGCTCTTCGTCCGCTGCGGAACGCTGATTTACGACACCGAAAAACCGCCACTCAAGAATGCGGACGTCATCATCACCAACGGCAAAATCACGGCCGTCGGGCAGCACCTGGCCGTGCCAGCCGGGGCCGAGCAGCTGGACCTCTCGAAGGACACCGTGCTCCCGGGTTTTCTCGACGCGCACATTCATTTGTGGACCGGACCGCGCGAGCCGATCGCCAGCGGCCCCCTGCAGGCTTTGCGCGCCCAGCAGGACATGAGGCATGCGTTGTCCGTCGGAATCGTCGGCGTGCGCGTGCTGGGATCGAACAATTTCATCGACGTGGCGCTGGAGAACGCGATCGACGAGGGCATCGTTCCCGGCCCCCATGTGATTCCTGCCGCGCATCCGATATCCATCATCGGCGGCCATGATGATTTCCTGAGTTTCCCGGAAGAGTATCCGCTGACGAGTTTCTACACGCCGCTCAACGGATTCGTGAATTCGCCGGCGGACGCCGAAAAGGCTGTGCACCTGCAGATCAAGTACGGCGCAAAAGTGATCAAGGTGTTCGCCTCGGGCGGAGTGCTCTCGCCGCTCGATTCGCCCTTCGCCGAGCAGCTTTCGCCTGAGGAGCTTCGCGTGATCTGCGAGGAAGCCCACATGGACAACTTGAAGGTGGCGGCGCATGCCGAAAACATCCGCAGCGTTATGGCCGCCTTGAACGCCGGCGTCGATTCGATCGAGCACGGTTCGGAATTGGACGCCGAGGCGATCGACTTCATGAAGAGCCACCACATTTACCTCGACCCGACCGTCTTCATCGTTGGCAACATCCTGAAGAACGGCGCGAAGATGCACCTGCCCAGCTACGTCCTAAGCAAGGCGCACATACTGGCCTCAAAGCACTTCGCCAGTTTCGCCATGGCCCTCAAAGCCAACGTCACCATGGCCGCCGGCTCCGACCAGTCCTACGGGCCCACGGGCGGCACGGTGCTCGACGAAATGATCGCCCTGGTCGACCACGGCATGACCCCGGAACAGGCCCTCACTGCCGCAACCAAACATGACGCCGACTTGATGGGCATGGACCAGTTGGGCACGGTCGCGGTTGGGAAGGAGGGAAGTCTGGTCGCGGTGGAAGGCGATCCGCTGGCCGATATCCACGCGGTCAAGAACACGCGGGCGGTGATTTTCGAGGGGCAGATCGTGCCGTTTGTGGGCAAACCGATCCACTACTAAACATCGGCAGTCTCTTTTCATAGACGCCAGAAAACAGATATGAGCACGTTCTGCTTCTGGCTGTACTGGTTATTGACTGAAGGGTTATAGGAAGGAATAGGGCAAACTCCTAGATTCGTGGGCACTTTCGGGCGGGTTAACCGTCGCGCGTCAATCTAGGAAGATCGTACTGGAATGGCGGGAAACGTGTTCTACATTACTGGCGTAGGACGCGGCGCCATGGCCAAAGCAAAGCCCAATTCGAATATTCGTGTGGTAATCGCGGACGACCACGCCATCTTCCGGGAGGGTCTGAGGAAGCTGCTGGAGGGCGCCGGCGATATTGCTGTCGTCGGGGAAGCCGGCGACGGGGACGAAGCCGTCCAACTCCTCAACAAGCTGAGACCCGACGTGCTGCTCTTGGATCTCCGAATGCCGAACAAGGATGGGCTCGGCGTGCTCGAAGAGATGAACGGGCATACCGAGCAGACGCGCGTCATCCTCGTGACCGAGGGAGAAAACGAGCACGACGTCGTACGGGCCATGCGGCTGGGAGCGCGCGGCGTTGTGTGGAAGCAATCGGCCAGCGCGCTGCTGCTCAAGAGCATTCGCAAGGTGCACGCGGGGGAAATCTGGCTCGACAACCGGATGACGGCCGAGTTGATCGACGCCTTCAAGAAGTCGTCGGATTCGGGGGCGCGGCGGGAGAAGCCACTGCTCAGTCCGCGCGAGCGGGAGATCGTGCAACTGGTGGCGCAGGGTTACCGCAATCGGGAGATTGCCGAAAAGCTGTTCATCAGTGAGCAGACAGTGAAGAATCATCTGCACAATATCTTCGATAAACTCGGTGTTTCCGACCGCCTCGAATTGGCTCTCTACGCCATCCATCATCGCCTGACCGAGATGCCCTGAATCGCCCTGTAACCTTGCGCGTTTGCTTCTGCCGCGGCACACGTGTATTTGCGCGAGGCCGCGCTCAGGATTTATTCTGGGTTCCATCCAATGGAAGAAGCGAAAAAAGCCAGGAAGTGGGCCGCGCGAGTGTGGACGCGTGAAACGCTGCTGCTGACTTCGCTGCTCGCTCTGGGGATCCTGTTCGGCGTGACGCAAGCCGCAGTCAGCTATTACCACGGAAAGCAAGCCGATCTGGCCAATAGGTGGTTCCAACGCGGCGAAGCGGCGCTGAAAGCCAATCGCCCGAAAGAAGCCATCGACGACCTGCGCAACGCGCTTAGCTACGCTCCCGATAATCCAACTTTCCAGTTGCGGCTCGCGCAGGCCTTGGCCGCCGACAATCGCATTGACGCCGCCGAAGCCTATCTCCTCGATTTGTGGAACAGTGAGCCTGGCAGCGGCGAAGTTAATTTCGAGCTTGCCCAACTCGAGGCGCGTAAAGGCAATCCGGACGCGGTGCGCTATTTCGACAATGCGATCTATGGTGCTTGGAAGGAAAACACCGCGGAGCAGCGGTGGAACACCCGCCTGGCGCTGTTCCATTATTGGATGTCACGTCACGATCTGGGACAGGCTCAGGGCCAGCTCCTCGCCATGGCCGCGGAAACGTCCAACATCGATTTTCAGCGTCGGACGCAAATCGGCCAATTGCAGATGCAAGCTGACGATCCACGGCACGCGCTCGAACAATTCCGGGAAGCGCTGCGTATAAATTCGCGCTACGTACCGGCTCTGGCCGGCGCCGGAGGGGCGGAAATCGCGATTGGCGAGTACGAGGGAGCGGTTCCGTACCTGGAGACGGCCGCGCGGCTGGCCCCGCACGGTCCCAAAGTAAGCGACCAGCTTCGCTTCGCGAGATTGGTGCTCGCAAGCGACCCTTTTGAGATCGGGCTGGGGGCCGCGGAGAGAGACTCGCGCACGATCGACGCCTATCTGCAGGCGCAATCACGGCTGGCGTCCTGCGCCACCCAGCGCGGGGTGGAGGTGGCGTCTGACAGCCCGCAGAATCCGTTCCAACAGATCTGGGCGATGGGGCAACAGCTCCAGCTGACGTTGCGCAAGCTGCGGGGACAGCCGCAAACGGCACTACAAATCATGAATTTTGTCTATTCAGCGGAGAATCTGGTCGCCGATGAATGCGGCCCTCTGCAAGGGAAGGACAAAGCGCTGTGGGTGATCGGCAAGAAACATCAGTTGACGGGAGTCAGCGGCCAGGGCGGCCATTAACCGCTCTGGCCGCAAAAGCTTCCGCGCACGCCGCCCGTCTCCGACAACTGGCGGGGCGGCTCACTGTCCACGAATCGCAACTTTTCCTGCTCCTCTCCATGCTGATCGGGTTGCTCTCGGGACTCGCGGTGGTCTGCTTCCGCATCTCGATCGAAACCACGCGGATCTGGCTGCTGGGCTCGGGACTCGCCCCGGCTTCCTGGGAGCGGACGCTGTTCGTGCCCCTGGTGGCGGGAATCGTGGTGGCGCTGCTGGTGATGTGGGCCTTTCCGGACGTTCGCGGCAGTGGCGTCAACCAGACCAAGGCGGCGGTTTACATTTACGACGGGTACGTTCCGTTCCGCACGGTCATCGGGAAATTCATCACCTGCGCGCTGTCCATCGGCTGCGGTTTCTCGCTTGGACCGGAAGACCCGTCGCTGCAGATGGGAGCCGGCATCGCCTCGGTGATGGGCCGGCGTCTGCGCCTGTCGCAGGAAAAGACGCGGTTGCTGGCGCCGGTGGGCGCGGCGGCCGGACTTGCGGCGGCATTCAACGCGCCGATTGCCGGGGTCATGTTCGTCTTCGAAGAGGTGATCGGGACCTGGAGCGCGGGCGGCCTTGGCGGATTGATTCTGGCCGCGGCTTCGAGCGTGACGATCCTCCGGTTGTTCCTGGGCAGCCAGCCGATTTTCCGCGTCCCTCCCTACCGTGGGTTTTCAGCGCCCGAATTGATCGGCTATGCGGTTCTCGGCGTTTTTGGCGGTTTTGCCTCGCTGGTTTTCCTCAAGTTTCTGGCCTACGTGCGGCCCAAGCTCCGCAAGCTGCCTCGTTGGACCTTCTACGTCCAGCCGGCCATCGCGGGCCTGCTCATTGGCGCCATTGGGCTGGCCTACCCGCAGGTGATGGGCGCCGGCTACGTTTACATCGACCAGGGCCTGCATGGCCAGTTCACCTGGCAGACGCTGGGTATCCTGAGCGGGCTGAAAATTCTGGCCACCGGGATGGCTTTTGTCAGCGGTACGCCGGGTGGCATGTTCGCGCCGGCGATGTTCATCGGGGCCACGCTCGGCGGCGCGGTTGGCGGCGCGGAGCATATCGTGTTCCCGCATTTGCACGGATCCGTGAGCGCGTTCGCTCTGGTTGGAATCGGCACGCTGTTCGCCGGCTTCCTGCGCACGCCGATCACGTCGGTCTTCATGGTGCTCGAAACCAGCGGCAACTACTCCATCATCATCCCCGTGATGATTTCGAACACGATTGCCTACCTGATTTCGCGGCGTTATCAGAAAGTTCCCCTCTTCGATCTGCTTTCGCGGCAAGAGGGCGTCGATTTGCCCTCGCTCGAGGAGCAGCGGGAGCAGCCAGTGCTGCGCGTCGAGCATGCGATGAACCCGCCGGCCTTCCCGGTGGTGCGTTCGGAAAGCCTGGTGGGCGAGGCAATCGCAATGGCCACTTCCGCCAACGCGCACGTGCTCCTCGTTCGCTTCCCCTCCGGTCGTTGGATGGCTGTCGAGCGATCGCAACTCGATCGTTACGGCGAGGCCGACGGGAGGGGGCGCAAGCTCTCCGACGTGCTGACGGCGGACTGGCTGCCCACGGTGCATCCCGACCAGCCGCTCGACGCGGCCATCGGTTTCGTTCAGGGACGGGCGGTTGTGCCGGTGGTGAGCCGCGTGGATCCCGGCAAACTCGAGGGCGTACTGACGCTCGACGACGTTCTCGAGACCTACAAGGAAGCGAGCAACGATTCCCGCGGTTCTAGCCATTCCGTACCTTGAAAAGGTCCAACTTCCCGCCTATTGAGCCTTCCATGATGCACTGTTAGGCTAAGTGCCTTCAGAGGAGGTGGATGACCTTGGCGGCAGGTGAGCGTAGAGGGGCGCGCAGGTTCCGGATGCAATTGCCATTATCGATTCGCTGGACCGACGGTGTGGCTGCCGGCGAAGCGCTCAGCGTTTCGAGGGACGTCAGTTCGCGTGGAGTGTCGTTTCTGCTGTCCAAGCCGGTGGAAGCGGGTTCGCTGGTGGAGATTGTGATGACGCTTCCGCACGAAGTCACGTTGGCGGGGCCCGTGCGCGTCCGGTGCCTGGGCAGAATTCTTCGTTCCCGGTCCCACGAGAGCGCTTCCTATCAGGTGGCGGCGGCGATCGACCGCTACGAATTCCTCAGGGCAGAGCAGTAAAACTTTCCCGTTCCTATTCTTCGACGACCTTCCGGATTCTGGCGAGCGGGTGGTTTCACCCGTAGGACGGTCGGGTGGCAAGGCCAGGCGGAGGATAGGGATTGAGTTTCCCAGATCCGAGGAAGGTCTTAATTGCGGCGGCGCCGCTCGGCGCACTTGACGCAATAACGGGCCCAGGGCAGGGCACGGAGCCGAACTTCAGGAATCGGTTCCTCACAGCTCTCGCAGACGCCGTACGTTCCGCGATCCATCCGATGGATGGCTGCTTCAACTTCGCCAAGGGTCTTCTGCCCTTGCTCGAGGTTCGCGAACGCCAGATGTTCCATCTGTGCCCAGCTCGCTTGCCCCACTTCGTCTTCCGTTACGCGCTCGGCGCGCACATCCTCGCGCCATTCTTTCAACTGGCCGAGTAGTTCGTCGCGCTTTGATTTCAGCAATTTGCCAAAATCCATTTTCTTCGAGTTCTTGGTCTTTCTGGCAACAAGCATGTTTGTCTTCCTCTTTTTCAGTTGCAGAAGGGTCCCAGGCAGGGCCTCTTTGCTCACGTTAGATGCTGACCTTGTGGTCGCGGTTGCAGAATTTCAGATGCGGTCCGCGACTGGGTGACCGGGACGCGGGGCAAGGTGTCCCTTGTCCTAACTTACTGCACGGCAAGGCATTATGGGTTTGCAGTGAAAGGAGGGGCTGCGGCGGCGCTAGAGGGTCTTCGAAAATCGCGGCCGGCCGCTCGATTCCATCTTCGGCAAATAACTGTCGAAGACCATGGCCACGTTACGCATGAAGATGCGTCCGCGCTCGGTGATGACGATTTCCTCGGGCGTCGTGTGGACCAAGGCATCGGTTTCAAGGTCTTGCAGGGCGGCGAGTTCGGCGCCGAAATAGGAGTCGAAGTCAATGCCGAACTCCACGGCGATCTCCGCTTTCTTGACGACCGCGTGGCAGAGCAGGCGGCTGATGACGGCGGCGCGCACCATATCGTCGTCGGTCAGGCGGTAGCCGCGCATCATAGCCAAGCCGTTCCTTTCGACGGCGTCGCGGTATTGGGCAAGGTCGCGGAAGTTCTGGGTATAGCTGCGACCCAAACGGCCGATGGCGCTCACGCCGAGACCGTAGAGGTCGGCGCCGGCGCGGGTCGAATAGCCCTGGAAATTGCGATGAAGGGTGCGCTCGCGCTGGGCGTGGGCGAGTTCATCCTCGGGACGCGAGAAGTGGTCCATGCCGATGTAGAGATAGCCGGCATCGCGGAAGCGGTTGATCGCGGTGCGGAAGATGCGGAACTTCTCGTGATCGGCGGGCAGCGCGGAGACGAAACTCCCTTGCTGCTTCTTGAGCCAGGGCACGTGGGCGTAGCTGAACAGGGCGATGCGGTCCGGGGCGAGTTCGATGATGCGCTCGACGGTTTCGCCGAACGACTCGGCGGTCTGGTGGGGCAGTCCGTAGATCAGGTCGACGTTCAGGCTGGTAAATCCAAGCGCGCGAGCGGCTTCGATCACTTCGCGCGTCATCTCATACGGCTGGATGCGATGGATGGTTTGCTGAACGACGGGCGTGAAATCCTGAATGCCCATGCTGAGGCGGTTGAAACCGAGCCGGCGCAACACCTCGAGGTGCGCGGGCGTCGTGACACGGGGATCGATCTCGACGCCCATCTCGGCGTCCGGCGAGAAATGGAACGCCAGGCTGAGGTCGGCGAAAAGGTCTTCCATCTGGCCGGGATTGAGATAAGTGGGCGTGCCGCCGCCCCAGTGGAGCTGGACGACGGGGCGCTCGCGGGAGACGAAGGGGGAGAGCGCGGCAATTTCGCGGCGCACCGTTTCGAGATACTCGCCCGCGACGCTGTGGTCCTTGCGAATCACCACGTTGCAGGCGCAGAACAGGCAAAGGCTTTCGCAAAATGGCAAGTGGACGTAGAGGGAGACGTCGCTGCCGGAAGCGTCCGCTTGCGCGAGTGCTTTTTCGAGATCGGTGCGCGTGAATTCGTCGGTCCATGCGGGCGCGGGAGGATAGCTCGTGTAGCGCGGGCCCGGCCGGTTGTATTTGTGCAGCAGCTCATCGGGCAGGTCGAGCTGGGCGGTCCTTACGCCATCTATCGCCATCGGTATTGTCCTTCAAGTGGCATCGGGTGCGGAGGCAGTCTTCGCGTAAAACTCGGTATTGGCCGCCGCAAAGTGGCGCCATTGGGCCGGAAGATCCTCCAAGGCAAAGATCGCGGTAACGGGACAGGCCGGGACGCACGCGCCGCAGTCGATACATTCATCGGGATTGATGTAAAGTTGACGCGCGCCGGCAAATCCGCCTTCGTCCTTCCGAGGATGAATGCAGTCGACGGGGCAGACGTCCACGCACGCCGTGTCTTTGACGCCGATACACGGTTCTGCGATGAGATAGGCCATGAGCGTTCTCCGCCCATAGCCTGGACCCGCTCCGCGGCGCGGGAAATGACTTTCGTCACCGGCGCGCCCGCCTGGAAAAGCGATGCGGGGGCACGGCGACCATCCTGGGGAGGACGGCAGCTTCGCATCGCGCCAAATTCCGCATGCATACGTCTCCACTTTACCTTTTCCTGATTTTTCTTGCATCCCTCGTTGCGGGAGTGATGAACGCCGTGGCCGGCGGAGGGACGCTGGTGGCGTTCCCGGCGCTGCTTTTCGCCGGCGTGCCGCCGATTGTCGCCAACGCCACCACCTCGCTCGGATTGTGGCCGAGCGCGGCGACCGGCGGCTGGGTGTACCGCAAGGAGATCACTACACGGCGCCGGACGCTGGTGCTGCTCATCCTGGTCAGCGTGGCAGGCGGTTTCGCGGGCTCGTGGCTGCTCCTGCATACCCCCGAGCACGCTTTCAACCGCCTGATTCCGGTGCTGCTGTTGTTCGCCTTGGCGTTGTTCACCGCCAGCGGGAAGGTGCGGCGAATGGCGGAGCGTATGTCGCTGTCGGCGGGGCATCTCGAGGCGGTGGCTATCCTTGGCCAGTTCGCCGTGGCGACCTATGGCGGTTATTTTGGCGCGGCGATGGGGGTGCTGATGCTGGCGCTCTATTCGCTGACGCTGGGATCGAGCATCCATTCGATGAACGGCGTGCGCACATTCTGCGGGTCCGCGACCAATGCGATCGCCGTCGTGGTGTTTATTTTCGGCCATCGGATCGACTGGCTGGTCGCCGGAGTGATGGCCTCCGCGGCGGTGGTTGGCGCGACGGTGGGAGCGCTCTCCATGCGGCGGCTCGATCCGATGCTTGCGCGGCGCGTGGTGCTGGTAGTGGCCTGGGGCATGACGCTGACTTATGTGGCCAGGATGGGATTCTAACATGTGTCTCTAACCGATCCTTGCGGCATAACCCCGTCTCATCCTGAGCGTAGCGAAGGATCCCGCTACTGCGCATGGGACCTATCAGCGGAGGAACCGGCGGAGCAGGAACCCCTTGGCGACTTCCACCGAGAGCAGGTAAACGGCCGTGACGGCGGTAAGGAAGGCGTAGAAGGCCGGTGAAAGGCGGGCGAAGCCGAGCATGGTCGCCAGCGGAGAAACAGGCAGCAGCAGCCCGATCGTGACGATCGCCAAGACGGTGGCGATGAGCGGCGTGCTCGGCCGGCTGCGCAGCGGATTCCCGGCCGTGCGAATGATGAAGAGCACGAGCGTCTGCGTCGCCAGCGATTCGACGAACCAGCCGGTGTGAAACTGCGGCTCCGACGTGTGTAACCAGAAAAGCAGCGCGCCAAACGTCAGAAAATCGAAAATCGAGCTGACCGGCCCGATTCCCACCATGAAATTCCTTACCAGCGAGATGTCCCAGCGCCGAGGCTTGCGCATGAAGGAAGGATCGACGTTGTCGCTGGGGATGGTGATTTGAGCGAGATCGTAAAGGAAATTGTTGAGCAGGATCTGGCCGGGCAGCATGGGGAGGAAGGGGAGCACGATCGATGCGACGGCCATGCTCAACATGTTACCGAAGTTCGAACTGGTGCCCATCAGCAGATATTTCAGCACGTTTCCGAATGCGCGGCGGCCCTCCAGGATGCCATCGTGCAGCACGGAAAGACTGCGCTCGAGCAGGATCACGTCGGCGGCGTCCTTGGCGGCTTCGGTGGCTTGGGAAACGGAGATGCCGACGTCGGCGGCGTGCAGGGAGGGCGCGTCGTTGATTCCGTCGCCGAGAAAGCCCACAACGTGGCCGCGGCGCCGCAGCACCATCAGGATTCTCGTTTTCTGCGCCGGCGATACACGCGCGAAAACATCCGTCTGTTCCGCCAAAGCTCCCAGCGCTGGGTCGGTTTCGCGATCGATCTCCTCGCCGAGCATCATCTGCTCGGTATCGAGTCCGACTTCGGCGCAAACGTGGCCGGCAACGCGCTGGTTGTCGCCGGTAAGAACCATCAACCGCACCCCGTCGCGCCGCAACTTTTCGAGCGTTTCGGCGGCATCTTCGAGCGGCGGATCGAGGAAAGTGAGGAAGCCGATCAACGTCAGATCGGTTTCCTCGTCCGGGGAGTAGGAGAGTTTCTCGGGGACGTTGCGGAGGGCCACGGCGAGGACGCGAAGACCGCTTTCGCTTTTCTCATGGTAGGTTTGCGTGCATCGTGAACGCGCCGCATCGTCCATCGGCTGCTCGGCTGCGTCGGCGAGCAGGCGCGAGCAAAGCGGCAGCACGCTCTCCGGCGCTCCCTTGACGATGAGCAGCCGCTCTCCCTCCTTCGACACGACGATCGAGATTCTTCGCCGCTCAAAATCGAAGGGAATCTCGGCGAGCTTGTGAAACACGGACACGACGCTCGGCTGTTCGCGAGCCAGGATGGCTTTGTCGAGCGGGCTCTCGATGCCTGTTTCGAGCAAACTGTTCACGTACCCGTAAAGAAACGGCGCTTCCGCCGGGCGGCCAAAGGGGTCCAGGCGCTGGTCGAGGCTCATTTCGCCGCTGGTGAGCGTGCCGGTTTTGTCGGAGCAGAGAACGTCGATGCTGCCGAGATTCTGAATGGCGGAAAGATGCTTCACGATTACTCGCTCGCGCGAGAGATGGATGGCAGCCTGCGCGAGCGTGACCGTGGTGATCATCGGCAGGAATTCGGGCGTGAGGCCGACGGCGAGCGCCAGCGCGAAGAGCAGGGAATCGAGCCATCCGTGGTGCAGCACCGCCGAGGCCAGGAACACCACCAGCACCAGCAACACAACCACGCGCATGATCAGCAGCCCGAAGCCGCGCAACCCTCGCTCGAATTCCGTTTCCACCGGCCGGCCCACGAGCCGCGCGGCGATGCCGCCGAAGACGGTGGCCCTCCCCGTGGCCAAGGCCACCGCGGTCGCCGTGCCGCTGACGACGGAGGTTCCCAGAAAAATGGCTCCGGGCGATTCGGGCGTCAGTGGCTCACCCGGCCCGGTGACGGATTTTTCCACCGGAAGGGATTCGCCGGTGAGCGACGCCTGTTGCACGTTGAGGAATCGCGCTTCCACCAGGCGCGCATCGGCCGGCACCAGATCGCCGCCTTTCACGCGGATCACATCGCCGGGGACGATTTCGCGGCGTGGCAGTTCCGTCCAGAGGCCGTCGCGAAGCACGCTCGCCGTCAGGCCCACTTGCTCGCGCAGCCGGTCGATCGCACGGCGCGAACGATACGTCTGCCAAAAGTTGATTGCGGCGCTCAGCAGAACGATGACGGCGATGATCGTGGCATTGACGATCTCGCCGACCGATGCGGCCACGCCGCTGGCCACGAGCAGAATCAGAACCAGCGGATTTGAGAATAGCGACAGCGCTTCGGCCAGCAGTGACCGCGCCTTGAGTTGGGTTGGATCGTTCGGCCCGTAGCGTTCGAGACGCTCGGCGGCCTCTGCCGTCGTCAAGCCGGGCGGCAAAACCGGCGCTCCCGCCGGGGATTCGGGGGCAGAGATACCGGCAGAATTGTCCACGCCTGTTTCTTGCAGCAAGTCGACCGCCAATAGGAATTAGGGTGTCGGCCGTTTGTTTGCCGGAAGTCATAGTGTGATCGTCGCTTATGGGATTGGGCGGGGATGGGTTCACAGCCCCGGGCGCGCCCGAATGAGCCGGTTCGCCCCTACTGTGCGAGAAAACCCCCAATGGTGACAGTTGGAGCCAGTCTGGCTCTTCGCAAGTCCTTGGATTGCTGAAGCTTTTGCCTTGCACCGCGCGGCCCGCAAATTGCCCGGATTTGCACTGGCGAAGTGAGGGGAGAAGCGATGGCGATAGCGAAGGTCTACCCGTTGAACGTGGAAGCACACGTGGAATCTCTGTCGACGAACCTCGCCGAATTACGGGAGAAGGCCCGGAGAACACTGGTGGAGGCACAGACCGAATTCGACGAGATTTCGGCCTCGCCTGCCAGCCCCGACCGCAAGAGAAACCGGAAGGCCGAGCGGAAGTCCTTCGAGATGTGGGCGGAGATCGAGGAAGGGATCGAGGATGCGTTCGAGGAGCTGGAGAAGGCCATTCGCGAGATTCGGAAACCTTTCCGGAAATAATCGAACAAAGCGACTCGCCACCGGACTTCGTTGTGAATCGACGGTCGCCGTGTTGGCCGCGCTTCTGGGTTTCGGCGGAACCCTTCGGGCGCAGGCGATTCCTCCGGAGCTGAGCAAGTTTCTCACTGAAAACGCTCATTTCGCAGAAAACGATTTAAGTGATCTGGCTGCGGGAAAGGCAGTCGCGAAACTGCTTCCGAGAAAGCAGAAACACGAAGTGGCGGGCGTGGGCGCCATTCGCATCGCCGTGCCTCGCGATTTTTTTCTCTCTCAGACCAAAGATATCGTTCGCTACAAGCAAATGCAGGTGAATCCAGCGCCCGAGATCGGCCGATTCGATTCGCCGCCCCAAATTGCCAATCTCGAGAATCTTTCGCTCGAGGAACGTGACATCGATTCGCTGCGCGATTGCCGGCCCGGCGATTGCGGGCTGAAGCTCCCGGCCGCGGCGATCGAGCGAATTCGCAAGGAAATTCGCTGGTCCGATGACGGCGCCGACGAAGCCGCCAACCGGCTGTTCCGTGAAGTCCTGCTCGCGCGGGTTGAGAGCTATCTCAAGACGGGCGACAAGGGCCTCGACGTCTATCACGACAAGCATTCGCCGGTGAGCCTCGCCGCCGGTTCGCGAGAACTCGTTGCCGACGCGCCTTACCTCGGGAGTTATGCGCCGCAATTGGCGGATTGCCTGGTTCGTTTTCCGGAGTGCGGGCCGAGCGTTCAAAGTTTCTTGTATTGGTCGAAAGAAAAATTCGGCCGCGGGTTGCGAACGGTGATTTCCGTGACGCAGGTAATCACCGCTCGGGAGGGAACAGGCGGGGAAGGCTGGATCTGGCAGGCGTCGAAACAAATCTATGCGGATCATTATCTCGACTGTTCGCTCGGACTGACGCTCATGGTCGAGGCGGGCGGAAAGGGCGGCGCGCCCGCGTTCTACCTCGTCTATCTCAATCGCAGCCGGTCCGACGCGCTCAAGGGGAATCTCGCGGGGTTGGTGCGCGGCATCATACAGGAAGGAGTCAGCGCGGAAATGAACGATCGTCTCGAGCGGATCCGGAAGCAAATGGAAT
>JAGWOX010000318.1 GCA_028877145.1 Acidobacteriota bacterium | reverse complement strand
CAGAGTTGCTTGTCGAGTCCCTCCATCTGGACCGCCCCCGAGCCGCCGTCGACCCACCAGAAATCCACGCCTTCATCCATCAACGGGAAATGAAGGTCTCGCATGAACACTTCGGCCTGTTTCTTATCGGCGAGATTCCAGTGAAGGATTTGGCCGGCGGGAATCTGAAGCTCGCGGCGCACCGCGGCCGTATGGCTGTCCTTGTCGGAGATGATCGACTTGTCGGTCTGGAAGTCGGAATAGCCGGGGTGATCGTTCACGCTGATCTTCAAGCCGTCGTGATGCGCCCATTCGAGGAACTCTTTCGGATGCGGAAAGATCGGGCTCCAGTCATAGCCGCCCTGCCAGCCGTAGTTGTGCCAGGCGAAATCGAGCACCAGAACGTCGAGCGGGATGCCGGCGGAGCGAAGCCGGTTGACAAGCTTTTCGGCGTCCTTGTCGGAATAGTGATACTTGCTGACCATTTCATTTGACGGCAGATATTCGTAGTTCAGGTCCGTGATCATCGTGCCGAGCGCGTAGCGCGGAATCATCGGAACGCGGCCGCAGAGGCGCGCGTAATCCTTCAGTCCGGCGTCGTAATCGCGCCCGTATTCGAAGAAATACCAATCCTGATCCTTCGCATCCGGCCGCGGTTCGATCCAGTTGGTCTGGCTGTTCCAGACGGGAGAATGGCTGTCGTCGAGCAGGAAATAGCCGCTGCGGCTCAGGATGCCGTCGGTGGGCTTGGGAAAATCGTTTTGCTGGATTCCGTCGAGGGAATGCGAAATGCCGCCCAGATTCAGAGGATCCTGCTGCCCAGGGGACCATGTCTGTTCGGAACCATTGTCGTGCCACGAGACCTGAAGATTCCGCTCGTTGAACAGGCCGGCGCCGAGCTGATAACGGAGCGTGAGGCGATCGGTGGAAACGGTGACCCACCCGGAGTTCTGCTGAAAAGAGAGCTTGGCGGGCGGCCACTCGCGGCCGGTGACAACAGCCGTGCGTGCGTCAACGAAGTGGCCCGACGGCGCGTATTCCATGCGAACGAGCGAGGGCGTGAGCACTTCAAAGCGCGCCTTGCCACAGACGACCGTGCTCCCGGTCTGCTGGCAGTTCGGAGTGCCGAAAATTCCACAGCCGGCGAGTGAAAAGCAGAAAAGGAGTGCCAGGCCGCACAGCATCGCTTTGCGCATCGCAAATGCCTCCGGAATCAGCGAATGATAACGCAGTGCCCGGAGAAAGATGAGTGCCTGCGAGCCCGGTTATGGTGAGTCGGTAACGAGCCGCGCCGCCCACCCCACCTAGAAAACCCGGTTTTTCAGCCTTTTCAGGCGCAATCACCTCGCTTATGCTTTGCCCGGATTCAAGCGGGCGCATGGGCGGGAAGTTGCGGCGGTGAGATTCAGAAAAGCACACAGCCTGGAGGCTGTGCTTCTGAACCCTCACCGCTTACGACCCGTCTACTCTGATGCTGAGCGGAGCATCCCGCGGGGCATCTCCGCCCCGGGGATGACAAACTGTCGCAGCGCAGACGGTTTTGGTAACACAGCCTTCAGGCTGTGTGTTTTCGCCCGGGGCAAGAATGCCGTGTAGGCAATGCCGACGGCCGGGAAGGCCGCTTCCATGCTGCGGGAGGTTGTGATTTGCGGCTGAACGAAAAGCGCACAGGCAGGAATGCTTGTGCTACGCGAAACGAAGAGAGGCGACAAATGGACTGGGCAACAGGAAGAGCGAAGTGGTGGATGCTGGCGGGCCTGCTGCTGGCGGTGACCTGTTGGGCGCAGGCGCCCGCTCCGCCGAAGCCGTCTTTTGCCGAGCCGGGCATATCCTTCGACGGCTCGCAAATCGCCTTTGTTTCGAGCGGCCGCATCTGGATTGCCCCGGCGCGCGGCGGCCCGGCGCATCTGGTGGTCAACGACTCTGCCACCGAGGATCGCCCGCTCTTCTCGCCCGACGGCAAGCAGCTCGCCTTCGGTTCAACGCGCACAGGTCACGGCGATATCTACGCGATCACGCTCGCGACCGGCGCGCTCCGGCGGCTCACCTGGGATGACGGCGCCGATCAGCTCGACGCGTGGTCGCGCGACGGCCGCTGGCTCTATTTCCACACCACGAGCCACGACATCTCCGGCATGAACGACGTCTACCGCGTTTCCGTCGATGGCGGCACGCCCATGCCCGTGGCTGCCGACCGCTACGAAAGCGAATTCTTCGCCGCGCCGTCTCCCGACGGAAAATCCGTAGCCATTTCCGCGCGCGGCATCGCCGCGTCGCAATGGTGGCGCAAGGGCCGCAGCCACCTGGACGAAGCTGAAATCGATCTGGTGAATCCCGGCGAGCCGCCGAAGTACGAGCCCGTCATGCCGATGGGCGCGAAGCAGCTCTGGCCCATGTGGAGCGCAGATGGGAAAAAACTTTACTTCGTTTCCGACCGCACCGGCCCGCAAAACATCTGGGAAAATACGCTCGGCGGAGCCGCCCGGCAAATCACCCAATTCACCAGCGGGCGCGTGCTGTGGCCCACGATCAGCGGCGATGGACGCACCATCGTCTTTGAGCGCCACTTCGAAATCTGGCGTCTGGATACGCGCTCGGGCAAGGCCGCTCCCGTCGCGATTCAGCTCGCCGGCGCAGTCGCCGGTCCGCCGCTCGAGCATCTTTCGCTCACAAAGGATTTTCGCGACATGGCCCTTTCGCCCGATGGCATGAAAGTGGCGTGGGTGGCTCGCGGCCAGATCTTCGCCGCCTCGTCCAAGGACGGCGGCGAAGCGGCGCGCGTGACGACAAGCCGCGGCGAAAATGGCGAAATCGCCTGGGCGCCCGACAGCCGCCGCATCGCCTACAGCTCCGACCGCGACGGCGCCGCGCATCTCTTTCTCTACGATTTCGTCGCGCGGCAGGAGACCGAACTGACCAACGCCGCCAAGCCCGATTCGCAGCCGCGCTTTTCACCAGACGGCAAGGAACTGGCATTTATTCGCGATGGAAAAGAGCTGCGCGTACTGAACCTCGCAACGCACCAGGAGCGCGTCGTCGCCGCGGCGCTGCTCGAGCGCCCGCCGCTCGGCTCGCCACGCGCATTCGCCTGGTCGCCCGACGGCCAGTGGCTGGCCTATCTGGCCAGCGGCGACCGCGGGTTCCGCAACGCCTACGTCGTACCGGCAACAGGCGGCGAATCCCGCCCGGTGAGTTTCTTGCCGAACGCCTTCAGCGGCTCGCTCGAATGGAGCCCGGACGGCACCTTCCTGATGTTCACTACTACGCAGCGAACCGAGCCGGGCGAGGTGGCCCGCGTCGATCTGATTCCTCGCGCGCCGGAATTCCGCGAACAGCAATTCCGCGACCTCTTCAAGGAGAAGCCGCCCACGGCCCGCGGCGCCGCGCAAGCCGAACCGCAGAAAGCTGCGGCGA
>JAGWOX010000317.1 GCA_028877145.1 Acidobacteriota bacterium | reverse complement strand
CAGCGATTCCATCAAATGCAGGATTTCGATCTTGTCCTCGATCAGGGGATCGAAGACGGAGGGATTCTGCAATCCGTCGCGCAGCGTTTCGTCGTCAAGCGTGACCTTTCGGCCGGGCGGTATTTCGGGTCCGGTTTGAACGTTCCAGTCGAAAATCAATTCGCCAAGTTCGTTGTCCATCGCCATCTCCGCCTTTCCCGGCTGTTCATGCCTGCCGCTTCATTGCCGCCGCTTCCGGTACCCCTTCCAGGCGGTGACCATTGCGCGTCCGCGATCCATCGCCTTTGCGCCGAAGAGAGTCCCAAACACGCCCTCGGCCATTTCGATCAATCCGCGGTTGTACGGGAACCACCACGGCTTGGCTCCGCGCGGAAACACGTCTCTATCGACGTATTTTACTTGAACCATTTCCAGCAACCCAAGACGCGAATGCGTGCGCCCCCATCCGCTCGCCCCGCGTCCGCCATGCGGTGCCTCGGTTATCCCGTAGCAACTGATGACGTCATTCACCATCACCGCGCCGCTCCGCAGGCGCCGTGCGATAGCCTCGCCCCGCGCGCTGTCCCGCGTCCAGACGCTCGCGCCGAGCCCGAACGCCGAATCGTTGGCGCACTCGACGGCCTCTTCGGCGTCCGCCACGCCCTGTATCGCCAGCACCGGCCCGAACGTCTCCTCTTGCATCAGCAGCATCGAGGAATCAACGCCGGTGACGACCGTCGGCTCGAAGAAGCATGCGCCAAGGTCGGGCCGCCTCTTGCCGCCGGTAAGGATGCGCGCACCGTGCGAGACCGCGTCTTTCAATTGCCGCTCAACGCGCTCCACCTGCTGACTGCGAATCATCGGTCCAACGTCGATTTCCGGATTGAGCCCCGAGCCCATGCGCAGCTTCTTCGTCTTTTCAAAGCAAAGCTCGGTGAAGCGGTCAACTACCCCCGGCTCGACGTAAATTCGTTCCACTGACAGGCATGCCTGCCCGCAATTCGTGAAGCTGCCCCAGACGGCCGCGCTCGACGCGGTCTCGATATCGGCATCGGACAGAACGATCATCACGTCCTTGCCGCCCAACTCGAGAACCGAAGGAATCAGCCGACGCGCACACGCCTCGGCCACCGCGCGGCCCGTCGCCACACTCCCGGTGAAAATGACTTTGTCCGGCGAGGCTTCGATGAGTGCCTGCCCAAGCTCTCCCCCTCCCTGGATCACCTGCACCAGATCCACCGGAAACCCCGCTTGATCGAACAGCTCCCCAAGCAACGCCCCGCACCACGGCACGAGTTCCGACGGTTTCACGACCACTGCGTTGCCCGCCATCACCGCCGCCACGATGGACGTCACAGGAATCGCTATCGGATAGTTCCACGGAGAAATGACGGCAACCACGCCCCACGGCTCGTATTCGAGCCGGCCGCGCTTGCCCATGAAGATGGGATTGTGATGGCCCACTCGCTTGGGCCGCAGCATTTGTTCAGCCCGGCTCGCGTGCCAGCGGATCGAATCGAGCGAGACGAGCACTTCGGAAAACAGCGCTTCCGCCAGCGGCTTCCCGTTTTCGCGCGTCACCACCTCGGCGATTTCATCGCGCCGCGCCTTGAAAACCTCCGCCAGGCGATCGAGCAGCTTCGCCCGCACCGACATGCGCACCGGCGCCCACTCTCGTTGCGCCCCCCGCGCGTGCTCCACCACGCGCGACACTTCCGCCGGTGTCGTCACCTCGAATCGGCCGATTACCTCGCCGGTGATGGAATCGAGCGAGTCCAGATAAGGTTCCGCGCGGACCGGACGCCCTCTCATGGCAGACAACCCCTCATTGTGCCGGATTTTACCGGAATTCCGGGCGATCTTCACGGAATGTCTATGCGCCAGGGCTCCCGGTACTCCACCGAAACCATGGCCAAACCCTGCGGGGGAACCGTCGGCCCCGACCGCGATCGGTCGCGAAGCTCAAACAGCCCGCGCACGTCGTCGAGCGTCAGCTTCCCGCGCCCCACGTCGAGCAGCGTTCCCACCAGCTTGCGCACCATGTGCCGCAGAAACGATTTCCCTCGCACCACATAGATCAATTCCTCCGCCGGTCCGGTCGCCGCCGGCCGTTCCGCCAGTCCCTCGATCGTTTCGCCCGGCGGCCCGAAAGCAGGCGAGGGTCTCCGCAGGATTTCCGTCCTGTAAATCTCGCGCATCGGATTCACATCCTTCTCGCCATCCTCGGCGCCGGACGATCCGGCAAAGGAAGTGAAATCGTGCTCGCCAAGAAAAAGCTGGGCCGCCTCGGCCATGGCGTCCTCGTCGAGCGGAAACGGATAATGCAGCGTGTAGAGGCGGTTGAACGGGCTGAGCACGCGCCCGCGGAAAATCCGGTATTGATAGGTCTTCGCCAGCGCATCCCACCGCGCGTGGAAGCGCAGCTCGACCTCCTCGGCGGCAATCACGCGAATCGCGGACGGCAACAACGCATTGAACGCTCGCTGAAACTCCGCCGCGTCCAGCCGCGTATCAGCCCGGAAATTCGCCACCTGCCCCAGCGCGTGGACGCCGGCGTCGGTACGCCCAGCTCCGTGCACCAGCGTGTGCGCGCCCACCAACCGCTCAGCAATTTCCACCAGTGCGCCCTGAATCGTGGGACGCCCCGGCTGAATCTGCCAGCCGTGAAATTCCGTCCCGTCGTAGGCAATCGTAAGCTTGATGTTCCTCATGGCTCTGGCGTAAAGGCAAAGGCCTTTGTAATAGAGTGGGCAGCTTGTGTAGCGCCGCCCTTCAGGGCGGCACCTTTTCATTCCAGATGAAAGAAGAAGCGGAGAGCTGAAGCCCCTTTCTACACAAGTCTATGGAGCGAAATTTGGACAACAGGCACGCTTTCGCAGTTTCCGGGGCAAGCGCCCTCAATTTGTCATTCCAGGCGAAGCGAGGAATCTGCCCCGTTGGCCTAAGAATTCGCTTCCTTGAACCGACTCCCCGGCCGCGCCGCCACGCTCCCGGCGCGGCACTGCGGGCAGTCCGCGGGCGGGTAGTTGGGAATCGCGATTTCCACGAGCGAATAAGCGGGCACTTTCCATTCCGCGCTCCCGCTGCTGCGATCGATCAGCGCGCCGAGCGCAACCACGCGCCCGCCAGCCGCTTCGACCACGTCGATCCCTTCGCGCGTCGATTTTCCTGTCGTCCACACGTCCTCAATCACCAGAATCCGTTCGCCGGGCCCGATGTGAAATCCGCGGCGCAGTGCCATCCGCCCATCCGCTTCCCTTTCGACAAACATCGCCTGCACGCCCAGCGCCCGAGCCACTTCGTGCCCCAGAATCAGCCCGCCCAGCGCCATAGAGACGACGGCATCAATCTTGATGTCGCGGAATCGCGCGGCCAGCGCTCGCCCGAGCGCTTCGGCGTGCTCGGGATGCGCCAGCACCAGCGCGCATTGCACGTAGGTTTGGCTATGCCGGCCCGAC
>JAGWOX010000316.1 GCA_028877145.1 Acidobacteriota bacterium | reverse complement strand
CCCGTCGTCAAGGCAGCGCTCAAAAGCGCCGTTCCTGCTTCAAAGGCCATCGCGATGGCGCAAATCGATTCCCAGCACGGATTTTCGTGGGTCATTGCGCCGCCGGTAACTTCCGCACCCAAGCGGCCGCCCGGCGCGCCGACGCTCAAGCCTACTCCGCACTGAACGCCGCGCGGAACCTACTTCTTGCTGGCGGCCAGCTTTTCCTTGAGTCTGGCGCTTTTCTCCTCGACCGAGCGCGCCAGCTGCAGCTTGTGCGCCTCGAGCTTCTCGGCAATTTGGGGGTCGCCGAGCGCGAGCACTTGCGCGGCAAAAATCGCGGCATTGCGCGCGCCCGCCTTGTCGAGCGCCATCGTCGCCACCGGCACGCCGGCCGGCATCTGCACCGTGGCGAGCAGCGCGTCGAGGCCGTTCAAGGATGTCGCCGCCAGCGGCACTGCGACCACGGGCAACGTCGTCAGCGAGGCGACTACGCCGGCCAGATGCGCCGCTCCGCCCGCGCCAACGATGAACAGCCGGATGCCGCGCCCCGGCGCGGCCTTTACGAAATCGTGCAGGCGCGCCGGCGAGCGATGCGCCGAGAGCACCTCCATTTCCGAAGAGATACCGAACGATTCGAGCTGCGCGGAGGCTTCCGACATCACGGCAAGATCGGAATCCGAGCCCATCAGGATCGCCACGCGGGGCGCAGAAACAGAAGACGCGTTCACAGTGCTTTCCTCCCGGAGAAAAATGTCTAATAGATAATTAGTATTGCACTCCTATGTCTTTTCGATAATGCATGCCGTCGAAATGGATCCGGCCGGCGGCGGTATACGCCCGCGCCGCGGCCGAGCCAAGATCCGGCCCCGCCGCCGTCACGCCCAAGACGCGCCCGCCCGCCGTCACGTAGCTCCCATCTTTCAGGCGCGTGCCGGCGTGGAAGACGATCACATCCCCTCCGGCCTCGGCTTCCGCGACACCCGAAATCGACTCCCCCGTGGCATAGTGCCCCGGGTAGCCGCCCGAAGTGAGCACGACGCAGACGCTCGCTGCCGGATTCCATCGAGGGGTTATCCGGTTGAGCTTACCCTCGGCGGCAGCACCCAGGGCATCGGCGAAATCGAAATCCATTCTGGCGACGATCGCCTGGCATTCCGGATCGCCCATGCGACAGTTGTATTCGAGGACTTTGGGCCCATTGGGTGTCAGCATCAGCCCGCAATAGAGAAAACCGACGTAGGGAGAGCCCTCCCGAGCCATTCCGTCGAGTGTCGGCCGGACGACTTTTTCCAAGATCAGGCTTTCGAGCGCCTTTGGGATGATCCCGTCGACCGAAAAGGCGCCCATTCCGCCCGTATTCGGTCCCTCGTCGCCATCGAAGACGCGTTTATGGTCCCGGGCAAGGGCTAACGGCAAGATATGCTCGCCGTCGGCCAGCACGATGAAGGACAGTTCTTTACCTGTAAGCGACTCTTCCAAAAGGACTTGTGATCCTGCTTCGCCGAACTCCCGATCGTCCATAACCCGCGAGAGAAAGGTCTGCGCCTCATCACGCGAGTTCGCGACGAGGACGCCTTTCCCTGCGCAAGGACCGTCGGCCTTGATGACGAATGGCGGGGCCAACCCTTCGACCGCCGCATGCGCTTCGGCCGCCGAGTCGTAAATGCCGTATATCTTTGCAGTTGGAATGGTTTGGCGCTCGAGAAACTGCTTGGCGAAGATCTTGCTCCCCTCGAGCCGAGCGGCAGCCTGTTTCGGGCCAACGATCCGCAGCCCGCGCGAAGCGAATTCATCGGCAAGCCCCAAGACGAGCGGTTGTTCCGGCCCAACGACGGTGAGGTCTGGCTTTAGTCTAGCGGCCAAACCGGCCACGGCTGCGGTATCGGTCAAAGAGACAGGCAGGCATTCCGCCTGCTGCGCTATTCCATCGCTCCCCGGCGCGCACCAGACGTGCTCGACCTGGGGCGATTGCGCGAGCTTCCAGACCAAGGCATGTTCGCGTCCACCGCCGCCGATGACAAGTATATTCATCGCGAAGCAGAAACCTTAATTGGTCCCCTGCAACCCTGTCAACTTTGAAAGAAAACCCTGGCAGAAGCCCGTGATTGCGCTACGATTCCCTCGCGATTCGGCAGGATGTAGAGCGCAAAACTGGCATGCCCAAGCGAAACGACGAATCCAAGCTGACGGAGGCGGATCTCGAGGCTGCTTTGGCGCCTCAGCAAGTGATCGCGCTACTTCAAGCTTTTGACGTTGAGATCCCGGATTCGCTGGCCATGGGCATTGCCGATTACATCAGGCTCCTGCTCCGCTGGAACGAGAAGGTCAGCTTGACCACGGTCACGACGCCAAAGGAGATCCTCACACGCCATTTTGGAGAGTCCTTGTTCGGAGCGCGCGTCGCAGGGATCGAAGCTGGCAATCTTCTGGACGTGGGCTCCGGGGCGGGCTTTCCGGCTCTGCCGATAGCTATGCGTGCTGAGGGTATCCGGGAGAGGCTGCTTGAACCGAACGTAAAAAAGGCTGCCTTCCTGGCCGAAGCCTGCCGGCGGATGGGCCTCGTCGATAGAGTACGCGTGGATCGGACCCGCTTCGAGGGCTTCGCGGCGCCGGAAGCGGCTTTCGATTTCGTCACCAGCCGCGCAGTTCGCATTACGCGGGAATTTGTGGAGAAATGCCGGGAAATGCTGAGCGATTCGGGCAGGATAGTCCTCTGGCTGGGCCAGGAAGACATCGATTCTGTACGAGAGAATCCGGGCTGGATCTGGGCCGAACCGGTGTTGATTCCCGGTTCCGAGCGCAGGTTTGTCATTTGGGGTTCGCCGGTGAGCGGGGAACGTTCCACGTGAAACGCTTACGGCCGCTGCTAGCAGGGCATCCCGCGATCGTTGCACATGGAACATTGCTGAACTGTTTCACGTGAAACGGAATTGTCACTTTACCCGCCATTTGATACATTTCCCTGGAAATCCGGGCGGGAGGGTACTTTTGGGCCGAATCATCGCCATCGCCAACCAGAAGGGTGGCGTTGGCAAAACCACGACGGCAATCAATCTGGCAGCATCTCTTGCCTCCAAAAGCCTCAGAATCCTCCTTCTCGATTCGGATCCTCAGGCCAACGCTACATCGAGCCTCGGCTTTGCCCGCGATCCCGCGCGCCGCTCGCTTTATAACGTCGTCATTCTTTCCGAACCGCCCTCGGCCATTATTCAGAAAACGTCGCTCGAATCCCTGGAGCTTCTTCCCTCGGACAAGAACCTTGCCGGCGCAACAATCGAGTTGGTTGAAGCGGAGAGCCGTGAATTCCGCCTCAAGCAGGCCATCCAGCCACTGAAATCGTCCTACGATTTCATACTGATCGAGTGTCCCCCGGCGCTCGACTTGCTCACCCTGAACGCCCTGGCCGCGAGCGATGCCGTGGTCATCCCGATCCAGTGCGAATATCTGGCTCTCGAAGG
>JAGWOX010000315.1 GCA_028877145.1 Acidobacteriota bacterium | reverse complement strand
GGCCCGGCGCCCGGCAAGCTTTATCACCCTAAGGGCTGGGGCAACGGCTACGTCCTTACCTATGGCGGCAAGCGCTTCTATTTCTCGGGGGACACCGAAGGGATCCCGGAGATGCGCGCCCTGAAGAACATCGACGTGGCCTTCATCTGCATGAATTTGCCCTATACGATGACGCCCGAGGAGGCCGCCGAGGCGGTCAAAGCCTTCCATCCCCGCATCGCGATTCCGTATCACTACCGCGGTTCGGATCCGGAAATTTTCAAGAAAGACCTGGCCGGCACAGGGATCGAGGTCCGACTCCTCAACTGGTACCCCAACACGAAATAGGCGCTACTGCTATGAGCGCGCAGGCGCGGGGTAGAAATCCCGCGGTCGGAAAAGGACCGACCGTGGCTGGCAAGAACGGCGCCAACACGCCTTCCGTTTTCCTATTTTGATTTCTTTCCGAAATACGAAAACACAGAGGCGCCACGGGGGCGGATCCGCGGCGCCTGCTGCGCTTACCCTCACAGTTTCGGTGTGGAGGGAAACTTTTCTTTTGGCGTTGGGCTCCCGGGACGGATCGCCCTATTGCGGCTTCGCCAATCCCTTCGCGAGCGCCTGGTCGATCAGTTGGCGCAACAGCCGGGAAGCCTGTCGCGCCAGTTCGGCTTGCCGCCTTCCCAGTTCGGCCTGCCGGCGCCCCATGTCTGCCTGTTGACGTCCCAGTGTGGCCTGCCGTTCGCCGAGCGCGGCCTGCCTTTCGCCGACCTCCGATTGCAGCGAGCCAAGCCTGCTCTGCATCGTCGCCATTCGAGACTCGATGCGGGCCATGACCTGCTCGGTGGTGGAAGCGTCGATGGAGCGAAGCGCCACCGCCAATTGTTGCTGCGCTCTGCCGAGCTCTTCTTGGGTGGCGGAAGAATCGAGAGTCTTCAGGGTGGCTTCCATCTGCTTCTGGGCTTGCTGGAGATTCCGCTGCATTTCCCCGGAATTGAACTCGCGCAGGTCGGCATCCATCTGCTGCATCAAGGCCGAAAAATCCGGGACGTTGATGCGGATTTGCCGCTGTTGCATTCCGAGCTCCGCCTGTTTCCTGCCGAGCTCGGCCTGCTGCCTGCCGAGTTCGGCCTGCTGACGGGCCAAGTCTCGCTGACCGGCGAAAGCCTGGATAGCGGCGTTCACCGTAGCGGCATCGCGGATCACGTACGAGCGGCCGTCCTTGCGGAACCAGAGGAAGGGCGCCGGAATACTCTTGCGCAATGCGTTGACGCGCACCATATCCTCTTCCGAGCCGCATTCGGTGATCGTCCTGTTGCCTGAGACAACGATGTAGGCTTCATTGCCGGCACAATCACCGCTCGAGTACCAGTTTTCATTTTCCTGGCGAACGGATTGCTTGCCGCTCGCTTCCTGGCTCAATTCCCGGCTAAACCAGAGCATCGGCATTGGCACGGAGGCCACCATCGGAGCGGAAGGCGCGAGGAAAGGCGCGGGCACAACCAGGATCAACGGTGCGGAGGCAGGAGCTGAAGTAGCCATTGGGGCCGGGCTCTCCGGAGCCGCCAATCGAGGGGCGTTCAGGCAGAGTGGCGCCTGCGGTGCGGGCGCGGGGGCCGGAGCCACGACGGGCGCCGGAGCGGGAGTCTTTGCGAGCGCTCCGGCCGGAGGGGCGGGAGGCGCCATTGCAGGAGGAGGCGCAGGCATCTGCGTCTGCGCGGAAAAGGAAGGTTCAACGGCCGCCGCCAGGCACGCCAGCGGGACCAGGACAATCGCCATAGCCATCACCGCCGCGTGTCCCAGCCGAATCGACGTGCTCGACCCGGACAGAATCCGCTCGACTCGCCGCGCTGAACGCGAACCTTGCGCCATCGACACGGCTTGCCACCGCACGCGGCCGCGCGCGGTCCTCAAGGCACGGAAGAAATGGAGCAGGACTTCGGCGTAGCTGGTGCGATCGGCACCGGCGCGCAGGGCAGCGTCATCGCTCGCTTGCTCGGCCAGTTCCACCAGCGTGCGATCCAGCCACCAGCCGAGCGGGCTGAACCAGAAAATGGCGCGGTGCAGGTTGGAGAGCGTCTGCGTCAGCGGATCGCGCCTTGCGATGTGCGAAAGCTCGTGGGCCAAGACCGCTTCGATCTGCGAATCGCTCCAGTCTTGCCACCCGCGCGGCAGCAGCACTACGGGCCGCCACATGCCCATCGCCGCGGGGATCGAGAGCGCAGACGATTCCGCGACGCGTGGCGCCTTCTTGAGTCCGACCTTGCGGGATTCGCGCTCAAGAAGCCGCTCGAGATGCTCGTCTTCGATCGGCAGCGCCGCGTGCTCAATTCGCCAACTCAGCGCCAGCCCCAGTCCCAATCGCGCGAGCAGGACGGCCGCGATCAGGCCATAGAGACCGGCAACCAGAGTGGCCCAGGAAATCTGGACAGCGAGCGGCAACATGGGCGGCTTTGCAGCCGGAGGAGTGATGGAAATATTGTTCGGTGCCCCGCTGGTTTCGAAGGCCAGCGATTCACTCGCTGATGGAGCGCTCAAATCCGCTCGCTCGATGCGGTCACTAGTGGCGAACGTCTTGGCGCGATTCGTCGCCGGCGCGGTATATGTGAAGACCGCTTCCTTCGTCGTTGCTGCTGGAATGATCGCGGTCGCTTGCCTCACGGCAGGGAGTTGTCCCGTCGATGCTGTGTGAGCCGTTTGCACCGCCGGCAGGAGAACTGGAATTCCCGGCATCACGCGCCCGAGGAAGGGCATCGCCAGGGCGGCGTAAAGCACCGCTGTCCAGGCCGCCAGCCGGAAGCCGACGTCGCGGACGCGGAAAGCCGCCAGCAGCAGCCACACCGCTCCGGCCAGGGCCAGCGACCGTGCGGCGGGCTCCAATACGTAAAGAATAAGGTTGGAATCGAATCCGTGCGCCAAGGGCAGGCTCATAACTTCTGCTCCTTCCGCTGTGCGATCCGCCTCGCCAGTCGCTCCAGCTCCTCGGGATTGAGTACGTCGCTTTCCACCATTCCTACCAGCAACTGCTCCACGGACCCGCCGCAGAAACGGTCCACCAGTTGTTTCGCCGCGCGCGCGGCCACATTCAGCCGCTCTTCCGATGGCCGGTAGACGTACGTGCGGCCGCGCACTTCGTGCGTCAGGTAGCCCTTTTCTTCGAGGCGCCGCAGCACCGTCCTCACGGTTGAATCCTTCATGGGATGCTTCGCCATGAGGGCTTCTCGGCATTCCTCGGCCGTCGAAACGCCGGACTGCCACAACGTCTCGAGTACGGCCTGTTCGAGTTCGCCGAGTCCTTTTATGGGGCCGGATTTTGTTCTGCGATTCATTGTAGCGTTACATCCTGTAACATTGCATGGAGGATGTCAAGTCAAATTTTTTACGGCCTAAAATCCTGACATTTCGGTTGGCGGTCTTTGTCGCGGCCACGGCGATTCCACTTTGCCTCGATGGGTTCGAGATCTTTCGCTT
>JAGWOX010000051.1 GCA_028877145.1 Acidobacteriota bacterium | reverse complement strand
CATCCACGCGGTTGACGGCCGCGTAGTCACCCGCCAGAATCGTGCGCGCGCGGGCATCCTCGGGAACCCGTTTCAGATGCTCTTCCATGGCCTGGATCCTGCGTAGGCGCATGTTCCGGACGGCTTCCTCTTTCCCCAGGGCACCCAGCGCGTTGGTGATCGGGACATATACGTTGTAATCGCTCCCGCTCGCCTCGATGGCCTCTTCGGCGATGTTGGCGAGTTCCTGGTATCGCCCGGAGGCAAACAACGCGCGGCCGAGCAGGTAGTAGGCGCCTTCGCAATCGCGCTTTCGATTGATGGCTTGCTGAACGCAGCGGACGGCGTCTTCGTACTGTTGGCTGGCGTAGAGAATCCAGGCTTGCGCCACGAGCACTTCGGGCTGCTCCGGCTGAAGGGCGACGGCGCGCTGGGAGGCGGCCATCGCGCGCCCGATCCAGGAGGTTTCGCGCAGATAGTGGTAGTAGTTCTGCGCGCAGACGTTGGCGATCGAGGCGTAGCCGAGCGCGAAGTTCGGGTCCTGCGCCACCGCGTTTTCGAACATCTGAAGCGCGAATTCCAGGTCCTGCCGCGTCAGCCGGCGGGCGTAGCTCTTACCGCGCAGATACAGGTCGTAGGCCTGGAGGTCTTCGGTTGGCTTGGCGGAAATTTCGGCCTGCTCCTGCGGCGAGAGCGTGATGCGCAGCGCCTGGGCGATCTTCCGCGCGATTTCGTCCTGCACCTCGAAGACGTCTTTCATTTCGCGGTCGTAACGCTCCGACCAGAGCGGGAAGTCGGTCTGCGTATCGACAAGCTGGGCGTTGATTCGCAGGCGCGTGCCGGCGCGGCGCAGGCTGCCCGTGAGGACGTAGGCGGCGCGGAGCTGCTGGCCGATCTGCGCCGGGGTCACCGTCTTGTCGCGGAAGGCGAGGACCGTGGGGCGCGAGAAGATGTTCAGGCCCTTGATTTTGGAAAGCTCGGTGATGATGTCTTCGGTGATGCCGTCGCGCAGATATTCGTCTTCCTTCACGCCGCTGAGATTTTCAAAATAAAGGACCGCGATCGATTTCTGCGCCTGCCGGACGGCGGCGCTCGAATCGGTGGTCTCGGCCGCTCGCCGGCCGCCGGATTCGACGTCGCGTTTCAGGCGGATCAGGTCGGTTTTGAAATCGGTCGCGGTCTGGTAGCGCAGGTTGCGGTCCTTTTCCAATGCTTTGTCGAGGATGCGACCGAGTTCGCGCGGCAGCGCGGGATTCACCTGCGAGGCGGAAACCGGAGCGCGATTCAGGATGGCTTCATAGACCATGGCGGTGGTGTCGCCCTGGAATGGCAAGGTTCCCGTCGCCATCTGGTAGGCGACGGTGCCGAGGGAAAAGAGGTCGGTGCGCGCGTCCACCAGTTGTCCGCGGGTCTGCTCGGGAGACATGTAGGAAACGGTCCCGAGCGTGGTGCCGGGGCTGGTGAGTTCGGGCACGGCAATCGTGTCCATTTGCGAATTGGCGGGCGTTCCGTCGGCCGCGTGCTGCACCCGCTCGATCTTTGCCAAACCGAAATCGAGAATTTTCACCTGGCCCCGCGTGTTCACGAAGATGTTGGCGGGCTTGATGTCGCGATGAACGATTCCCTTCGCGTGGGCGGATTCGAGCGCATCCGCGATTTGAATGGCGAGGGAAAGGATCTGTTCGAGGGCGAAGGGCTGGCGGCCGATCATCTGCGCGAGCGTCTGGCCTTCGAGCAACTCCATGGCGATGAAATGCTGCCGCTCGTACTGCTCGATGGCGTAAACGGTACAGATATTCGGGTGGTTGAGCGCGGAAGCGGCACGCGCCTCGCGCTGGAAGCGCTCGAGCGATTGCGTGTCCTGCGCCAGTTCCTGCGGCAGGAATTTCAGCGCGACGCGACGGCCCAGATGCGTATCTTCCGCCTCGTACACGACACCCATGCCGCCGCTGCCGATTTTCCGGACGATCGAATAATGAGAGAGGGACTTGCCCACCATGGAATCCATTGTAGTGGCGAGGGTAGAGGGAGGCAGACGGTCTGTCAAGAAGAAGACAGCGCGGCAGCAGCGGCGCTCAGCAAGGTGCGCGGGAGGTTGAGGGGCGGTCTCTGCGTTCGATTTACCAAGAAGAAATATGTTGACTTTTCATATATCAATATGACGAAGTAGCCGCGCGACACGATACGAATCGCGATCGCCGGGTGTTTGAGCGGACGTCGGGATGGTCGCCCGATCGCCCGCGTGCTTCTCTGGCAGGTCTTGGATGGTGCAAACGGTATTCATCGTCGCTGCGAACCGCTTTTTCCGGGAGTCGCTTTCCTGGCTCTTTGGGAAGGAAGAAAACCTTTCTGTGCTTGGCGCGGAGGATTTCTCGGCCCGCACCTTGCAGGAGATCGTGCGGCTGGATCCCGATCTGGTGGTCGTGACGCCGGACTGGCACGACGTGGATTTCCAGGCGACGCGAGCGATTCACGCGGCCGTGCCGCGGGCCAAGATCCTGATGATCAGCATGATGGACGACGAGTACGTTTTTCTGCGGGCCGTGCGCGCCGGCGCCCTGGGCTATTTGCTCAAGGACGCACCGGCGGAGGAAATCGTGATGACGGTGCGGCATCTGGCCGCCAATTCCGTCGTCTGTCCGCGGCACCTGGAACATGCCCTGTTTGATTACATCGCGGGAGGCGCGCCCTCGCGTGGCGGGCTTACGCTGCGCGAGCGGCAGCTGATTGCGCTCATCAGCGAAGGCCTGACGAACAAGGAAATCGCCTCGCGCCTGCATCTCTCCGAGCAGACGGTGAAGAATCACGTCCACAGGATCCTGCGCAAGACCGGGACGTCGAATCGCACCTCTCTTTCGCAAATGGTTCAGTTGCAGCCCGATTCCGAATCTGCCGGCGAACCTCAATCCACCTCGATTTCCTGAATCCCGCTTCCGCATTCCGCGGCCTCGCCTGTCGCGCTGTCGCGCGTCGTCCGGCCAGTACGGTACCGGGTACTTTCTATCCTTCCGATTTGTTTTCCCTCTTGTAGACCGGTTCCCAAGAAAGCGAACTGAACCGAAATTGAGCCGCTCTGAACCTTGTTCGCGTTTCGGTTTCTCTCCACAATGTCGCCGGTTCGAGGAGAAAGACCATCCGTCTTCTGATCGCCAGTCCGACTCGCGTGCTTCGGGATGTCCTCTACGGGACCATCCGGAGAGAGCCCGATCTGGAAGTGGCAGGAGAAGTTTCCGACGCAGGCACGGTCCTGGCCGCGGCGGAATTGACCGACCCGGATTGCCTGGTGATCGCTCTCGAGCAGTCCGGCGTTCCGATGGCGTTTTGCCGGGATCTGCTCGCTCGGAACAACCGCGTGCGAATTCTGGCGATTTCCGAGGCCATCAACGTGGTCGCGCTGTGCTGGTGGTCGGAGGGAGATGTGCGATGCACCTACATGCAGGCATCGCGTGAAAACCTGCTTTCGGCGATGCGGAATCCTCTGTTCTGAGGGCACGTGACCTCCGGCACGGTTCGCGCGGCGGGTGCGTGAGAGGAGAACGAGATGCGAGTAAAGGTCCTGGGCGGCGTGATCGGGTCGCTGCTGCTTGCTTTTCATCCCGCTCTGGCCGGTCCTCCAGCAACGCCACTCGGTTCGATGAGAAGCCAAGGCGCTGTGGAAGTGAACGGCGTGGCCGCTCTCAACGGCATGAACGTCTACGCCGGGAACCGAATCGTCACCAGTCGCGGGGCCGTGGCGGTAGTGATGCTGGCGGCCGGGGACAAGCTCGCGCTGGGAAGCACGACTTCGGTTTCGCTTGCCAGCGTTCCCCAAGGACTGTTGGTGAAACTCGACCGTGGAGACGTTGGCGTGGTCAGCGAAGCGAAAACTCCTCTGCTCGTCCAGGTTGGAGGCGTGACGATTCGCGCCGGGAATCGGGCTGGGGCGTTCGAGGTGATCGTAAAAGGCCGTTCCTTGCGCGTAGTCGCGCAGCACGGGCCGGTGATGGCCGAAGCGGCCAATCAAACCGTCCGCATCGACGAAGGAAAAACGTTGAAAACCCGCCTGGATCCTGTGGCTGAAGGAACCGGCCGAGGCATGCGGACCATCGTGATTGTGGCCGGCGTAGCGGGCGCGGCCGGACTGGCGGCGGCCATTTCTTCACTTTCGGGATCGAGCAAGCAAACCTGTGTTTCGCCAAGCCAGTTGTCCTGCCCATAGCCGGCTGGACCAGCGCGCGTGAGGAGGAGACTCGTGAGCAAGATTCGAGCAGCAAGGAAGTCGGATGCGGCGCGGCGCTTTCAGTTGAAAGCCGTTGCCCTGCTGCTTCCGCTCGCGCTGTGCTGCTCGATTGCTGCGGAAGCGCAGCGCCAGCAACCGGACGCGCAAGCATCGACTCTCTCTGCACAGCCACCCTCGAATTCCGGGAAAACTGTTCGCGATTACAATCGGCAGCTTCGCCAGCTCCTCCCGAGCACCGGCAGCGACAAGGCCGCAGCCGGGATCAACTATCGGATTGGGCCGGAAGATCTGCTTCAGATTTCCGTTTTCGAAGCTCCGGCACTGAACCGCACCGTGCGGGTTTCCGCCGATGGAGATATTTCCCTGCCCTTGCTCGGCGCGGTGCAAGCGGCCGGGCTGACGTCGCGGCAACTCGAAGCGGTTCTCGAGGAGCTGCTGCGGCGTTCCTACATGAAGGATCCGCACGTCAGCGTTTTCGTCCAAGAGATCAAGAGTCATCCGGTTTCAGTGTTTGGCGCGGTGGAGAGGCCGGGAGTCTATCAGATTCGTGGCGCGAAGACTCTGGTCGAGGTGCTGTCGATGGCTCAAGGTCTGGCCAGCGACGCGGGCGATACGGTGATCCTGGAACGCGGGAGCGGCCAGGAGGCGCCGCGGAACTTCGCCGGAGCAGCGGACAGCCGCGCCGCAACCGGGCCGCAGTCGATTCGGATTCCCCTGGAGAGTCTGCTCGATTCGGGCAATCCGGGCGACAACGTGCTCGTCTATCCGGGCGACATTGTGAAGGTATCGCGTGCAGGAATCGTCTACGTCGTCGGCGAGGTGAAGAAGCCCGGCGGCTTCACACTCAAAACCAACGAAAACATTTCCGTACTTCAGGCGCTGGCGCTGGCCGAAGGACTCACCCGAACATCGGCCGCCAAGCACGCGCTCATCATCCGGACTCTGAAAACCTCCGGCAAGCGCGAGGAGATCCCCATCGACATCGACAAGATTCTGAAAGGCCGCGCTCCGGACCCGCTTCTTCGTTCACGCGATGTGGTTTTCGTTCCGGACAGCACGGGGCGGGCGGCATTTTACCGTGGCGCGGAAGCGGCGCTTTCGATCGCCGGCGGCGTGATCGTTTACAGGAGATAGCGTGACGGGAGACGACAGAATCCGGCTTTTCGACCAGGCGCCACGGCCCGAACATTATGGCGAACCGCTGCCCATTGCGCCGGTCGAAGCGGCTCCCGACTTGCGCGCGTATGGGCGGATCCTCTGGAAGCGTCGCTGGACGGTGTTTTCGGCGCTCGTCGTGACGCTGACGGCGACGCTGATCTACACGGTGAAACAAAAGCCGCTGTATCGCGCACACGCGATGCTCGAGGTGGAGCAGGAGAATCCGAACATCGTCACGGTCGAGCGGCTGTTCCAATTGCAAAGCGTTTCTCCGGATTACCTGGAGACACAATACAAGATTCTGCGCAGCGACACGCTGGCGCGGCAGGTGATCGAAGAGGACCATCTCGACCGCACAAAGGAATTCAATCCACCGACGCGCGCATGGCCGTGGCGAGTGAGCGCCGAGAGCTCGCAAAGTGCCGCGAGGGGGTCTTCCGCGAACTCCGCCGTCGAACAGAGAGTCCTGCGGGCGTTCGAAAACCGGTTGAGCGTTGATCCGGTGCGCCGCAGCCTGCTGGTGCAGGTGAGCTTTGATTCCGAGAATCCGGAGCGCGCAGCCCGCGTGGTAAATACGCTCACCACGGCGTACATCCAGGAGAATCTCCGCACGCATTTCGAAGCGACCAAGCAGGCGTCGGCGTGGCTCTCGAAGCAGCTCGACCAGTTGAAAATCAAACTCGAGAATTCGCAGGACGCGCTGCAACGCTACGCCGAGGCAAACGGCCTGCTCTTCCTCGAAAGCAATACCGGCCAGACCGAGAACATCGTCAACGAGCGGCTGCAGCAGCTGCAAGGCGAACTGACAAAAGCCCAGGCCGATCTCTACCAGAAAGAGTCCCTCTACCGGCTGATCCAGAGCGGCGATACCGGCGCGCTGCCCGGCGTCTTCGATAACAAGATGATGCAGCAACTGACCGTGCAACTGGCGGACCTCGAGCGCCAACAGGCGCAACTGGCGCCCAACTTCAAGCCCGGATACCCGCGGATGCGGGAAATCCAGAGTCAGATCGATCGCATTCAACAGGTGCTGGAGCAACAGCGAGCCCAGGCTGCCCGTCACATCGAGGACGAATATCTGGCAGCCGCGCGCCGGACGGCGCTGCTTCGCGGCGCGTTCGACGCGCAGCAGAGGCAGGCGAATCTGGTGGCGGAAAAATCCGTGCAGTACAACATCCTCAAGCGCGAAGTCGAGACGAACAAGCAGCTGTACCAGGGACTGCTCGAGCAACTCAAGCAAGCCGGCATCTCGTCCGGCCTGAAAGCCAGCAACATCCGGGTGGTGGATCCCGCAGTCCCGCCGGCGCGGCCGGACAGTCCTCGAATCATGCTGAATCTCGCGTTCGGCTTTTTGCTTGGGCTGGGAGGCGGCGTCGGCCTGGCCTTCCTTCAGGATCACCTCGACAATACGCTGAAGAACCAGTCTGACATCGAGACTTTCCTCCGCGTGCCCGCGCTGGCCGTCATCCCCTCCCACCGGTCGCTTCTTCCGGAAAAGGCAAATCACCGGCAGTGGATGCAAAAAGCGCTCGTCGCGCCAGGCCGGAATCACGGCGCGGCGCGCCGGGCGACGGCGAGCGGCTGGCTGCGCGTCGATTCGGAATCGCTCCAGCAATCCGCCCTCGCGGAGGCCTTCCGCAGCCTCCGCACATCGGTACTTCTGTCGGCGGCAACCCGGCCGCCACGGTCGTTGGTGATCATCAGCGCCGAGCCGGCCGAGGGCAAGACGACCATCTGCGGGAATCTGGCGATTTCGCTGGCACAGTTGGGCAAGCGGGTCTTGGTCGTCGACGCCGATCTGCGCCGGCCGTGCCTTCACGCGTTCTTCCATCTGCGGGAATCTGCCGGGCTGGTGGATTATCTCACCGGCGACTGCCGGTGGGACGGGTTGGTTCAATACGCAGGCATTCGCAATCTCGCTTGCCTGGTTTCCGGCCCGCTTCCGCCGAATCCCAGCGAATTGCTCTCTTCCGAACGAATGAAGGCGTTCCTGCGAGAGGCGGCCGCGGAATACGAATTCGTTCTCATCGATTCTCCGCCGCTGCTGAATCTGGCCGACGGGCGCATTCTCGGCACGATGGTCGAGGGCGCCATCCTGGTGGCCAAGGGCGGGGCAACGCCGCGCGAACTCGTGCAGCGAGCACAATTTTGCCTTTCCGACGTGGGCGCTCGTGTGCTCGGTGTGGTCCTGAATGACGTAGACCTCCCGCGCGACGAAAACTACGCGCACTACCACCACTATCGCGCAGCACAGGGTGAGGGCGCCCGTGGGTGAGGGAGCGGGCGTTTTCGAGCATTGGGCGGCGAGCAAACGGAAGGCTCTTTTGCCGAGCGGCTCTCTTCGCGCCCGCTTTGCCCTCGGCGCTTTTTGGTCGCTCGCCGGCGCGACTCTTTCGCGCGGATCCCTGCTCGCTGCTTCCGTTGTTTGCGCGCGGTTACTGGGCGAAGCGGGCTTCGGCGCTCTGGGCATGATTCAGAGCACCGTGGGTATGTTTGGCGTTTTTGCCGGGCTTGGTCTGGGACTGACGGCCACTAAATACGTAGCCGAGTTTCGCAGAAGCGATCCGGAACATGCGGGGCGGATTCTGCGCCTATCGGCGACGGCCGCTTTCTGTGCGGGGCTGGCGATGGCGGCGGCGCTGATCCTGGCCGCGTCGTTTCTGAGTAGAACTGTTCTCGCTGCGCCCTCTCTGGCGGAACCGCTGACGCTGGGAGCGGGGTTGGTATTCTTCGGCGCGATCAATGGCGCACAGACGGGAGCGCTCGCCGGCTTCGAGGCTTTTGCGACGATCGCGCGGGTGAATTTGTGGTCGGGCGTCCTCTCGTTTCCCCTGATCGCATTGGGCGTGTTGAGCGATGGACTGGCCGGGGCGGTAATCGGCATGGTGGCCGCGCTCGGCGTCACCTGGCTTCTGAACCAACGGGCGCTCGCGCGCGAATGTTCCCTGGCGGGCGTGCCGCGGATGACAGAGGGTTGCGGCCGCGAATGGCCGATCCTCCATCAATTCAGCCTGCCGGCTTTTCTGGCGTCCGTGATCGTGGCGCCTGGACTCTGGCTTTCGAGCGCACTGCTCGTCCGCCAGCCGCATGGCTACGCACAGCTCGGGCTCTATACCGCAGCAGACAAGTGGCGGCTGCTGATTCTGTTCGTGCCGACTTCGGTTTCGACAACCACGCTGCCAGTTCTGGCAAGTCTCTACGGCGAAGGTGACGGACGCGGGTTCCGAGGCGTGTTCCGCGCCAATCTGCTCGTGAACACCGGCCTGGCTCTGGTGGCCGCGCTACTCGTCTCTCTCTTTGCCTCACCGATTCTTGCAATCTACGGTCACGGATTCCGCCAGGGCGGGGCTGTTCTGGTCGTGCTCGCCTTCGCCGCGTTGCCGGGAGCTTTGAACACGGTTCTCGGACAGCCACTGGTGGCCGCTCGAGCCATGTGGTGGCGGCTCGCGTTCGATCTGGTTCTGGTAGGGAGCTTGGTGGGACTCGCCTGGATACTGATTCCGCGCTACGGCGCGCTCGGGTTGGCGTCGGCTTATGGTTTGGCGTTCAGCATCACGAGTCTGGGGCTTTTCCTTTTCCTCTGTGTCACGCGCCGGAAGAGTTGCTGGGGAGTTGTGGCATGACCGCCATGGACACCTGCGGCCCATCTGCACTGACGCACTCGAGTGCCGCGCTTCCATGGTCAAAAACCAGTGGCTGCTGGCGACGTTCCTGGCTGGCCCGGTCGCGCACCTGGTCTTTTCTGGCCTTTCTCGCCGTCGCGGCGGCGTTCGTCTTCGCACGGGCGGAAAACCGGTATCCGGCCGCGCTGGTATCCGCGCTGATATTTTTCCAGGTCCAATGCTTTCTGCCGGGCTGCAGGCCCGTGGAGCGCCCGCCGTTGTGTCCCTGGAACTGGGCGTTGTTCGTCTTTTTTCTGCAGTTGGTTTTGTTGCCGCTCTCGCTGCTCGTATTCGGACCGCTTCCAGGCGTACTGCCGGCGCTGCCTTCCGCGTTTGCCATCAACCTGGCAATTCTCATCAACGTGGCGGCGTTCGTGGCTTTTTCAGGGGCTTACCATTTTTTCTGGCGTCGCTCGCAAGCCGTGAGAGAACGTGACCGCCTCCGCAGGGCGACCGCAGGTCAACCCTACCATCTCTCGCCACAAGCAAAAACGCTCGCGGAGCGTGCTTCGCCCACGCTGGCATACATCGGCATGAATGCGGCTATTGGACTTGCCGGTTTGGTTTTCACCTTCGGGAATTTCGCGGCACTGCGGCAATACTTTTCCAATCCTTCCCGATATCTGGACAGGCTTCCGACAGTCCCGGCTAAGTTCAGTGTGGCCGCGGGGCTGTTTCTGCGGCCCTTTCTGGGCTTTGCGCTGATTCTCCTGTGGTGCCGCTGGCTCGACCGGGCCAGCGATCGTCGGGTCAAAGTCTGGAGCGGAATTGTGACCCTGTTCGCGATTCCGGCCGTCTGCCTTTGTGATGCCACGTTCCGCTATAACCGCGGGGCGATGGTAGTGCCGCTCGTGGCGATGGTCGCGGTGATCCTGAGCGGGGTGCGGCGATTTCCGCGCCGCACGCTTGCTTTCTCCAGCGCAGCCTTGCTCCTGGTTCTCTCGCTGATGCCTTTCTACGGAGAGTTTCGCTCGAGTGACTTCACGCTGCGGCAGCTTGCGACCGATCCCCGGGCGCGCGAGTTCCTGGCCGGCAAGATCGACCTCGCGGAAGTGTTCCAAGTCTACGCCGGCGCGCCGCAATTCCTCGGTTTCTTTCTTGAACAGGGCGGATGGGGCACACGTCCCGGCTGGGGCCAAGTGGTGCTTTCCTCAGTGCTGTCTCCGGTGCCCATCCTGGGCAAGCCGTTCCGGCAGAGCAGCGGAACAGCAATCTACAACCGGCTGATTTACGGCGACAGCAACGTTGCGGACCAGATCGCTCCCTTCGTGGGCGAGTTGTTTCTCGATTTTCATTGGGCGGGAGTGCTCGCCGGCTTCTGCTTGCTGGGTTGGGCGGCGCACAAGCTGCAGTCCGCCTTCGAAAATGCCCGGTCGTCCATCGAAATTTTCATTTGGCAATACTTCGCTATCTGGACCTTCTTTCTGATTTTTGGTAGCGCCTCAGTCGTCAGCCAGGTTTTCGTCTACTTTGGCTGGCCTCTCTACTGTTACCTCTTCATGTTCCGAACGCAGGGTTTGGCGCCGTGCAAACCGGCGCCGGGGCGCGCCAGCGGATTGGCGTTCAAAATGGCCGGCGAGGTTCGCCGATGAGAATTGCGCTCATCGGTGGCATTTATGGCAAAGACGCCCGGTATCGCGCTTCGGTTCTTCACACGCCGGAAACCACACTCGAGGCCGGACTGAAGAAGCGCGGCCATTCGGTCAAAGCCTTCAGTCACCACGCAGATCTCTCGGGACAATCCTTCGATGTGATTCACGTTCATCACCTCGGCTACGGGGCTTTGCGTGCCGCCGTCGATACAAGCCGTGCCGCGTTCGTTTACACGAGTCACGACGGCTCCGCACTCGCCGGCGTGCGGGTCCCTTATCGGCGGCACTTGGCTTCGCGATTCGTTATGGCCCGTGCCGACGCCGTCGTCGCACTTTCACAGGCTGAGGCGGAATTCGAAAGCCGCCGATACCAACTCTCTGGCGCTATGCATGCAGTGATCCCCAATGGGATCGACACGACAGTCTACTCTTGCGCGCGCAGGCGCTCCGGCGGAAGTCGGCGGTCGTGGCGTTTGCTTTTCGTGGGACAGCTGATCGCATCGAAGAATGTCGACGTGCTGCTGCGGGCGATCGCTCGCCTTCGCGCTCCAGTCGAACTCGATCTCGCCTATCAAAATCCGGCGCTCGAAATTCCCCTGCGCAACCTGGCTGCATCGCTCGGCCTGCTCGACAAGGTTCGTTTTCTGGGAGCGAAATCGCCTTTCGAACTCGCCGGTCTCTATCAGCACGCGGACGTTTTCGTTCTGCCGAGCGCCGCCGAATCGCTGCCGTGCGTCATTGCCGAAGCCATGTTGTGCGGAACGCCGGTGGTGGCAACCGACGTGGGCGGGATTCGCGAACAGTTGGCGGGGTATGGGTCGCTCGTGTCACCCGGAAATTCCGCTGAACTCGCCGCGGCTATCGGAAGCGTTCTCGATCATTACGAATGGTTCTCTTCACTTGGCGAATCGATGAGCCAATCGGCTCGCCGGCGTTTTTCGATCGACGCGATGGCCGACCGTCACCTGAAACTCTACGCCGAACTCCTTGGCCGCCAGGGGCCGAGGCGAAGGCACGGCGCATCTGCCCCTTCACTGGGGACGGCGCTGACGAGAGGAGTTCGCTTGCTATGCGCGACGAAATAAAAGCCACGCTCGGAATCTATAAGTGGCCATCGCAGGCCTTCTGGCGCTCTCTGGAGGTTCGCGCCTTGCAGCAGATCGAGTATGAGCGTCCCATCCTCGAGATCGGCTGCGGCGATGGACGGTTGAGCGCACTGATTTTCAAGGAAATCGACGCGGGCATCGATATAAATCCTCGCTCGATCGACAAATGTCGCCGCATCTCCGGCCGGCTCTACGCCGAACTGCGCTGCGGGGACGCGCGGAACCTGTCCGCCTTGGAACCGAAATACAGAACGATTTATGCGAATTGCGTCCTGGAGCACATTCCGGACATCGAGAGGGTGCTTGTGGCCTGCTGGCGCGGGTTACGGCCCGGCGGCAAATTGGTGGCGACGGTTCCGCTCATCCAGATGAATGACCATTTGCTGTTCTCCTGGCGCTGGTATGCGGAGATGCGACAACAGCAGCTGGTTCACATCAATCTCTTCACGCAGGAGAAGTGGGAGGCGATACTGCGCGCCGCGGGATTCCAGCGGATCGAGTTCCGTCCTTATCTTTCGGGCGCAGCCTGCCGATTCTGGGACAGCATCGACGCGCCGGGCGCGCTGGGGATCGGTCGATACCGCGCGGCAGTCGTCCTGGGGCGAACCGCGTCGAAGTTGCTGCCGCCGGGAGTCAAGGACCTCGGCGTCAATCGGATGTCCCGCTGGTTGGCTCAGCGAGCAGAATCGCACGGAGAATCCGGACCCGCTTGCGCCGTCGTCGTGATCGCCTACAAGGCGGTTGAAGATGGCCAATAGCCTGAGAATCGCTCACCTCGGTGTTGCCGCGCTGCCCATACCGCACCCGCTCGGCGGAGCGATCCAGCGGCGAATGCTGGAATTGGCGCGTGCCCAGGCCGCGCGCGGGCACACCGTGGTTCTCTATTCCGCGGGCGAAAGGGCGCGCCGAACCACGCTCGACGGCGTGGAAATCCGCACTCTGGCGTGCCGGCGCCGGATGCCCCTACGCGACATCGAATACATGCGAAAGGCCATCGCCGAGGTGACCGCCGAGCCGGCCGACCTGCTTCACTTCCACAGTCTTCCCGAAGGCGCAACGCTGGCGCGTGGGCTCGGCGCCAAGACCATCCTCTCGTTCGACAATTTTTTCTTCCGCCGTGGAAAGCGGACCCCGCTTTTCTGGTGGTACCGGCGCGCGCTGAGGCGATTCTCCTGCCTGCTGCCCGTTTCGCAATTTTGCCGGCGCGGATTTCAGCACTACTGGCAGACAGATCCAGCACCGATTCACGTCCTCCACAACGGTGTAAATCTCGATCAATTCACTCCGGACCCCGTCCGAGGCGCGCAGCGGCGACGTGCCCTGGGAATCGCGGAAGACCAGAAGGTTGTGCTTTATGTGGGAAGGGTGTGTCACCAGAAAGGGACCGACATATTGATTGAAGCGTTCGCCAGGCTCCGCGAGACCATGTCCGACGTCCGTCTGGTGGTGGCCGGACCGAGCGAGCAGTTTGGCAGCTTGGCGGGTACTGCGCTCACGAGAAGAATCTCCGAAGTCGGCGGCCTTTACCTGGGGCCTGTGGACGAATCGATTCTGCCGTCGGTCTACAACATGGGAGACATCTTCGTCATGCCGACGCGCGAACTGGAGATGTTCGGCATGGCCGCGCTTGAAGCGCAGGCCTGCGGCAAGCCGGTGATATCGAGCGAACACGGCGGTCTGCCCGAGGTGATTTCGCCCGCGAGCGGCCTCTTTTTCCCGCCGGGCCGGGCCGACGCGCTCGAGGCACGCTTGCGGAAATGCCTTGTCGAAGACGGTCTTCGCCGATCGCTGGCCGAAATGGCGCGTAACAACGCTTCACGCTTCGCCTGGCCGGGCATTGCTCGCCGAATCGAGGAAATTTACCACGCATGCTGAACTCGCCCTCATCGACCGCCGGCGCAATGAACGCTTCCTCACCTCTCGTGTCGATCGGGATGCCGGTCTGGAATTGCGAAAAGACAATCGGCGCGGCGATCCGCTCAATCCTGAACCAGACTCACGGAAACTGGGAACTTCTGGTCATCGACGACGGCTCGACCGACGGCACCCTCCGCGAAGCGCGCCGCTTCGTGGATTCACGCATCCGTGTCCACGCCGACGGCTGCCAAAGGGGACTGGTGCCTCGATTAAACGAAGCGGTGAAGCTAAGTCGCGGCGAATATTTCGCCCGCATGGATGGCGACGACGTCTCGTTTCCCGAACGCCTGGAAATGCAACTCACTTATCTCGACTGGAATCCGGCGGTGGATCTCGTCGGCGCGGGGGTCATCGTATTTCGCGGGGAGGGTGAGGTGCTCGGTACGCGCGCTCTCCCTCTCACGCACGAAGAGATCTGCCGGCGGCCGCAGTCCGGCTTTCACCTGGCGCACCCGACGTGGCTCGGGCGAACCGAATGGTTTCGGGACCATCCCTACCGCTCCGACGCCGTTCGCGCCGAAGATCAGGATCTGCTGCTACGCACCTATCGCAGCAGCCGTTTTGCGGCCTTGCCGGCCGTGTTGCTCGGATACCGGGAAGAATCCCTGCGACTCGAGAAAATTCTTCGCGGCCGGCGCAGCTTCCTTCGGTCCGTCGTGCGCGAGGAGTGTTCGCACGGGAGAACTCTTCGGGCGATGGCAGCCATCTGCGAGCAAGTCGCAAAAGGGCTCCTCGATGCAATAGCCATCACTACAGGACTCGACTACGCGATCCTGCGACATCGCGCTTTACCTGCCGACCCTGCAATCGTGCAGCGCTGGAAGCGGGTGTGGGCAGCAAGCCAAGGGCAATGGGTTCCGAAGTCCATCGAGGTTTCTCGCCCGACACAGCCGGTCGAAAGCAAGGACACCTCCGAGAATCTGGAGCCGAATGCCGCGCAGCCATCCATTCTCTATGCCGGCACTTCTCCACTCAGCGTGCAATGGTTCTTGCGCGGCCAGCTTGGCTATATGCGCGAAGCCGGTTTTGACGTTACGGTGGTCACGGCGCCTGGGGAGGGTTTGGAACAAGCGGGCCTGAAAGAAGGCGTCAAGACCATCGCTGTGCCGATGGTTCGGAGTATTTCACCGCGCCGAGACATCGTAGCCCTCTGCCGGCTCTGGCGAATCGTTCGCCGGCTTCGCCCGTCAATCACGAACGTCGGCACGCCCAAGGCCGGTCTTCTCGCGGGAATCGCGGCATGGCTCAGTCGAGTCCCATGCCGCATCTACACGCTCCATGGACTGCGACTCGAGACCATTCGCGGCCCGATGCGTCCCGCGCTGTGGCTGGCCGAGTGGATCGCCTGCCACACGGCGCATCGCGTCATCTGCGTCAGCGAAAGCCTGCGGCAGAAGGCGCTGGCGCTGCGTCTGGTTGCTCCTGAACGCGCCGTGGTTCTCGGCGCGGGAAGCTGCAATGGCGTGGACGAAGCGCGCTACGCGCCCGGTCCCTGCGCTTCACGCCGCGCCCGCGAACTGCGGCTGCGCCTTGGCATTCCCGATGGCGTGCCTGTGGTCGGCTACGTCGGTCGGCTCACGCGCGACAAAGGCATCCCGGAACTCGCCCGCGCCTACTACAACCTTCGGCATTCCTTTCCCGATCTGCATCTGCTGCTTGTTGGAGATTTCGAGAAAGGCGACCCGATCGACCCGGTTCTGCGACGGAGCATCGAAACCCATCCCGGCATTTCACTAGCGGGCATGGTGCATGACGTCAGTCCCTACTACCACCTCTTGGACTTGCTCCTGCTACCCACCTTACGCGAGGGCTTTTCGAACGTCGTGCTGGAAGCGCACGCGGCCGGCAAACCTGTCGTCGCCACGCGCGCCACGGGAGTTGTGAACGCCGTGATAGACGGCGAGAACGGCATCTTGGTGCCGGTCGGTGACTCCATGGCGTTGTCCGAAGCTGTGACCTGCCTCTTGCGCGATCCGGCGCTGGCGGCGCGCATGGGCTCTGCCGGCCGCAGACGCGTGTTGCTCCACTTCCGGCAGCAAGACGTTTGGAATTCACTCCTGCGCGAATACATGGGCCTGCTCGGAGCGAATGGATTACCGGTGCCTCAAGTGGTCGGAAACGCTCCCGCTGATATTCCACAGGAACATGAGCAGGAGGAGATTCTCGCCGGTGCGCCGCTCAAACCGGGCCGCTGGCTGGCCCGCCTGAGGAGGACTGCCGTTGGCGCCCCATAGCTATCTGCTCTGCTTTCTGGCGAGCGGACTGCTCTCGCTCGTTCTCACGCGCGAAGTGCGCCAATTCGCGATTCGGCGAGGTTGGATCGATCGCCCCGAAAATGGTCGTCACATTCATCGACGCCCGGTTCCACGGATCGGCGGGCTTGCCATCTTCATCGCGTTCGGGGGCACGGTCGGCACGTTTCTTTTGAGCATTCGCGTTTTGCGCATCGCCCCTCCGTTCCACGTCGCGAAAGCGGTCGGCATTCTCGCCGCGGCCTCGGTGGTTCTTGCGATGGGTCTTTTTGACGATCTGCGTCCGCTTGGGCCGTGGCGCAAATTCACGATCGAGTCGGTGGCTGCGGTTCTGCTTTATCTCGATGGCTTCGGCATTCGTCACCTCTCCACATTCACCGGGGAAAGCTTGTTGCAGCCCTGGGTCGGCCTGCCGCTAACCGTATTCTGGGTTCTGCTGATCACGAACGCGTTCAACCTGATCGACGGTCTCGATGGCCTGGCCGCCGGCTCGGCGCTGTTCTCAACGGTCATCATGTTCGTGATTTCGCTGCTGACCGCTTCGCCGCTTGCCTCGCTGCTCACCATCATTCTGGCCGGAGCCATCCTGGGCTTCCTGCGGTACAACTTCCATCCGGCATCGATTTTTCTGGGTGACTCGGGCAGCCTGTTCATCGGTTTCGTGCTGAGCGCGGTGGCGCTCGCGGGTTCGCAGAAGTCGACGACGATGATTGCCGTGGCGATCCCTGTGGTTTCGCTGGGACTGCCAATTCTCGACGTGCTGCTTTCGATCGCCCGCCGGTTTCTGAGCGCGAAGCCGCTGTTTTCCGGCGACGACGATCACATCCATCACAAGCTGCTGAAACGCGGATTTTCCCAGCGCGAGGCCGTGCTCCTGCTTTACGGCGTCACGGCCAGTTTCGGCCTATTGAGCCTGGCGCTTCTGCACAGCCATGCCACGATCGCCCTGGTTCTGGTGGTGATCGGCTTGGGAGTCGGCTTCGGCATTCAACAACTCCGTTACGCCGAATTTTCCGAGCTCTTTCTGCTGGCCCAACGCACGCTTCAGCCGCGGCGCTTCATCGCCGAAAATTTGCAGATTCGCCGCGGGACTGATGCCCTGGGCCGGTGCTTCGATCTCGAGGCTATTTGCCGCACCTTGCAGGATACGCTCGAACCGCTCGGCTTCGACGGTTTCGCTTTCCGGAGTCCGCACGTCGCGATCCCGCCGGATGGAACGGTCGCGCCGCTTTTGCGATCTTCGGATGGTCGTCTTCAATACGCCTGGAACGGATTCGGCACGGGGCACAACGAGCCGGGGTGGGAATTGACTCTCGAACTGGTAATGCCATCCGGGGAGCGCTGGGGCCAGTTCTCCTTGCTTCGCGCAGGATGCGAGGATGCTCTGCATTTCGATATCAATTTATTGAGTGGACGTTTCCGCGAGCGACTCGTCGAAGCCGCCGAGCGTGCCATTTCCAGTTGCTGGCCGGCCGCGGAGGCACATTCCTCCGAGGAGACGCGACTCGTCGCCAGTGTTACCGTTGCCCGTTGATCCAGCCAGACGTTGGCGGCGCACCGGGTATTATTCGACCGGCAGGAGTTCGAACGCTGGATAGTCGGCGGCAAGCGGGGCGAACGCTTCCGAGGGCGAGCCTGCCGGCACGGGGAAATAACGCTGCACGGCAAGCGCGTAACTTTCCAGATAGGTCTTGAGTAGCTCCGGTTTTTCTTCGTTCGAGAGCGGGCGCAGCCGGAACTTGCGGCGGCTCGCTCCCCTCTTCAAGGTGATTTCTCCTGAAATCTCCGCGTTGCGCACCCACTGCGTTCGCCCGCGCGGCGCGACCAGATACTGCTTGCCGCGGAAATCCAGCAGATTCACAGGCGTCGAGTAGAGCCGGCCCGTCTTGCGCCCCCGAACCTGGAGCAGATAGTTGTAGCGCATTCCGAGCCCCATCCCGACGAGGATCCCGAACGCACGATTGAAAAACCTCTCGATGGAGGAGGGTTTCCGGAAGGCAGCTTCGGATTTCATCGCGAGATCTCTCTTGTGTAGGCCACGACGCTCTGTCCATGGCTGGAATTGAGGCGAGGCGCCGACCGTGCGGCATGCGTTGGTGCGGAAGGTGGGAGTCGAACCCACACGGCCTTTCGGCCACAGGATCCTAAGTCCTGTGCGTCTGCCAGTTCCGCCACTTCCGCAGCGTACGTGCCCAACAGTCTAACATCGGACGGCATTCGCGCGCAGAGTCGAAAGGCTGCCGACGCAAGGGTCGCCCTGCATATGCACTAGCCAGAAACCTTCTCCGCGAGCATGCAAATCAGGTTGGTCACCTCGATTGCAATTTCGCGCAAGATACTCATCGCCTGCGGAGAAACTGTCCTCGCCCGCCGGACCGTCGTACTGGAAGAAAAAGGCCTTCGGGAGCATGGCCATCAGGCGCTCTTCCTTGTTCGTGTCAGTCCCGTTGCCCGGCAGGCAGGTCCGAACGCACCGGACGGGTAGTACTCTTGAGTATTTCCGTCTTAGGAAAATCGTAGGATCGGTCTTTTCCCGCGCTTCCTCTATGCTCTGGTTCGCAACGGGCGCAACACACGGCGACCGAGCGCAAACACTCAAGGAGGAAGGATGAAGACCCTGCTTCGCCTGTGGAAAGAAGAACAAGGACAGGATCTCGTGGAATACGCTTTGCTCGTCGTGCTCATCTCCCTGACGGCTCTTGCCGGGATGCACGCCCTGGCGAGTGCGATCAGCGATACGTATTCGCTCGCCGCCACCAACATGGCCGGCACCTGATTCCAACCAGTCTACTTAGGGGGAAATTGCGAATGGCAAATGATATTGTTTGGTTAATAGCCAATCAGCATGTAATGGTACCGACGCCTATTTGGTCAGGGAACGGTTATAGGAAGATTGGGTCATTGCTATTCGCTCGGTTATTCCGTAGTCTGGATTCCCAAGAGAGGCACTGCGAGAAATAGGGGGCGGGCCTTGGAGGAAAGATGAGACTTCTGCGTCGCTTGTGGAGAGACGAACAAGGCCAGGACCTGGTGGAGTACGCCCTGCTTATGGTGCTCATCGCATTGGCTCTCACCGTCGGAATGCGAACTCTGGGATGTGCGATCAGCAACGTGTTCTCGAACGCGGGCGCAAACATGACCGTCGTCACCACCTAGACGGGAGGCTCCGGGCACCGCTCTGCCTGAACCCGGCGTCCTGTCCTACGGGCACGGCATAGGCGGGTGGCGCGTTCGGAAAGCGCCGCCCCGTTTTTGTTTTCCTTCCAACCAACTTCACGACAACTGAACGTTTGCCGGTGGAGAGAAGCACGTGAGGTCTCTCGGCCCCG
>JAGWOX010000050.1 GCA_028877145.1 Acidobacteriota bacterium | reverse complement strand
GGTGATTTCGATTTCGGTGACGGCGGGCACCGCCAGCGCTTCTTCCCTTCCTTGCGTCCCTTCGAAAATTCCACTCTTGGGTACGGGAATCATCATCACGCCCGATGATTCGGGCTCGCGTTCCGCGTCGACTCCGGGGAGGCGCAGGGCGTGACGCACCAGCAACTCTTCCAGACCGATACGATCCGGACCGAAGCGCAGGGCGCGGGCGCAGAGGCCGCCAATCGGGCGAGGTTGCAGCTCGAGCGGCCAGGCGCGGCCGTCGTGGATGCGGAACTCGGCGTGGAGCGGGCCATCGGTGAGGCCGAGCGCGGCGACCGATCGTTCGACGCTGCGGTGAATCTCGTTCTGAATTTCCAGCGGCAGGCGCGACGGCGTCACGTAGATCGTCTCCTCGAAGAATGGGCCTTCGAGGGGATCGGGTTTATCGAAAATCGCGAGGACGCGCAGGCGACCGGCTGTGAGCAAGCCTTCGACGGCGACTTCCCTGCCCGGGATGTAGCTTTCGACGAGCAGGCGGTCGAGTTCGGCGCGATGGCTTGCCTGGAGCGGGGGCGATTCGACGAGCGCACGGATGCGGCGCACGGCTTCGTGGAATTCGGCGGCGTCGTTGGCGCGGATTACGCCCTGGCTCGCGGCGAGAACCAGCGGCTTTACGACGCAGGGAAATTGGACGCGGGGCAGAACGGATTCCACAGGTTCATCAAGGGGAAAAGCGAAGAATTCGGGCACGGGCAAGCCAGCGGCGCGGAGCATCTGGCGCTGGCGGAATTTAGTGGCGCAGTTTTCGACGGCCTCGACGGGATTGCCGGTGAGACCGAGACGGGCGGCGACGTGGGCCGCAGTTAGCGTGGGATGGTCGCCGAGGGCGAGAACGGCGTCGATTGGGGATTGAGCAGCTTGGCTGGCGAAGGCTTCGGCGGCGCTTTCGGGATCCTCGAAGTGCAAGGGTAGCGCGGCATCGCCCCACAGGTCCTCGACCCGGCGGCAGCGGTCGGTGCCGAAGAACACTTCTACACCCAGGCGGCGGGCGGCGTCGGCGAAGCTGCGCGTTTGATAGCCGAGCTTGCTGGCCAGAAGCAATAGGCGCTTGGGATGGATGGGAGCGGTCATTGTTGAGATGAGTTCCAGACTACCATGCTGTGGGAACGTCGCTCAAAAACGGTGGCGGGGAGCAGATAGAAAAGCCCTGCCTATGGAATGACGGGATCCTTCGCTTCGCTCAGGATGACGGGGCAGATGAGTCAAGCATGCATTGCTGTTGCCGCGAGAGCGGGGCGGATCATTCGAAGCGGAGAACCGTCATGGGATCGACTCGTGTGGCGCGGCGCGCGGGGACGTAGCAACCGGCGAACGCGGTCAACAGGAGAAGCATTCCTACCGCGACGAATGTGAGGGGATCCATGGGGCGGACGCCGTAGAGGAGGGTTTCGAGGAAGCGCGTTACGCCGAAAGCCCCGGCCAGTCCGAGAACGGCGCCGACGATGGCCAAGGCCATGCCTCGGCCGACCACGAGGCGGTGAACGTCGCCCCTTTCGGCGCCCAGAGCCATGCGGATGCCGATTTCGCGCGTGCGGCGGCCCACTTCGTAGGAGAGCAGGCCGTAGAGGCCGAGGCAAGCCAGCGCGAGCGCCAGCAGGCCGAAAGAACTCGAGACGCGGCTGACGAGGAGCTCCTCGAAGAGAATTTGCTGAATCTGCGTGGATTGGGTCTTGACCTCGAAGAGGGGCAAGTTGCTGTCGACATCAGCAACCGTCTGGCGGACGACGGGAATGAGCGCGGCGGGATCAGCCGCGGTGCGCAACTCGAAATGCGCGCCGGCGTTCACGAGAGGGGAATACATCGTGGGATGGATTTCCCGGCGCAGGTCGGGGTATTTCGTGTTTCCTACCACGCCGACGATTTGCCATCTCGGCGCCTGCCGCTCGCTTGCCGGCTCCTCCTGGTAGCGATCCGCGCTATAGCCTCCACACAGCAGAATGCCTACCGGATTCCGGCCATCGAGGTGGCGATGGGCGAAGGCTTCGTTGACGAGAACAGGAACGGGCGGAGGCGGCGCCGTGTTGGCGCGAGTAGCAGTTGCAGAAGCTCGACTGGCAGATTCCCTGCGGGCGGCATCGGCGAGGGAAGCTGTCTCATAGTCGGCGGGATCGAGACCGCGTCCCATCAGCATGGGAATCCGCAACGTATGGAAGAATCCAGGTCCCACGGCCAGCATGTCGACATCGAGGTTCGATTTGGTCGTCGGGTCGAGCCGGACCGAGGTTGTCCACAGGCTTTGGCTCAACAGAGCACTGGAGGAATAGCCGGCGGAGATGACGCCCGGGAGAGCACCGAGGCGAGAGAGGAGATCGCGATACGTGTTTTGAATCTGGGCGGGCTTGTAATCGAGCAATTGCGGATTGACGGCGAACAACAGCACATTGTTTGTGTCGAAGCCGGGGTTCACGGTTTCGAGATTCCGCAAAGTGCGGACGAAAAGTCCCGCGGCGGCGAGAACGACAACCGCCAAAGCGACCTGTGCGACGACCAAGGAGTTGCCCAGAGTGAGCCAGCGGCGGCCGGTCGGGGCGCCGGAGATCCCTGGACCGTTCTTGAGAGCGGGAGTGAGATCGACGCGCGTGGAACGGAGTGCGGGAACAAGCCCGAAAAGGATTCCTGTGAGGATGGAGACCGCGGCGGTGAAAAGAAGCACGCGCCAGTCGACGGATACGACAAACGGGAACGGCTGCGACATCGCGCTGGAAACCACGGACGTAATGAAGCGCACACCGCCGTAGGCGACATAGCAGCCGAAGGCGCCACCAACCACGGAGAGAAGAACGCTTTCGGTGATCAACTGGCGGGCGATGCGACGGCGGCCGGCGCCCAAGGCCAAGCGCACAGCCATTTCGCGCCGGCGAGAGGAAGAGCGCGCGAGCATCAAGCCAGCGACGTTGGCGCAGGCAATCAGGAGCACAACACCTACCGTGAGCATCAGGACGTACAGCAAGATCGAGGCTTCTGCGCGCTCGCCATTCAGACCCTGGCCGGCGGGGAGCAGCAGAATCGAGGGATCGTCGGCGGCCTTTGACAAGGGCTTCGACGCGTGAAGCATGTCGTTTTGAAAAACGACATTAGCGGCAGCTTGCGCCTGGGCGAGCGACGCGCCAGGCCGGAGGCGGCCGACGATCACGAGCCACCAACTGAAGACGGGATCCTCCGTTACCGTTTCCCAGTTCAGGCGCAAGGAGGAAGCTTGCGAGAGCGGAACATACAGGTCGTAGGCATTGCCTGGCGTGACGCCGGGAAATTGCGCCGGCGTGACTCCGGCGATAGTAAATTCGACATTGTTCAGCCGGACAGTTCGCCCGATGACGGAAGGGTCGCCGCCAAAGTTCCTTTGCCAATAGCCGTAGCTGAGCACGACGACGGGAGCGGCTGAAGCGGTGTCGTCCGCCGGCTGAATTGTGCGGCCGAAGGCGGCTCCAACACCAAGAGTTTCGAAGAAGCTGCCCGAGACAAGTTCGCCACGCACGATGCTCGCCGGCCCGTTACCGCTCAAATTGAGCCGGCCCGCTCCGCAGAAAGCAGTGACACCGCTGAAGACTTTCATCTGCGCCTGCATTTGCTGGAAAAACGGATAGGAGAAAGAGCAGCCGCTGGGATTCTCCTTGTCTCCGACACGCATATGGCAGTCGCCAAAAGAGGAGTAATTGTGGAATTCGGGAGCGTGGTGAGCGCGCCAAGTGAGCAAAACGAGCTGCTGGGGATCGCGAGCGGGTAGCGGCTTCAGCATGACGGCGTCGATCAGGCTGAAGATGGCGGTGTTGGCGCCGATGCCCAGAGCGAGGGCCCCGACGGCCACGACGGTGAAGCCGGGAGTCTTGCGCAGCATGCGCAGGCCGTAGCGGACGTCAGCGAAGAGATTTTCGAGCCAGCGCCAGCCCCACATCGCGCGCGTGGTTTCCTTGACCAGAACTTCGTTGCCAAACTCGCGACGGGCGGCGTGCAGGGCGTCCTCGGGCAATTCGCCACGCTCGATACGTTCACGGACCGCCATTTCGAGATGAGAACGGATTTCGTCCTGCAGATCGCGATCGCGTTTGCGCCAGAAAAGGAGTCTCATGCTTCGCTCTCCCTCTTCGCCGGGTTCAGGATGCCGCCGATGGCCACGCTGAGGCGCTCCCAGCGGGAGCGCTCGGCGGCGAGATGCTTTCTGCCAGCGGCGGTGAGGCGATAGACGCGCACGCGCTGGCTGTTTTCGGAAACTTTCCATTCGGCGGCGATCCAGCCGCTGCGCTCGAGGCGATGCAGAGCGGGATAAAGCGAGCCTGTATCGACCTGGAGCACGGAGCCGGAATTGGCACGGATGGCGTTGCTGATGCCGTAACCGTGCCGCGGACCCCATTGGAGGGTTTGCAGGATGAGCAGGTCGAGCGTTCCCTGGAGGAGTTCGATGCGGTTCTGGTAGCGGTTTTTGGGCGTCATGGTGTAGGGAGTCTACACCCTGGGATGTAGGATGTCTACAGCTATTGTGGGGGACTCTCTGGAGTGGAACGGAGAATGGAAAGAGGGCACGGAGGCGGAGTTTTTAGAACAATGCACGCCTTCGCGCCCAGCACGTGGGATGAGAAGGCAACATCCCCAGGCGCAAATACGGCGCCTGGGGCACCCGGCCGCAAGGGCCGAGAACGGAGGGTTCACACCGAGGGCACGGAGAAAGGAAAGAGGACACGGAGGAAGGACCAGGGGCTTGAACCGACAAAGAGGCAGCCAGTTTCTCAGGAGCTGGTGCGAGAATCTGAGGCTGGAGAAAGGCGGGCGACCGCAGGTCGCCCCTACAATCGCATTTCGTGCTGCGCGAGGTTAGACGAAAGAGTCGGGGTGGTGGAGTTTTGCTCGGGCTTGGCGGATGGGGGCCAACTGGTCCCCGGTGGGTTCCGCTCAACAGTACCAGGGTTCGGTGAGATAGGGGATGGCGGCGCGGGAGATGCGGGGGCGGTCTTGCGGACGTGACGGCATCGCATCGCGGCCGGTGCCGAGCGCGGCGGCACGCGCGGCGCGCTCGATTTGCGCGAACGTTTCGGCGCGAGCCCGGCCCTGCGACTGGCTCGCTTTCACGATTTGCTCGATTTCGCGTTGCAAGCGATCAACGCGCGGGTCGTTGTGGCGCCAGGGATAGACGAGGCTTTCGGGATCGAATGGGGCGAGGACGTGGCGCAACTCTTCGAGTTCCAGGAGCCTGGAGCCGGCGGGAACGAGCAGGCGGATGGCGAGCTGGACGGGGGCAACGTTTGCGGTGAGATCGAGCGAGGCGAGCGTATCGAGGAGGTCGGCGTAGGTATCGAGCGTGGTCCAGGGCGTGAAGGGGATGAACGTGGGATGGAGGGACAAGCCGGAGTCGTCGAACAGGCGCACGACTTCGAGAAAATCGGCTCTAGTGTGGCCTTTTTCGAGGCGGGCGAGAACGGCGTCGTCGAGCGATTCAACGGCGGTGGTGACAAAGAGGCAGCCGGTATCGCGGAGAACGGGGAGATCGGCTTGGCGGGCGAGCAGATGCTCGACCTTGATCGTGGCGTCGTAGGTGACGTGGGGAAATTCCTTGTGGAGCGCGCGGACGATCGCTAGGGCATGGCGGGGGCCGTTGAAAAAATCGGGGTCGCCGAAGGTGATGTGGCGAGCGCCGGAGTGAACTTGCTGGCGAATGTCGTCGATGACGATTTCGGGCGGGATGATGCGGAAAACGCCGTTGTAGACGGGGACGACGGGGCAATGGCGGCAACGATGTTTGCAGCCGCGACTTGCTTCGGTGTAGCCGACGACGGCGCTGCCGCCGCCGGGCAGGGTGAGTTTCGCGTAGCGATCCAAGGGGACCAGGCCGGTGCGATCGGGGACGAGGAATTTTTGGCGGGCTAGGGAGATGACGGGCTCCGGCTGAGGGCGAGACACTTCAGGGGCTGAAGCCCCTTCCTTTGGGGTTGCGGATATGTCAGGGCGAAAGCCCTGACCCCCGAGAGATGTTTCAGAGCTCCCGAATGGTGGTTCGGAATCTTCGAATGCCGCTTCCGAATTTCCGAAGGCAACTTCGGAATCCTCGGATGCCGCCTCCGAACGCCTGAACGATTTCACCAAGTCTGCGAATGCTATTTCCGAAACCCCGTTTGCTGCTTCCGAACCACTGGTTGCTGCTTTCGAGCGCCCTGGCGCTGTTGCCGGGCTTATCTCGGCGCAATTGTGCGATGAGGCAACCGGAACACGTGAAGAGAGGCGATCGGCGAAATGGGCGAGGCCCGCTTCGAATTCGCCGCCGAGGATGGCGTCGACGCCGAGATGGCGGAGCCAGGATTCGTTGACGGGAGCGTAGAGGCCGTAGAAGCAGAGTTTCGCGCGGGGATTCAGGCGGCGGACGGGATCGATGAGCTCGACGGCCAGGCGGGTGGCTGTGTGCATGGGGACGTAGAAGGCGACGAGGTGCGCTTTGCTGATCGCGGGTTCGTCGAGCGGCTCGCGGGAAAGATCGAGGCAGCGGACTGCGTGGCGGCGTTCTCGCAACCAAGCGGCGGGAGAAGCCAGGCCGAATGGCTGGCGGCCGAGTTCGTAGGTCGAGATTAGGACTATGTTCATGGGCGAGGCGGACTTGATCATTCTAACAGGCGAAAAACGGCGGTGGGTCCCGACTGAACGGTGTCGGGATGCAAACGGCGCAACGCCGGTGCTACAAGTGGAGCGGACTCAGGTGGGTCGCAGGAACGCCAAATTGATGGCATTGCTGAGAAGGATGGGGCGGAAGTGTGAGATGGGAGCGGAGCTTTACAGCGGCCCACCCTTGCTTAGGACGCAAGGGTGGGGCACCCGGAAAGGCGCGCGGGAGTTTTAGTTTTTGGCCACCCCGGGCGACGAGAGCGCGGATTTCCGTGGACTACCGCGGATCAGTTCACTGTCAGCTGCACGCTGGCGTTGCCGTTGGTTGCGGCGGGAGACGTGGGAACGGTGACGGTGTAATTGCCGGCGGGTGTGCCTGTCGTGCCGCCGCTGCTCGGTGTACCTCCGCCGCAGGCACCCTCGAAGATGAGCATGCCGGCGAGCAAAGCGAAGCCGAGCGCGGCGAGGATGCCGGAGCGAACGGGTACGGGCCCGCGCGCGAACGAACGGCGCCGCAGGAAGAAGACGAACAACGACGCCGCGGCAAGGAATGCGACGAGCCAGCCGAGCGGAGGCGAGCGGAACGGCAGAGCGGGAGGCAGGGCGCCGCGCGCGACGGTGTTGATGGTGACGGTGGTCGTGGCCGGCGAGGTGCCGAGGCTGATGCTGGAAGTCGAGTAGGAGCAGGTGATGGTGGAAGTGGAGGGCGAAGTGGTGCACGGCTGCACGGAAACGGTGCCGGTAGAGCTGCCGGATTGCGGCGTGAGAGTGAGCGTGGCGGAAGAGGACGAGCCGGCGGTGATGGTGGCCGGGTTCGGCGCGGAAGCGCTCGAGGTGAAGGAGAGATTCGGGGCGGGTCCGGCGGTCATATTGAAAACGAGTTTGCCGCCGTCGCCAATGATGGTGGTTGAACTCGTCGGCAGGCCGTAGGCGGAGACCATGATGTAGTAGGTGGTGCCGCCGTTGAGGTTCAGATTGCTGATTTGGGAGACGCGATCGATCCCGGTGACGATGTCGTCGTTGCAGGCGACATTTGCGAGTGTGGTGGTCGAGGCGCCGGTCCAGACGGAGAGGATCGTGTCGTAGGCGCTGCCGATGGTGTCGAATTCGGCGGTGGTATTGGCCGAGGGCGTGAACTTGAACCAGACGCTGTTGGCGTCGCCGTTGTTGGCCGCGCCGGACGTGCAGGAGGTCGGGATCGGAGCTCCGTCGGCAGTGGCGCTCGACGTGTCCTCGGTTGTCGAAAACGAGCTGGAGGTGATTGCGTTGGCTGCGCCGAAGTTGTCATTCGATGGCACCGGGCCGGTGACGTGAAGCAAGCAGCAAATGGGATTGCCCGTGTTGGGATCGAAGGCAAGCAGGTTGGGATTTGACGAGCCGCCGCCAGGCGGAGGATTGGCGGCGGTCACGAAGAAGATGCCGCCGTATTGCAGGCAGCTCGACTGAACGGTGGCAGTGAGGCTGGTGGAAGTGACGTTGCTCGTCGAGAAGCAATTCGACGGGAACGCCGCGAGCTGAGCGAGTCCGGGGGTGGTGGTCGAAATGAAATTCGTGCCGGTCAGGCTGAGAGTCAGGTTGGACGATGCTGGCGCGCTCGCAGTCTGCGGAGTGACATTCGTGAGGGTGGGCTTGGCCGAGGTGACGGTGAAGGTGAGCGAATTGGTGGTGTTGCCGGAGTCGGTGACGCTGACCTGAGCAAGGCTGCCCGATGCGACGAGGGTCGCGGGAACCTGAACGGCGATGCAAGTGGGCGTCGCGCAACCGGAGGGGGGCGTGGTTTGAGCCAGGGATGTGGCCGAGCCGCCTTGCGGCGTCCAATTCACGGTCGAACTCGCTGTGAAGCCGGTGCCGGTGAGGGTCATTGTGAATTGGGCGCTTCCGGCGTCGGAGGAGGCGGGAGAGAGTCCGCCCAGGCTGAATGCCGGCTGATCGCCAAGAGCCAGGGCCCAGGCGCTGCGGCCGTGGGTACCGGCGATGAGGGTCCGAGAGGCTTCATTCAAAGACAGGGAGAGCACGGCGGAGTTGGGCAAACCCGAGCCGAGGGGCTGCCAGCAGGCGCCGGTAACGGCCGGTGGAGTCCCTTGAAGCGTACCCATGAACACGCCGACGTCGGTGGCGACGAAAAGCTGGCCGGCGTGATCGGGATCCACGACGATATCGTTGGCCGGGATATTCGGCAGGTTGCCGGCCGGCGATGCACATGCTGCCCCGGAGCTGATGTCCGTCCAGAGCACGGATGGAGTGGTTCCGGAAACAATGTTGCCGATGAAGACGTGGCCCGCGTTGTCGCCGTTGAAGCCGGAAAAGCCGGAGAAGGTGGCGTAGACCGTATTGGCGCTGGCGGGATCGATGGCGACGTGGGTGACCGCACGCAGGGGCAGGGGCAAAGCGGTGACGTCGGTCCACGTGGCGTTCGAGCCCTGACCGGCGTTCTGGCTGAGGTACACCTCGCCGACGTTGCTGCCGGTGGCGACCTCGTTGGAGTCCGTCGGTGAAACTGCGAGCGCGGTGAGGACGCAGAAGCCTGGATTGGAAGAACATTGCGAGGCAACTGTGCTGTTCGACGAGGCCGCGCCGGTGACGTCGGGCGAGATGGAGTTCCAAAGGGCCGCGCCGGTGGTCGATTGCCAGACGCGATAAGTGCCGAAATAGAGCGTCTGCGCGTCGCCGGTTGATCCGGTGGCTTCGGGGTCGATGGCCAGGGGCGGGATGAAGTTGCCGTCGTCATTGAAGTCGATGCCGAAATCCGCTTTGGCGAACGTGTTGGCGCCGTTGACGTTGTCGGCGTTTCCGTTCATAAGCGACTTGTTGATGCCTCCGATGTAAAAGCCGGGTATGTAGGCGCATTCGCCGTACATGGTGCTGGGGATGAGCGGATCGACGAGGGTGACGCCGCCATCGCCGCAGGCGAGCGTGTCGTCCCAACTCAAGGGCAGGGTCGGGACACTCTGCTGGCCGAAGACCTGCATGCCATTGTCTTGCGCGCCGAGAAAGCTGCGGAACTGCCATCCGGCGGGATTGTTGGAGACGCCGGGATAGATCTGCGTCAGGGCGAGAGACTGATTGAGATTAACCCAGACTTGCGTCGAGGTGGGCGATTCTGGCGTTGCGTTGTTCCACGAGCCGCCGTCGGTGCCGACGTAGACCTTGGTGGCGGCGCCGCTCGAGCCGGCGGGAGCGAAGGCGATGGCGTGGGCATCGACGTGAACGCCGCTGTTACAAGTGCTGCAGGAGTTGCTGGAGATGTCCGTCCAGGTGCTGCCACCATCTGTGGAGGCGATGATCGTGTTGCCTTCGCCGTTGGAGCCGCTGCCGGGAGCCGAACCGCCGGCGTAGACGACGTTGGAATTGTGCGGATCGATCGTAATAGTCAGATCGTAAAAACACTGATCATTGCAGAAGCCGTTGGCGTTGTTGACGAGCTGGGCGGTCAACTGCGACCAGCTCGAGCCGCCGTTGGTGCTCTTGAAGACGCCGAGCAGCGTACCGGAGGTATCGGCAGCGCGGGCGATGGCGGCGTAGAGGATGTCGCTCGTCGAAGAGCTGGTGGAGGAGGAAAACGCAGAGATGGCGATGCGGCCCATTGACGAAGCCCCGCCGGAGATGAGGCTCGCCAAGGCACCGAGTTGAGTGAAGCCTGGCGAACATGCCGTCGTGAGAGCGGCACTGGACATATACACGCCGTTGACGGTGGTGTTGCCGGTTGCAGTGCCGCCATCGATATTGCCGAGCGCGGCGTAAGCGAAACCGGCCTGATCGAACGCGACGCCAGTGCCGACGACGCGGGTGACGTTGGGCAGGACGTGCGACCAAGTCGATCCCGCGTCGGCCGAGCACCATATGCCCGAAGGGAGGGTCGAACTGAAACCTTGCACGGCGGCCAGCATGATTTGAGGGTTCTGCGGGTCGATGGCGAGGCTGCCGATGAAGGGCCCGCCGGAATCCTGGGTGAGGGGCGCGGAGGCATTGAAAGCGCCGAGAGTATTGTCGGGCGTGCAGGCGTAGGTGACGCCGTCGGTGGTGGCGCACTTCAGGACGCCGGCGCCGTAATAGCTGTCAAAGGAAAAATTTTCCTCGCCGGTGCCGACGTAAACCGTGTTGGACGTCGAGGGAGTTCCGACGCAGGTGGGGCTGGGCGGAACGGCGAGCGAGCCGACGGCGAGGGAAGGCGCTGAATCGTTGAGCGGGGTCCAACTGGCGCCGCCATTGGTCGTTTTCCAGAGGCCGCCCTGGGCGCCGCCGAGGAAGACGGTGTTGCCGGTGGAGTCGCAGGGATCGACGACGAGGGCGGTGACGCGGCCGGAGACGTAAGGCTGGAAGAAAAAGTCGTTGGTGGGCTTGGGACCGATGGAGGCCCAGCTGGCGGAAGTATTCACGGCGGCAGCGGCGAGCGCGGCGGCGGCGGAAAGCCGTTTATAGTTCGTGCCGTATTTCTGCTGGAGATACTGGCGCTGGCTCTGCTGCATCTGGCGGAAGGCCTGCCAGGCGCGTTCGCGGGCGAAGGCGGGGATGCGCTTCAAGGGGTAGGCGCGCTGGCTATAAAACCAGTTTGCGCGGGCGCGGAGCACACGCGCGCCATCGGGCTCGCGCTCGCCCTTGGAAACTTTTGAAGAGGCCGAACGGACGTCTCCGGTTTTTTGCGCGTAAGCGGCGACAACCAGACCGGCGGCAATGAGGATGGAAGAGGCAAGCACGAGGTTCCGCAACTTCACAGTACCCTCCTGAGCACGTGCAACGCTCCGAACGCTTCCGCACATGTGCCTGCGCCCAAAGCGGCCAATCGTACGATAAAAGCAGATGTTGATGCCAATAACGGGTTGCAGCAGCCGACGTCTTGCCTGGCGAGCAGGCCCCCGCCGATGCCCCTGAGGCCAAGCTAAAGAGATAGGATGCGGTCACCTGACGGCAGGTTGCGACTCTGGCATACTATAAACACCGTTTACGCCTGGTGGTTGCGGCCGCTATGCCCACCTTGAAAGACATTCTTGACGAACAGACCCGGGAAGGAGAGCTGTACGAGCGGCTCGAGCGGGGCTGGGTGCGGTGCTACGCCTGCGGACATGAATGCCGGATCCCGCCGGGGCAGGCGGGAGTGTGCAAGGTGCGGTTCAACCGGGCCGGGGAGTTGCGCGTGCCATGGGGTTATGTGGCCGGGCTGCAATGCGATCCGATCGAGAAGAAGCCGTTTCACCATGCGTATCCGGGGGCTCTGGCGTTCAGTTTCGGGATGCTCGGCTGCGACCTGCATTGCAGCTATTGCCAGAACTGGCTGACCTCGCAGGTGCTGCGGGACCCGGCGGCCGCGGCGCTGCCGGAGCGAATCGAGCCGGAGACGATCGTGGCCGAAGCGGTGCGGCGAAATGCGCGCGTGGTGGTGAGCACGTACAACGAGCCGCTGATCACGAGCGAATGGGCGGTGGCCGTGTTTCGCCATGCGCGCGAGGCGGGGCTGGTGACCGGATTCGTCTCGAATGGGAACGCGACGCCGCGCGTGCTGGAATACCTGCGGCCGTGGGTGGACCTCTACAAAGTGGACTTGAAGAGCTTCGACGACCGGCATTACCGGCAGCTGGGCGGACGGCTGGGGCCGATCCTCGAGGGCATCCGGCTGATTCACCAGATGGGATTCTGGCTGGAGATCGTGACGCTGGTGATTCCGGGGTTCAACGATTCGCCGGAGGAACTGGGGCGGATGGCGGAATTTCTCGCGGGGATTTCCGTGGACATTCCCTGGCACGTTACCGCTTTTCACCAGGATTACAAGATGACCAGCCCGGACGACACGCGCCCGGAGAAGCTGATCGAAGCGGCGAAGATCGGGCGGCGCGCGGGATTGCGGTACGTCTACGCGGGGAACCTGCCCGGATGCGTAGGCGATTTTGAGAATACGCGGTGTCCGAGCTGCGCGGAGCTGCTCATTGAGCGGTATGGATATCGAATCCTCAGCTATCGGCTGACGCCGAACGGGCGTTGCCCTTCCTGCGATACGGCGATTGCGGGGCGATGGGCGGCGCGGTTTGAAGGACAGATCAGCGAGCATCCGTTCGCAGCGAGGGTGGGGCGGCGATTGCCGCCGTTTCGGATTATTTCTTCTTGAGGAAGCAGGAATCGGGGAGGGGCGGAATTCAAAAGTCCACGGCCAGGAAGGCGCTGACCGTGGCTACCGGTGCGGGGAAGGAGAATCATTTTCGTGCGAAGAGGAGCGTTCCTTCGAGTTTTTGTGACGGCGGTGATCGGGGTCGCGGCGGCGGGAATCTTTCTGTTCTATTTCAGCTCGAAATCCTCCGCGTTTGGGAGCGCTGGATTGCGGAAAGGAGCGGCCATGGGGTTTGCGCTGGAAAGCCCCCAATTCAAAGAGGGCAGCGACATTCCACGAAAATTGACCTGCGACGGCGAGGACATCTCTCCGGTGCTGCGGTGGGACGGGACTCCGGCGGGGACGAAAAGCTTCAGCCTGGTGACGGAGGATCCCGACGCACCGATGGGCACGTTCATCCATTGGGTGCTGTACGATCTGCCGGAGAACACGGGCGAGGTTCCGCAGAATCTCCCCAAGCAAAAGGAACTGCCCAGCGGGGCGCGGCAGGGGCGCAACGATTTCGGGGGCATCGGGTATGGAGGGCCGTGCCCGCCAAGGGGCCCCGCACACCGCTACTATTTCCGGCTTTATGCGCTCGACACGAAACTCGGGCTCGCCGCAGGGGCGAGCCAGAGCGAACTGGATCGTGCCATGAAAGGCCACATCCTGGCGCAGGCGGAGCTGATGGGCCGATACAAGCGGCAGTGATGGATTCGCGGGAGGACGGCGGTTTTTTTCCATCCGGGAGCCGACGTGCCGTTTGCGACATGGCGTGAAGGACGTAGGTGCAATGCGGCCTTGTTTCTGATAGAAGGATGTGGGCTGGATTCGGGTGGGGAACGCCCTGGCCGGCGCAGGGGTGGGCTCTTGACGTAATCTGCGCGACGACGGGAAACGAAGCCCAGTTCAACAAAGAAAGATCATGAGGCGGCTCGGCCGCGTGAAGCAGGCTGAACCGGGTGCGCGGAGCTTGTGAGGGAAGGCGCGCAAACGGTCCTGCAGCACGGCACACACATCGCCGCTTGCCACGGAACGGAGGGGGCGGAAGTGGGAGCGTTCTGGCATGATCTGCGCCATGGGGCAAGACTGCTCGCGAGGAACCCAGGGTTTACCATCATCGCGGTGGTGACGCTGGCACTTGGGATCGGCGGATCGACAGCAATCTTCAGCGTGGTGGACAGCGTGCTGTTGCGACCGCTGCCGTATCGCAAGCCCGATCAAATCGTACGCGTGTTCGAAGTCACCGAGCACGGCGACCATTCCCGACTCTCCGATCCCGATTTCCAGGCATACCGCCAACAAGTGAGCGGATTTTTCGGCCTGGCGGAATACAACAGCGACCTGGAACCGATTCTGGGCGGGACGGAGCCCACGCTGGCGACGGTGGCCGCGGTTTCGCAGGACTTTTTCAAAGTGATGGGCGTCGAGCCGACGCTTGGCAGAGAGCTTCTGCCGAGCGAGCTTCACGAAGGCGGAGCGCCGGCGGTTCTGGTGAGCTACGCATTCTGGCAGCGGTTCCTGGGCGGGGAGCGGGATTTCGGCTCGCGGCACCTGAGCGTTTCGGGCCATCTGGTGACGATTGTTGGCGTGATGCCGCCCGGCTTCTCCTTCCCGGGAGATACGGAAATCTGGTTTCCGCGTGAAATTTCCTCCGTGAGCACATACCCGACCGGGCACAACTGGCTGGGCATTGGGCGGTTGAAAGACGGGGTATCGCTGGCCACGGCGCAGGCGGAGGCGAACAGCGTTGCCCAACGTCTGCGCCAACAGTACGGCGAGATGGCCGACGTGAAGGGCGTGACGCTGGTGCGCCTGCAGGAGGAGATGGTGGGGAGCACGCGGCCGGCTCTGCTGATTCTGCTTGGGGCGGTGGGATTGCTGCTGCTGGTGGCCTGCGCCAACGTGGCCAACCTGCTGCTGGCGCAAGCCGCACGGCGACAGAGAGAGTTGGCCGTGCGCGTGGCGCTCGGGGCGAACCGGAGCCAATTGATCAGCCAGTTCGTCGCGGAGGCGCTGTTGCTGTCCGGGGCCGGCAGCGTGCTTGGGTTTCCGGTGGCGACATGGGCGGTGCGGATACTGGTGGCGATCGAACCGGGGAAATTGCCGCGCGCCCATGAGATTGGCGTGCATCCCGGCGTAATCGGATTCGCCGCCGGCGTCGCCGTACTGACGGCGCTGGGACTGGGGGTGGTGACGGCGCTGCGGGCGTTCACCGACGAGGTGCAGGAGAGCCTGAAGGGAGGAGAGCGAACGCAGACGGGAGGAGCGTCAAGCCACCGGATGCGGCTATTGCTGATGGGCGCACAGGTAGCGGTCACGCTGGTGCTGCTCATCGGGGCCGGACTCCTGGCACGGAGCCTGTTCCGCTTGCTTTCGGTCCATGCGGGATTTCGCACGGACCACGTTGTGACGATGGACCTGCTGGACGTGTGGCCGGACACTCCCGCCGAGAAAACGCACCTGGTGGAAGTGCTCAGCGGCCTGATCCAACGGCTGGGCGCCGTGCCGGGAATCGAAAGCGTAGGAGTGGTCAGCGCACTGCCGCTGACCGGGCTGGGATCGCACGGCGGGTACCTGGTGATGCGGGGGAACGAAACCTTTTCCAGCTTGAACGAGTTCGCGCGGGTGTATATGGGGCTGACGCACGACCCGTCGCGCACCGGCCAAGCCGAATACCGCGTGGCGAGCACGGGCTATTTCCGGGCGATGGGCATTCCGCTGCTGCGGGGCCGGCTGTTCGAGGCGAGCGATGGACCGGATTCTCCGCACGTGGCCGTGGTCAGCCAGTCTTTCGCGAACAAGCAGTGGCCCGGCGAAAATCCGCTGGGCCAGCAAATCGAGTTCGGGAATATGGACCTGGATCTGCGGCCTTTCACGGTGGTGGGAGTGGTGGGCGACGTGCGGGACCGGAGCCTGGATGCGGGCTCGCTGCCGACGCTCTATTCCTGCTACCGCCAGCGCAGATCCAACAACTTCACGGTCGTCATACAGACGACGCGACCGTCCGCGGAGATTGTTCCGATTGCACGGCAGATCGAGCGCGAGATCGAACCCGATCTGCCGGCTCGTTTCGGCACGATCCGGAAGATTGTTTCCGCGTCGGTTGCGGACGAGCAATTCAACGTGCTGCTGCTCGGCATCTTCGCGCTAACGGCGCTGCTGGTGGCGCTGATGGGAGTTTACGGCGTGGGCTCCTACCTGGTTTCGCAACGCACGAAGGAGATCGGGATTCGCATGGCGCTTGGGGCGCAGAAGGGCGATGTGGTGCGGATGATCACGGGTGAGGGGCTGCGCGTGATTCTGGCCGCGGCGGTGGTGGGCGTCGGCGGCGCACTGGCGTTGGCACGCGTGCTCGCAAGCCTGCTTTTCGGGGTAACCGCGGCCGATCCGTTGACGTTCATCGCCGTGGTGGTGCTGGTGGTCGTCACGGGCCTGGCGGCATGTTACGTGCCTGCGCGGCGCGCCGCACAGATCGATCCCATGGCGGCGTTGCGCGAGCCATAACAGCGCAACCGGCTGCGCGAGCATGCGGAGATATTTCATGCCCGCGTCCTGGGAAGAATGCCTTCGCCGCAGGACCGCCATCATGATTGTTCCGGCCGGGCCAACGGCACGTAGATTGCACTTTTCCCGCCAATAAACCGAACTCTCCTGAGCGACTGTGTCAGAAAAGGGCGTCAAGCCTCCCATGCCAGCCCTGCGCGGGAACATGGCGGCCCGTCGATGCGTATCCTTGAGGGACAGCGCAGGATGAAGGGCGGCGAATCGGGATTCCTAGCGCGAAGGGGGATCGCGTGGGGCGTTTCTGGAATGATCTTCGGCATGGGGCGCGGCTGCTGGGCCGCAAGCCTGGATTTACGGCGATCGCCGTACTGACACTGGCTCTCGGCATCGGCGGCTCGACATCCATCTTCAGCGTCGTCTACGGCGTTCTGCTGCGACCGCTTCCCTACCCCGGCGCCGATCGCATCGTTCGCGTTTTCGAGGTCACAGCCAAGGGCCATCACATTGCATTTTCGGATCCCGATTTCGAGGACATGCGCGACCAGTCGACCAGCTTCCAGAACCTTGTCGAGTTCGCCGATTACGGTCTCGAACCGGTGGGGGGCGACGTCGAGCCGAGACTGGCGCGCGTCGCTCATGTTTCCCGAGGATTTTTCGACGTCATGGGCGTTCATCCGCTTGTCGGCGGATTCCCTGCCGATCAACTGCACGTTGGCGGGACGCCGATGGTGCTGGTGAGCTACGGATTCTGGAAGCAGTATCTGGGCGGGACGCCGGATTTCCGCTCGAAGCACCTTTCCATCGAAAACCATCTGGCCGTCATTGCGGGCGTCTTGCCGGCCGGATTCGACTATCCGGACCACGCGCAAATCTGGGCGCCGCGTGAACTGACTCCGATCGATCCTTATCGTACGGGCCACAACTACAACGTGATCGGGCGGGTGAAGAGCGGAACGACGCTGGCGACGGCGCAAGCGGAAGCTTCGGGAATTGCCCGGCGGTTGAAGCAGAAATATGGGAATGATTGCGATATGACGGACGCGGCACTGGTGCCGCTCGAGGAGCAGATCGTTGGGCAAGCGCGACCCGCGTTGCTGATTCTGCTCGGGGCCGTGGGCCTGTTGCTGCTGGTCGGCTGCGCGAATGTCGCAAACCTATTGCTGGCGCAGGCCGCGGGGCGACAGCGGGAGTTGGCGGTGCGAGTGGCTCTGGGGGCGACGCGCGGGCATTTGAGCGCGCAGTTCGTCAGCGAGTCCTTGCTGCTTTCCGCGGGAGGAGCGTTGCTGGGACTTCCGGTGGCCATTTGGGGAGTGAGCGCGTTGCTGGCTCTCGAGCCGGGCAAACTGCCGCGGGCGGCGGAAGTGGGCGTGCATCCGACGGTGCTGGTTTTCGCGGCGGGTCTGGCGATCCTGACTGCCGTCGGTTTGGGATTGGTGACGGCGATGCGCGCCTCCGGGAGGGACACGCAGGAAGCGCTCAAGGGCGGTGAACGAACGCAGACCGGAGGCGCTTCGAGTCACAGGCTGCGCATGGTGCTGATGGGCGGACAAGTCGCGGTCACGCTGGTTCTGCTGATCGGCGCGGGTTTGCTGGGCCGGAGTTTCTTCCGGCTGCTGAGCGTGGATCCGGGTTTCCGTACGCGAGATATCGTGACCATGGACTTGCTGGGCGTTGGGCCGAATGTCGATCTGCAGAATCTACAACCCGCCGGGCGCGCCGCACTGGCGAACGAGACGCAGTTCCTCTCCACGCTACTCAACCGGCTGCGTGCGGTTCAGGGAGTGGAGCAAGCGGGCGGCATCAACGGGCTGCCGATGACGGGGGAAGGGGCTGACGGCGGTTTCATCGTACTGGCCGGATCGGAAAAGATCGTGAATCTCGACGAACTGAATCATCTCTTCACCGTGTATCACGGCGATCCGGCGCGGATGGGACACGCAGAGTATCGGATTGCCAGCCCGGGCTATTTCACGGCGATGGGGATTCCGCTGCTACAGGGCCGGCTGTTCGGCGAAAGCGATGGGGCAGACACGCCGCCGGTCGGGGTCATCAGCCAGTCACTCGCCCAAGCGCAGTGGCCCGGGCAGAATCCCATCGGCAAGCTGATCGAATACGGCAACATGGACCTGGACCTGCGGCCGATCACAATCGTGGGAGTCGTCGGGGACGTCCGCGACACGAGCCTGGACGTGAATCCGTCGCCCACGTTTTACGTGGATTACCGGCAGCGGCCGAACGCGGTGAACGATTTCACGGTGGTGATGCACACGCGCCGGTCCGCAGGGTTGATCGTGCCGATCGCACGCTCGATCGAGCATGAGCTGCGCTCGGATTTGCCGGTGCGCTTCGACACGATCGGCGGCGTCATATCGGCCACGGTCGCGGACCGGCAATTCAATCTATTGCTGCTCGGGGCGTTTGCGTTGACGGCGCTGATCCTGGCGTTGATGGGCGTTTACGGGGTGGTTTCCTACCTGGTTTCCCAGCGGACAAAGGAAATCGGGATTCGCATTGCGCTGGGCGCGGAGACAGGAGACGTGGTGCGGATGGTCGCCAAAGAGGGGCTGCGGGTGATCGTGGCCGGCGCGGCGGTGGGCGTGGCCGGGGCGCTGGCGCTGACGCGGCTGCTGCAAAGTTTGCTCTTCGGCGTTTCGGTTGCCGATCCGCTGACGTTTGTGGCGGTGGTGGCGCTGATTGTGGCGGCGGGGTTGGCGGCTTGTTACGTGCCCGCGCGGCGTGCGGCGCGGGTGGACCCGATTGCGGCGCTGAGAGAGCAGTAGGCTACAGGCGTAAACCGTATTCCTCAGAACGAAGGCCTCTTCAGGATCGTCGGACCCGTGGCTAGTTTTGCCTCGGTGCGTTCGGGGTCCTTCGCTTCGCTCAGAGTGTGTGACTTTTTCGTGCGTTCGGTTTGGTTTATCGGTATAAGAGGTTCATGAGCCAACCAGAGGAAGTGGCAGTGGGCGAAGCGAGGGGTGCAGTGCGGTTGCGGAAGCCGGAGCGGCGGCAGATGGGCTGGGTGCCGCAGTGCCTGGAC
>JAGWOX010000314.1 GCA_028877145.1 Acidobacteriota bacterium | reverse complement strand
GCTGGGGAAACGAACTCGATCGCGTCTCCTGCGTGCGCCTTCGATTCGTTCGGCGCAACGTAGGTCGATTGCTGCGCCGCCGCGCCCAAGGTCGCCAGCAGGACCAGCCCCGCCAACCGAGTCGCCAGTCTCATCGCTCCAGCCTCACCGTGATCGCGCCGCCCGTTGTCTGCGAAACGAGCTTCGCCCGTACGAACCGTCCGCGAAAATTCGTCAGCTTCACCGATTCGCCCGCCGTGTTTGTCGACGTGTACTCAGTGAAATAATTCGCGTCGGCGTCGTCGATAGCCGATTGAATCTCCACCGACACCGCCGTCGGCGCCGAAGCGTAGCTGATGTCGAAACGCACCACGCTCCCGCCTCCCGCCGCGCCGTCGTAGGCGCCCGCAATGGCATATTGCTGGCTCGCCTGCCCCGCCGCCGGCGTCTCATCGTTGAACGGATACACCACATCGCCCGGATAAACCGCGTAGGGCGGATTCTGCGCGTTGTAATTCGGCATCACTTCCTCCCTCAGTAGCGCCGCCACTCCTGGCTGCGGCCTCTCCACAATTCCTTGCCACCCATCAAAGCCGTCCTCACCTATGGCCCCATAAACGAAGCCTGTCATCCTGAGCAAGGCCTTTGGCGACGAACGCAGTGAGTCCCGACGAGACTGGCGCAGGCACTCTTGCCTGTGCGCCTTCGTCACTCGGAGTTGTCCAGCCCAATCCTTCCACCCCGCCAGTTACTGCCCCCCAGTGGCGCGGACATTCCTGTCCGCGCTCTTTTCACCCGCGGCGCAATCCCGAATCCCTACCTCTGCTGCGAAGGCAACACCCGCCGCCGCCCACGTAGCAACCCCGCAGCCCCGCGCTGTAATGTCCCCTCCTGCCTCTCCTCAGCCAGTGCCCTCTGAGCCTGCAAAGCCCGTAATGTTGGATCTTCCGAGGTCACGCGTTCCGCCACCCGCTCTTCCAACGGTTTCCGCACCCTCCCGAATCTCCCCTTCAACCCATACCGCGCCGCGTCAGCCGGATCGTCGCCGTCCATCTTCGCCACGTCCTCGATATCCTGGTCGTCTCTCACCAGCACCGGAATCGTGGCGACCAGCCCTGGGCAGCTGTCCGCAATCATCCATTTCCCCTCGCGCAGCATCTGGTACATCAACATCCATCCGCCCTTGCGATCCGTGTCGGCTGGCGCAGGTTCCGGCAGTTTTCTCTCCCGCAGCACGTCGGCCATCTGCAACGCCGCCGTCTTTTCTTCCGTTCGCCGCGCAAACGCGTCGTGCGAAAGATAAATCGCATCTATCTTTTCTCCTTCGCACCGCTCCGCGATCCGAAAAGCCAGCTCCCGCGGCGTCAGCCGGTTCGCCACTAGTTCCCGGTACGTGTAAAGTGTCTCCCCGCTGTCCGCATGCCAATACACCGCCGAGTTGTGTGCGAATCCCCAATCGATCGAAATCCACCGCGGCCACCAACTCTCGAGCCGTATCTCCTCCGCCCGCACCACGTGCCGCGCCGGATCGAACACGTCGAAGAACTGTCCCGCGAAGATATCCCATCGCCCTTCCGCGTACGCCTTCGCCAGCTCCGGCGGCAGGGTCTTCAGTTCCTCGTAATAGCTTTCCGTCAGGTGCGGGTTATCCTCGGCGCGCGCCGGCACGAAAGCGAACTCCCTCGCCAGCGGCTTGAGCTCCTTCGGAAATTTCCGGTCGACCCAAAGAGCCTTTACCCACCCGTGCCCGCGCCCGCCCGGATTTGTCGCCGCCGCAAATCGTGGCATCGCCACGCCCGGCCATCGCAGCCGTGTCCGCAGAAAATCAAACGTCGGGCGTGAGTTCTTCGTCAGCTCGTCGACAGCGATAGCCGCGAATTCCGCCGATTGGTATTTCGAAGGATCGTCCAGGTTCCGGAATGCGATCCGCCCTCCGCCCCACTCCGGCCTCAACACGAACTCTCGCGACGACCCCCTCCTCAGCCGCCCCAGCTCGGGGGGAAACTCTCTCTCAATCTTGCTGATCTGCCGGTCCTCGAGCGCCGGATAGTCCTCGCAGAAAAGCCCCGCCTGCGCGCCTCGGATTCCTTGCATCCCCAGATCGATCAGGTAAGCGACCAGCCACCACCGCAGGATGTAGCTCTTCCCTCCACCCATCGCCCCGCCATACAGCACGAATCGCTGTTTGGCGATAGTCTCCAGAAATTGCCGCTGCTTGGCCGAAGGCCGAAAAAGATCAGCCAGCGCCGCCTCGGGCACTCCCTCACCCGCTTCCGTTTCAAGCGGCGCCACGCCGGTCACCGCATTCGTTCGCGGTAGTCCCCTCAGACTTATTACAAACGAGGCCTTGGTTGCCGTCTCGCTTTCCGGCCGTTCGCTGGCCTCGCACAATTCCTTCAAGATTCGCGTTCCACTCGGATTCCTCACCGCGTGGTCCGCTTTTGCTGCCGCAATGAAACCGCCCCACTTCAGCGGATCGCTCTCCTTCAGATCTTCCCCGGTGATCCTTTCGTACTCCGCCAGTTTCTCCGGGTGGCACAAGGGCCTGCTCAGTCGTTCACGACTGGCTTCACTCAGCGTTGTCTCCCGAGAGGCGTCATGCTTGCGTTCCGATTCACCCTCCATGGCCTGTCGAACTCGCCCCTCGCGACGCGGATCCAAGAATTGGCAGGGAAGACCCCGAGTCAATATTCCGAGTCTCTATCAGCCTTCCCATCTCTGTCCCAACCAGCCGCTCCCGCCCGGCCGCCGAACTCATTCCAGTCCCGCCTTGTCCGCGCTGCTTCTCGCTCCCATTTGCAACCGCACCCACGGGAGGCATCGCCTCGTAATCTAGTCTGTCAGGAGTTTTCCGGATGGCTCGAATGGATTTTTCAGCAGTGTCCGCAGTACGGAATCTGCACAGCTTTCCACGTGCGAGGGTCGATCCGCTCGATCGTTTCAACTGCCGCCCGTCCGCATCCATACCCGCACAAGTTTCGTTCTTCCGCCGGCGCCTTCAGAATCCTTGCAATCTTTCTCTCGACATGCCGCTTTCTCTGGTATTCGCGGTTATAAATCCGATACCGTTCCTGGTTCCGTTTCCGCCACAGCCGCATGTATTCCCGGTTGTACGCTCTCCGCCCATCGCCTGCGTTCGTGTCGGCTGTGGCCGTCTGCTCCGGGTTTTCGTGCGTGGGAGCGGCCTTTTCCGCGCCCTTCCGTGCGTCGTGACGCATCACCCGAACCGCTCGCCCGCTCGCGATCCCGCGGCCGGCAAGCCCCACCCGATACATCGGTACGTTTGAAACTAGACTGGCCTGCGCCTCAGCCACGAGCCTTCCTCCGGATCTGGTGGAGCATCTCCACCGCGATTCGATCGCCCCGATAGATCATCATCGCGTGCGTCTCTCCCACTTCGATCGATAGCCGGTTCAGTGCCTGCTTCGCCGCTTCCACCCTGTCCTGCAGCACGCTGCCTTCAATCACGCGCCCGCGCCGCACTCC
>JAGWOX010000313.1 GCA_028877145.1 Acidobacteriota bacterium | reverse complement strand
GAGCGCGGGCCTGTGGCGGCAACGATTTGGAGCCGACCCTGGTGTGATCGGCAAGGTGATTTCACTCGGCGGGCGGGGCGTGAAGGTCGTGGGCATCGCACCGGCGGGGTTCGATTTCCCGGCGCAAACCGATATGTGGCTTCCAATTCCTTTATTGAATCCAGGAGCGCAGAGGCGAACCGCGCACTGGCTGAGAGTGATTGGATTGTTAGACCCGAAAGTGAATCTTCCATCCGCGCAGACGGAGATGAACACAATCGCCAGCCGACTGGCCGCGCAATATCCGGCTACGGACAAGGGCTGGAGCATGCGGCTCGAGCCGTTGCAGCAGGTTCTGGTCGGCGACATGGCGCCGGCCCTGTTCGTGCTGCTGGGAGCGGTAGGGCTCGTGCTTATGATCGCGTGCGCGAATGTCGCCAGCCTGCTCGTGGCGCGCGCCGCGGGCCGCCGGCATGAAATCGCGATCCGCAAGGCGCTCGGCGCCACGCGCTTCCGCCTGCTTCGCCAGGTGCTGGTGGAGAGCCTGATGCTGGCCTTGGGCGGCGGAGTGCTCGGCATACTCCTCGGAAACTGGGGCCTTGGGGCGCTGCGGGCCATGGCCCCGGCGACGCTTTCCCAAATGGCCTCCGTGCAACTCGATACGAGAGTGCTTCTCGCAACGCTTGGCGTTTCCCTGCTGGTGGGCCTGCTCTTCGGTCTGGCGCCAGCATCGGAGACGGGACGCAACGACACAGCCGAAAACTTGAAGGAAGGTGAGCGGGCGGGGGCGGGCCGGTCGCAGCGCGGATTGCGGCGCGGGTTGGTGGTCGTGGAGGTGAGCCTTTCGATGGTGTTGCTCGTGGGCTCAAGTCTGCTGATTCACAGTCTGTGGCGGCTGCTGCACGTAAATCCGGGTTTTTCCGCTTCACACGTTGTCACTACGCAGATCGTTCTGCCCGCCGCAAAATATCCAACGCCGGTTGAACGGGCTCACTTCTTCGCCGCCCTCCTCACGAGGCTGGAGAACTCGCCCGGCATGGAGGGCGCCGGGGCAATTTCCGAGCTTCCCCTTTCCGGTCAGTACAACGACAACTCGTTTCTGGTGAAGGGCCAGTCGCCAATCGACACGGCAGATGAGAACGACGCCAATTTCCGCGTCGTCACCCAAGGCTATTTCGCCACGATGCGGATTCCCCTGCTGGGCGGCCGCTCCTTTTCCGAGCAGGACGATTCGCGCGGCCCATTGGCTGCCGTTGTCAACCGGCATTTCGTCGAACGCTATTTCCAGGGCCTCGACCCGCTCAGGCAGTTCCTCGTCCTCAGGCTCGACGGTCGGCCTACGGACGTGAGAGTTGTGGGAATCGTGGGCGATGTGCGCGATGCCGCTCTCTCCTTCGCTCCAGCGCCGGAATACTACATGCCCTATGCGCAGCTTGGTCCGGCCCAGATGAATCTGGTCGTCCGCGGCACGGCCGCGCCCGGCGCAATCGCCTCGGCGTTGCGCTCCGCAGTATCGGCCATCGATCCCGAAGAGGCGCTATCCGAATTTCAAACGATGCCGCAGGTTCTGGCGTCCAGCGCCGCACAGCCTCGGTTCACCACCGTCCTGCTCAGCCTGTTTGCCGGAATCGCGATCCTGCTGGCGGCCGTAGGCCTCTACGGAGTCCTGGCCTACTCGGTTGCCGGGCGCGTCCGGGAGATCGGGATTCGCGTCGCGCTCGGAGCGCAGTCGAAACAGATTTTGCGCCTGGTCATGGGCGAGGGCGCTGCGCTCGTCGGCATTGGAGTTGCGATAGGTGCGGCGGCCTCGCTCGCGCTGGGCCGCCTCCTTTCGAGCCTGCTTTTCGAGGTGAGCCCTTTCGATCTTCTGAGTTTCGTGGTTGCGGTTGCGGTGCTCGCGCTCGCCGCGCTTGGCGCCTGCTGGCTGCCGGCGCGGCGTGCGATGCGCATCGATCCGATCATCGCGCTGCGTCACGAATAGGACGGAGGAGGCGGATCCGCCCCCGCCTTCTCCGTCCGGCAGTTCCGCCGCGACCGCCGCGTCCCCGGCCGCTCGACGGAGCACCTGGGGCGTGATTGCGGCAACTCTGGCCCTGATGGCTCTCCTCGCGGGTGCGGGATGGGCCTTTACAGCTTTCTGGCGCGTTCGGTTCCCGCGCAAGCGGCTCCCTTTCAGAATTTCACATCAGCCAGGTAACGAATTCCGGCGAGGTCGCTCGAGCCGCCGTTTCGCCGGACGGCAAATACATCCTTAGCGCGAAAAGGGATGTTGGCCTCGAAAGCCTTTGACTGCACAACGTCCCCAGGGCCAGCGACACGCAGATCATCCGTCCCGAGGCGGTGCAGAGCCATCTTCCCGCCGCTTCACGTGCACGGTTCCCGTCTCCCGTCTGTGATTGACATGCCTTGCCCACGCGCATAACATGCCTGCCCAATGGCCGGAAGCGATTCTCTTGTCGGCAAAACCCTTTCGCATTACCGCGTGACCGAACGGCTCGGCGGCGGCGGGATGGGTGTCGTCTATAAGGCCGAGGACACCAAGCTGGGCCGCTCCGTCGCGCTGAAATTCCTGCCGGAGAACGTCGCCGGCGACCACGCCGCGCTCGAGCGCTTCCAGCGCGAGGCCCGCGCCGCCAGTTCCCTGAACCATCCCAACATCTGCACGATCTACGACATCGACGAGCACGAAGGCCGGCCTTTCATCGCCATGGAGTTGCTGAAGGGCCTCACGCTCAAGCACCGCATCGCCGTGGGCCCGCTCCCACTCGACACGCTGCTCGATCTCGCCATCGGCGTCGCCGACGCGCTCGACGCCGCCCACCGCGAAGGCATCATCCATCGCGACATCAAGCCGGCCAACATCTTCGTCACCGAACGCGGCCAGGCGAAAGTCCTCGATTTCGGGCTGGCGAAGGTGGTGACGCCGGCCGGCGGCAGCGAAACGGCGACGTTGGAAGGCGCTCCGACCGTAGCCGAAGCGAATCTCACCAGTCCCGGAGTTGCTCTCGGCACCGTCGCGTACATGTCTCCGGAGCAGGCGCGCGGCCGCGTGGTCGATGCGCGCAGCGACATTTTTTCCTTCGGCGTGGTGCTCTACGAGATGGCCACAGGCCGGCAGGCCTTCTCCGGAGCGACCTCAGCGGAAATCTTCGAAGCGATCCTGAATCGCGCGCCCGTGGCGCCGGTGCGCCTGAATCCCGAGATCCCAGCCGAGCTCGAACGCATCATCAACCGCTCGATCGAGAAAGACGCCAAGCTGCGCTACCAGCATGCCGACGATCTGCGCGCCGATCTCGAGCGCCTGAAGCGCGACACCGATTCCGGCCGCTCGGCCGTGACCATGGCCGCACCCGCCGCTACGCCCGGGCCCGCAGGTGCAACTCCTGCTCCGACGCCATCGGGAGGCACGCCCATCGGCGCCGCCGCATCGTCCACGGCCGTTTCCGCCTCCGACAGCTCGGCCGTCGTCGCGGCGGCCAAGCGGCACAAA
>JAGWOX010000049.1 GCA_028877145.1 Acidobacteriota bacterium | reverse complement strand
AGCGAATCCGAGGTACTCTACCGTAACGCCGTCCCAACCGCTTACGACAACCTTCAAGCCAAACTGGATCTGATCGAGAAATGGCCCTCCGGGTACCGCCAGGCGGATCAGGAGCTGAAGAGCGGCGCCTATCTCAACCGGCGGTGGGGCGACGTGAAGGACATCGGCTTCCGCCAAATCGCCGCCGACCAGCAGGACGACATCAAGACAGGCCAGAGGGCCATCGACGAGATGAAGCGCGCGGGCCTGTTGCCACCGGAAATCAAGCAAAAGGAAATCCAGGACTACGTGAATACCGTGGCGCAGAACATCGCCCGGCATTCGGACCTGAAGGTGCCGCTGCACGTGAGCGTTCTCCAGTCGCGCGAGATCAACGCCTTCGCGTTACCGGGCGGCTACCTCTTCGTCCAGCGCGGGTTGCTCGAAGCGGCCGACAACGAATCGGAACTGGCCGGCGTGCTGGCCCATGAAATCGCCCACATCGCCGCGCGCCACGGCCACAAGCTGATGAAGCGGGCGACGATCGCTTCGATCTTCTTCCAGGCGGCGCAGATCGCGGCCATGGTCCTCACGGGCGGCGTGGCCGGGATTGGCACTTACTACGCGTTGCAGTATGGATTCTATGGACTCGGTCTCGTCCTCAACCTGCAACTGCTCGGCGTCAGCCGCGATTACGAACTCCAGGCCGACCAACTCGGCGCGCAATACGCGTGGAATTCGGGCTACGACCCGGCCGGCTTCATCAAGTTTTTCGACAAGATGGCCACGCAGAAGGGCTACGTGAACGGAGTCAGCTGGTTCCGCACGCATCCGCCCTTCTACCAGAGGATGGTGGACTCGGAACGCGAAATCATCTTCCTGCCGCCCAAACCCCATCTGATCATTCAGACGGCCGCTTTCGAGAAGATGAAATCAGAACTGAAACCGGTAACCGCGGTAGCGGAAAAGGAAGCGACGGAGAAGCCCAGTCTGATGTTCACGCGCGTCGAAGGCTGCGAGCCACCGGCCAAACTCGAATACACGGCCGGGCAGCCGATCGAGGACTTGTGCTCCATGCCGATGCGCGAGGTGCCACCGGCAAAGCCGCAGAACTGACGACCCCTAAAGTGGGGTTCGAATAACGCGGTGAGGGGAAGTAGAGCACGTGGACGTTGGGACGGGGTCCTTCGCTGCGCTCCGGATGACAAGGGAGAGGATTGCGCTTTGACTGATCTAGGGCGGCCGGAACCGTCCTGAAGCGTGCATCGAAGCGGCTGTGAGATCATCTATAAAGTGGTCCTTTTTACCTTGGAGCGATGAGCCCAGACTTCACGAACGCATGGCCACGTCTTCCGCTCGCCGAGTGGAAAGAGACTCGCGACACGCTGCACATGTGGACACAAATCGTGGGCAAGGTGCGGATGGCGCTCAGCCCGCCGCTGAATCATTGGTGGCACGTGACTCTGTACGTTTCGCCGCGCGGGCTCACCACCTCTTCGATTCCATCGCTGGGCGGAATTTTCGAGATAGGGTTTGATTTCATCGATCATCAACTCGTGATTGAAACCAGCGGCGGCGGGGTGAAGCGGCTGCCGCTCGCCCCGCGTACGGTGGCTGATTTTTACGGGGAATTGATGGCCACGCTCGGCTCGCTCGGCATCGAACCAAAATTCCATCCCCAGCCGGACGAAGTGCCGGATCCGATTCCTTTTGCGGAGGATCAGGTTCACAAGACTTACGACCGCGAACAGGCGACGCAATTCTGGCGCGCGCTCGTTTCGATCGCGCCGGTTTTTCAGGAATTCCGCTCACGATTCATCGGCAAGTGCAGCCCGGTGCATTTTTTCTGGGGAGCATTCGACCTGGCTGTGACTCGCTTTTGCGGGCGACGCGCGCCCGAACGCCCCGGCGCCGATGCCGTCCAGCGTGAAGGCTACTCGCATGAGGTTTCAAGCGCCGGATTCTGGACGGGCGGCGCGTCGGGCGTGGACGAGGCCGTGTTTTACTCCTATATGGCACCGGAGCCAGTCGGTTTTCGCGAAGCACGAGTTTCTCCCGGCGCGGCGTACTACCATTCCGGCCTCGGGGAGTTCTTTCTCAGCTACGAAGAGGTGCGCCAGTCCCGCTCCCCGCACGATACATTGCTTTCTTTCATGGAAAGCACGTACGAAGCGGGGGCGAACCTGGCGAAATGGGACCGCGGGGCGCTCGAACGCGAAACGGGAAATAATTGACGGGAAGGAACGGCGATGGCGAACAAGTGTGCACATACCGATCAAGCTAAAATCCTCGAAACCGATAAGCGAGTTTGCGAGGACTGTGTGAAGACCGGCGACACGTGGGTGCACCTGCGCATGTGCCTTACCTGCGGACACGTGGGGTGCTGCGATTCCTCGAAGAACAAACACGCCACGCGCCATCACCATGAAACGGCTCATCCTCTGGTTCGCTCGGTCGAGCCGGGAGAACAGTGGGTCTGGTGCTACGCGGATGAAGACTTCGCCGGATCGGTCGTGAAGGGTCGTTTGCTTCCCGCCTGAAAATCTGCGCATGTGACAATTGGGCGACTTGCGCCCCTGAAGTGCGCGTGCAACCCGCCGGCATTGAAGGTTTGTTCCCCTCTATTGCTTTCTCTTCTCCGCGCGATTTTCCCGCTTGACGCACGTCGCTGCCACCGGTAGCATCCCGGCACATTAGTCCCAGGGGGTGCTGTAAATCCCTTATCTCGTGCTCGCGTAGGGCATGAGCCCGGAAAGGAGTTCGATGCCAGCCCGCCACGTTCGTTCGTGGATTCTCGCCGTCGGCGCCTGCCTTGCGCTGGCCGCTGCTGTTGTTCCTTGGCCCGCGGCGCATGCCGATGAGCCTCCATTTTTCGCCATCGAGCATGCCCGAATCGTTCCCGTCTCCGGGCCGATGATTGCCGACGGCACCGTCGTCATCGCGAATGGCCTGATCCAGGCTGTGGGAACAAACGTTTCCGTTCCACCGGCCGCCGAGATCATCGACGGCCACGGCCTCACCGTTTATCCCGGCCTCGTTGACTCTATGACCACCGTTGGCCTCGGCGTGCCTCCGGCAGCCGCTCCCGCCGGGCGCGGCGCCGCGGGACGGCGCGGCCCGCCACCAGCCGGTGCCGCGATTTCAGAGGGGCCCGAAGACCGTCCGGGCACCTCGCCGTGGCGCGTGGCCGGCGACGAACTGAAAACGGATGATCCGCGAATTGAAAACTGGCGCGAGGCTGGCTTTACTACCGTTCTCACCTCCCCGTCCGGCGGAATGATTTCCGGTCAGGCATCGGTGGTGGATCTGGCCGGCGAGCGGCCTTCCGACATGGTGGTGAAATCCTACGCGGCCGTGCCGATTTCGCTGCGCCCCAGCGGCGGGTTCTGGAGCTTCCCGGGCTCCCTCATGGGCGCGTTCGCTTATGTCAAGCAGGTCTATATCGACACACGCTGGTATCAGCAGGCTTCGGCCGTGTACAACGCCGATGCCCGCGGGCTAGAACGGCCGCGCTTCGATCGCACCGAGCGCGTCATGGCCGGGACGCTCGAGCGCCATGAGCCTGTCTTGCTGCCTGGCAATCTCGACAAGGAAATCCTGCGGGCGATCGATCTGGCACGGGAACTCGAGGTTCCGGCGGTGCTTTACGGCGTACAGCAGGGCTATCTGGTAGCCGGACAAGTTGCCGCAAGCCGCTATCCGGTGCTCGTGAATCTCGACTGGCCCACCCGGCCGAAGGACGCCGACCCCGAGGCTGAGGAAACCCTTGCCGTTCTCCGCCTGCGCGAGCACGCGCCTTCGACTCCCGCGGCGTTTGCTCGAGCCGGGGTGCCGTTCGCCTTCTATTCCGGCAACATGAAAGATCCGAAGGAAATCCTGAAGAACGCGAAGAAGGCGATCGACGCGGGACTGGCGTCCGACGCGGCCTTGCGCGCGTTCACGCTGAGCGCCGCGCAGATTCTCGGCGTTTCGAATCAGTTGGGCAGCATTGAGCCCGGCAAGATCGCCAATCTCGTCGTCACCGACGGCGACCTGTTCGCCGACAAAACCACCGTCAAGCTCGCGTTCGTCGACGGCAAGCGCTTCACCATCCACCCGAAGCCGCCCGCCGAGCCCAAACCGGCCAAGACGCCAGCCAACTGAGGAGATGACGATGAGATTCCGCCTGTCCTGCCTTCTCCTGCTCGTCACCGCGTTCGCGCTGCCCGGCCTCGCGCAGACTTCCGACGTCATCCTCATCAAGAACGCCACACTCGTCACTGTCACGCACGGCCGCATCGAGCACGGCTCGATCCTGATTCGCGGCGGGAAGATCGCCGCGTTTGGCACGAATGTCGCCTCTCCCGCGGACGCACAGGTGATCGACGCCACAGGCATGTACGTTTCACCAGGCATCATTGATTGCCACACACACATTGCCATCGACGGAGGCGTCAATGAGGGGAGCATTTCCGTCTCGTCGATGGTGAACGTCAAGGACGTTCTCAATCCCGAGGACATTGACATTTATCGCGAACTCGCCAACGGCGTTACCACCGGCAACGTGCTCCACGGCAGCGCCAACCCAATCGGCGGGCAGACGATCGTCATCAAGCTCCGCTGGGGCCAGCCAGCGTCCAGGTTGCCGTTCGAGGGGGCGCTGCCCGGCATCAAGTTTGCGCTCGGCGAAAATCCGAAGCGGTCCAATTTCACGCCGCCGCCCGGCGTGCCACGGCGGTATCCAGCCACGCGCATGGGCGTGCTCGATACGATTCGCGACGCCTTCGCAGAAGCGGTCGCCTACAAGAAGGAATGGGACGACTACAACCGGCGCAAGGCCGCGGGCGAGCGTGTTATTCCACCTCGGCGCAACCTGAAGCTCGATCCTTTGGTCGAAGTGCTCGAAGGCAAGCGCTACGTCCACGTGCACTGCTACGTCTCGGATGAAATCCTGGGGATGATGCGGGTGGCGAACGAGTTCGGTTTCAAGGTGCGCACCTGGCAGCACGTGCTCGAAGGCTACAAGATTGCTCCGGAACTGGCCGCCTACGGAGCCGGGGCCTCCACTTTTTCCGACTGGTGGGCCTACAAGATGGAGGCCTATGACGCCATCCCCTACAACGCGGCGCTGATGACCGATAAGGGCGTCATCGTGTCCGTCAATTCCGACGACGCCTCCGAGGCCACACACCTGAATCAGGAAGCCGCCAAGGCGATGCGCTACGGCGACCTCACGCCCGACCAGGCCATTCGTCTCGTCACGCTCAATCCCGCCATCCAACTCGGCATCGACAAGCGCGTCGGCTCGATCGACATCGGCAAGGACGCCGACCTCGTGATTTGGAACCACGATCCCTTAAGCGTCTACGCCGTCGACCAGAAGACGATTATCGACGGCCGCGTCTATTTCGACAGGCAGAAGTCCATCGCCGAGCAGGCTGCTCGTGAAAAGGAAAAGCAGGAGCTGATCGAGAAGGAACGCAAAGAAGCCAAGCCCGCGCCCGCAAAACGGCGGATGGGCCCCAGCGGCCAGGCGGCCACCGTTGCGGCCACGGAGACGAGGTGACGCGATGAGGAACCGAAACCCATTTCCGCTGATCCTCTCTGTGGCGCTGGCCTGGCTCGGCTTCGCGATGATCTCCACCGCGCAAGCGCCGCATACGACCTACGCCATTCGCGGCGGCAAGGTTTACACGCTTGCAGGCCCTCCACTCGAAGATGCCACTGTGTTGATTCGCGACGGCAAAATCGCCGCGGTCGGCCGCGATGTCTCCGTTCCGGCGGACGCGCAGGTGATTGACGCGAAGGGCCTGCAGGTGTATCCCGGCATTTTCGATTCGGTCACGCAGGCCGGACTCGAGGAAGTCCCGGCTGTTTCCGCCACCGTCGACACGGTGGAACTCGGCCTCTTCGACCCGGACATCGTTGCCGCCGACGGCGTCCATCCCGAAAGCGAGCACATCCCGGTGATCCGCGCCGCCGGCATCACCCACGTCCTGACCGTTCCCGGGATAGGGGGATTCGGAGCAGCGAGAAACGTGATCGGCGGCCAGGCCTCGGCCATCAATCTTTCCGGCTGGACGCTCCAACAGATGCTGATCCAAAAGTCGGTCGCGATGGTCGTGAACTGGCCCACGCTGGAAACGCGCAGCTTCAGTTTCGAGACCTTTTCGATGACCGAGCGACCGTTCTCCGAGGTTCGACGCGAATACCAGAAGCGCGTCGACACTCTCGCCGACTGGATCGAGCGCGCCCGCCATTACGCCGAAGCGGAGCAGAAGGCGCCGGGCACCTTCACGCCGGACCTGAAATTGGCGGCGCTGGCTCCTGTGGTTGAAGGCAAGCTGCCGCTGCTCGTTCTGGCCGACAAAGCGCGCGACATTCGCCACGCGGTCGAATTCTGCTCGCAGCACAAGCTGCGAATGATTCTGGCGGGCGGGGAAGAAGCCTACAAGGTCGAAGACCTGTTGAAGAAAAACAATATCCCCGTCGTTTTCGGCTCGACCTTGGAATCTCCTCCGAACGAAGACGATCCCTACGATCTGCTTCGCGCCGAGCCTGGCCGGCTCGCCGCGGCGGGAATCGAAGTCGCCCTGGCGAGCTTCAACACATCGTTTTCTCGCCGTTTGCCGCAGTATGCCGGGGTTGCGGCCGCTTATGGCCTGCCCTGGGAAGAGGCGGTGAAGGCAATCACTATCACGCCCGCGCGAATCTTCGGCCTCGATAAGCAACTTGGTACGCTCGAAGCCGGGAAGATGGCGAACGTCATCGTCACCACCGGCGATCCCCTGGAGCTGAACACACAGGTTCGCTACCTATTCATTGACGGCAGCGAGACCAGCCTCGACAACAAGCAACTCGAACTCTACAAAAAGTACAAGGCGCGGCCGTAGGCGTACATTTTGCTGTGGCCAAACCAGGGCGGGGAAATCCCGCCCCTACAGCTGCAATTTGGATTGTGCTGCACCGGCCCATTTCTCCAGCGCCGGTAGGGGGGGTTGAAACCCGCCACTACAACTGACAGGCCCCTCGCATCCGCACACAGGTGATGAAACTTAGGGACGCCGTGAGCGCTTCCCTTGGCCTTCTTATCTGCGCAGGCTGTTGCTTTTTCCTCGCCCCAGTCGTCCAATAAGAAATACTGAAGTACTAAAGGAGCCGTCATGCGCGACGCGGTCATCGTCAGTTCCGTGCGTACGCCGGTGGGGAAAGCCTATAAGGGGGCGCTGCGGGCCACGCGGCCCGACGATCTGGGCGCCGTGGTGTTGAAAGAAGCGGCGCGGCGGGCTCCCGGGCTCGATTTGAAGGAAATTGATGACGTGATTCTGGGCTGCGCGATGCCCGAAGGCGAGCAGGGAATGAACGTCTCGCGCATCGCCATGCTGCGCGCCGGATGGCCGGTGGAAATTTCCGCGATGACGATCAATCGTTTCTGCTCGTCGGGGCTGCAATCTATCGCGCTCGCCTCCGAACGCATCGCGGCAGGCCACGCCGAGGTGATCGTCGCCGGCGGAACGGAATCGATGAGCCTGGTGCCGATGGGCGGCAACAAGATTTCGCCGAATCCGTGGCTGGTGGACCAATATCCCGACGCCTATCTGAACATGGGCCTGACGGCGGAAAATCTGGCCCGCAAGTATTCGATCACGCGAGAACAATCCGACGAGTTTTCGCTGGCGAGCCACCGGAAAGCGGTGGCCGCGATCGCCGCCGGCAATTTTCGCGACGAGATCGTTCCCGTCGAGGTCCGCAGCACGACGCTCGGCAACGGCCGGCCGAAAACCGGGCAAATTACCTTTGACACAGACGAAGGGCCGCGCTCAGATACTTCCATGGAGCAACTTGCCAGGCTGAAACCAGCCTTTCACGCCCATGGCGTCGTCACGGCTGGAAACAGCTCGCAGATGAGCGATGGGGCCGCAGCTGCGGTTGTGATGAGCGGTGAGCGCGCTGAGGGGCTGGGCCTCAAGCGGCTGGCGCGCCTGGTGGCGTATGCGACGGCTGGCTGCCCGCCGGAATTGATGGGCGTCGGTCCCGTGTTCGCGATTCCGAAGGCGCTGAAGATGGCCGGGCTGACGCTGGATCAGATCGATGTGATCGAACTGAATGAGGCTTTCGCGGCGCAGTCGCTCGCTGTGATAAAGCTCGCAGGGCTCGATCCCGCGCGAGTGAATCCGAACGGCGGCGCGGTCGCGCTGGGCCATCCGCTCGGCTGCACCGGGGCGAAACTCACGGCGACGATCCTGCGCGAAATGCAGCGGCGCGGCGCGCGCTACGGCATGGTGACGATGTGCGTGGGCGGCGGGATGGGCGCTGCCGGAATCTTCGAGCGCCTGGCGTGAACCGAGGGCGACCGCAGGTCGCCACTACAAACCACGCGCATTTGCTGTCGTTGCAATTGCTCCCGAAGCATGTTCCGGCTAACATAGGCCTTCCGCCGTACCTGGCGGCTTTTCCGAAAACGATGCCTGGACACGTTTGGTTCTTCGCCTACGGGAGTAACATGAGCCGCGCGCAAATGCGCTCGCGCGCCGGTGAGGTTGCCGAGGAACAGGTCGGCAAGCTCGAGAACTACGAAATCGTCTTCAACAAGAAGGCGCGCGGCGGCTCGGCAACCGCCAATATCCGGCCGGCATCGGGGAAGAGTGTTTACGGGGTCCTATACCGGATTGCCGAGCCTGCGCTGAGATCGCTCGATCGTTTTCAGGGCGCTCCGGAACACTACCGCCGCATCGAAGTCAACGTCACGGGCTCTGACGGCAACAAAATTCCGGCGCAGACCTACATCGCGACGAAAGTGGGAAAAGGACTGCGCCCCGCCGGCCATTACCTCCAATCCCTCCTGCAGGCCGCCGAAGAACACAATTTGCCCGCCGAATACGTCGAGGAATTGAAATCAGTGGCTGGCTCAGCCTAGCCTACTTCGTTGGAATTCGATCTCGCTCCGTGCGCAGTGGGAAGCAACTCGAGCCCATGCATTCTGGCCGCCGGTCTCCAGTTGCCCGAGATCAAGGACAACCTCGAAGCGCGATTGATTCTCTTGCGCCGGCGGCAATGGAGAGGTTCTTCGATCGTTCTCCCGGCTAACCTCCCACATGTGGATACCCCGCTCGACCCACCTCCGTCGTAGAATGAAACGGGGGAAATGTTCCCACAGCCGGCGCCTCGAGCCTCCCACTCGGCGCCGGGGAAAGCGAGGGCTGTCGTGGCCTCAACAACCGTGAACCAGCGCGCGATGAAAGGCGGAGAATTTCTGCTCGAAAGCTGCACACCGGAGCAGGTGTTCACTCCGGCGCAGCTCACCGACGATCAGAAGCTGATCGGGCAGACGGCCGCGGAATTCGTCGAGAAAGAGGTGCTGCCCCTCGTTCCCGAACTCGAGCAGCACAAAGAGGGATTGATGCCGCAACTGTTGAAGAAGGCAGGTGAGATCGGCCTGCTAGGCGGCGGCATCCCGGAAGAGTTTGGCGGGTCGGGTCTCGATAAGGTCTCTTCGGCGCTGCTTTCGGAAAAAGTCGCAGGATACGCCTCGTTCGCGGTCACGCACGGCGGGCATGTGGGTATCGGCACGCTGCCGATCGTCTATTTCGGAACCGAAGAGCAGAAGCGCAAGTACCTGCCGAAGCTGGCGACCGGAGAACTCATCGCCTGCTATTGTCTTTCGGAGCCGCAAGCCGGCTCGGACGCCCTGGCCGCACGCACGCGCGCCGATCTTTCTCCCGACGGCAAGCACTGGACTCTGAACGGCCAGAAGATGTGGATCACGAATGGCGGCTTCGCCGATCTCTTCACGGTTTTTGCAAAAGTGGACGGCGAGAAATTTTCCTGCTTCCTGGTGGAGCGGGGAACGCCGGGGTTCTCGGTGGGCGCTGAAGAGAAAAAGATGGGCATCAAAGGCAGCTCCACCGTGCCGATTTTCTTCGAGAACGCAAAAATTCCGCGGGAAAACCTGCTGCATGAAATCGGCCGCGGTCACATCGTCGCCTTCAACATTCTCAACGTGGGCCGATTCTCGCTGGGCGCCTATTGCCTGGGCGGGGCAAAGAAAACCATCGAGGCCGCGACGCGCTACGCGAAGGAACGCACGGCATTCGGCAAGCCCATCGCCGATTTCGGCCTGATTCGCGCGAAGCTTGGCGAGATGGCGGAGCGCACCTACACGATCGAATCGATCCTGTTTCGCACTGCTGGCATGATCGAAGCGGCCAGCGAATCGGCCGAGAGCGCCGCCGACCACACTGCGCGGATCATGAAGGTGCTCGAGGAATACGCGATCGAATGCTCGATCAGCAAGGTGTTCGCGAGCGAGATGGTCGATTTTGTCGTCGACGAAGCGGTGCAGATTTTCGGCGGCTACGGCTTTCATGAAGACTATCCGGTGGCGCGCGCCTACCGCGACAGCCGCGTCAATCGCATTTTCGAGGGCACGAACGAAATCAACCGGATGCTCATCATCCAGATGCTGATGAAGCGCGCGATGAGCGGGGCGTTGCCGCTCGTGCCGGCGGCGATGCGCCTCGCCGACGAGGTGCTCTCGGCGCCGGCCATCGAGGAGCCGCCGGCGGGGCCGCTGGGCGCCGAATTGCTCGCCGTGGCCCATGCGAAGAAAGCGTTTCTGCTCGCCGCGGGCGCCGCAGTGCAGAGATTCCGCGAGAAACTCGCCGACGAGCAGGAAATCGTCGCCGCGCTGGCGAACGTGGTGATGGAGATCTACGCTATGGAATCGGCGACGCTGCGCGCGGCCCAGGCGCTCGCACGCAACGACAGCGCCGCGCCGGTAATGGCTGACACCGCGCGACTGGTCGTCTACGACGGGATGGACCAAGTCGAAAAACAGGCGCGCACGGCGCTCGAGGCCACCGTGGAGGGCGACATGTTGCGCACACAACTCGCGATCCTGAAACGGTTCACGAAGCGCGGGCCGGTCGATACGATTCGTCTTCGGCGCAACGTCGCAGCCGCCGTTTTGGCGACGGAGAGGTATCCCTTTGAGGGCCGCTGAAGATCGCTCGATCGAAAGCGAAATCCGCGCTGTCGGCTGGATCCGCGACCTGGCCCGGCCTTATCTGAAAGGGTTCGATCCTGCGCTCGAGTCTTCGGACTCACTGCACGGATACCGTTTCTCGCGCGCGGCCGGCCGCGGGAAAAAGGTGCACGCCGGTTTCTTCGCCGGTTTTCTCATAGCGAGTCGTGGCTTCGAGACCTTCGAGCCCGCTCCGCCCGAATGCGTCTTGTTCGCTTACGTCGGCCCGCCAGGGAGCGTGCCGCACAAACAATTGGTCGCGCAGCCGGGCAGCCTGTTCCGTTCAACCCACGAATACATCTCCTGGCTCACGCATCACCCACCGCGTTTTCAGTTCTCCGCGAGCGCCCCGGTCGGCCTAGTGCGCCATCTGCCAGTTTCGTGCTGGCCCGAGGGCCGGCGCGCGCACTATGCCAAGAATTTTCTGATCGAGGGAATGGCCTGGCTAGTGCGCAGCGGCCTGGTACGCCGCCTCGCCGCGGAGGCCGCCGCAAGCTCCACTGGCAAGCCCCACGCCGGCAAGCACTACGCGAGTGAAGTGCGGCGAACAGCACTGCCACGCCGGTAGTTTGAATTACTCGCGAGTCCACTCCTCGGAAGTTCTCATGAGTGGCAGGCCCGGCTCACGGCCTGACGATTTCCCGTAATCTAACAAATCAAAAAGAGTTATGTCCGTTGTGAAACTTGCATCCTTGGCTGGGCTACCGGCATATAATGACTGTAACGGGGAGCACGGCATTGGACAAACAAGGTTTGCTGAACCCTCATGGATTGTGGAACAAGCGTGGTGCCTGGCTCGGCGGCGCTGTCGCCGGAGGCGCCCTGATCGGTTTCAACTACTTCTACTTTGAAGAGATGCTGGCAGCGTTAGTGCTTTTCATCGCCGTCTGGCTACCTCTGCTTCTTGCGGCGTTTCTGCTTGCTACCTTCGAACTGGCTGGCGAATCGAGCTTCGTCCGTCTGTCGCAGGCGGTCGACTCGCTGAAGCGAGAGGCACGGCGGCTGGTGGCAATGGCGCGGTGGGACGTCGTGTGTCAGCGATTCTCGGACGCCTTTGTTCCGAGAACCGTCGAGGTAAGAGTGGCGGAAGCCCGAACAGTGACTCGAATCGATCAAGCACGGCGCCGGCTGGAGCGTGCGTGCGGCCCAGCCCAGCACGGCCGCGCTGCGTAAGATTTCCCGTCAGAGCGTCCTCGCTTGGCCCGCGGGCCGCTGTGCCTCGTGGCCTTGGACGGCATCGCGAGAATCCCCGTCTGGGCGGGATTCTGCGGTTTTTCTCAGGCGCCGCCAACGCGGGGATGATCCCACTTTGAATGCTCGCCAGATAAACGGAAATTAATGGGGATTTAAGCCCGGCTCCGTGCTCCGGGTGTAGCATGGCCGCGAACACACGCTCCGGGATAGGAGCGGCATCACGGCCCGGCGGCACAGGCGTAGTGGTTGTCGTTTGTGGCTGATGCGTATTCCCGAGAGAACGAGATTTCGGGAATTCAAATCGAAGGAGGGGGCGAGACACGATGAAAAACGAGCGGGCCAATACGATCGGCGCCGTAGGGCTCTTCGCGGCGGCTTTGATTACGGCAATCATTCTGCTCATTCCCGGTGCGGCGCGTTTGCGCGCCGCCAGGCGTCCGGCGGTCCAGAATGGAACCGGCTATCACCTGGTTCATACCTACAAGATTGGCGGCAACGGATTCTGGGATTACATGCTGGTGGACCCGGAGCATCGCCATCTGTTCGTTTCCCACAGCACGCACGTTGTGGTGCTGAATGTGGATACGGGCAAGATCGTCGGTGATATTCCGAATACGGATGGCGTTCACGGGATCGCTATTGCGCCGAAGTTGAATCGCGGATTCGTGAGCGACGGCGAAGCCAACCAAGTCACCATCTTCAACCTTGCCTCTCTCAAGACCATCGGCACGGTGAAGGTCACGGGCAAGGATCCCGACTGCATCATCTACGATCCGGCAACCGAGCGCGTCTTCACCTTCAACGGCGATAGCCAGAACTCCACCGCCATCGACGCGAAAACAGGCAAGGTACTTGGCACAATCTCGCTCGGCGGCGATCCGGAATACGCCGTGGCCGACGGCCGGGGCCACGTCTACAACAATCTCGAAAGCACCAGCGAGCAGGTAGAAATCGACAGTCGCACACTCAAGATCACCCGCCGCTGGTCGCTCGCTCCCTGCAAGGAACCCTCCGGGCTGGCCATGGACGTCGCGCACCGCCGCCTGTTCGCCGGTTGCCGTAACCAAACCATGGCCGTCACGAATCCCGACACAGGGAAAGTGGTCGCCACTTTCACGATCGGCCCCATGGTGGACGCCTGCCGCTTCGATCCCGGCACGCAGCTCGCCTTCTGCTCGAGCGGTGGCGGCACGGGAACACTCACCGTTGTGCGCGAGGATTCGCCCGACAAGTACACGTTGCTCGGACACGTGAAGACGGAAGCCTACGCGCGCACGATGGCCCTCGACACGAAGACCCACAACGTGTTCCTGGTGACTGCGGCGCTGGGGCCGCGGCCGCCAAAGGCGACGCCGCAAAATCCTCATCGTCACGGAAAGATGGCGCCGGGGAGTTTTCGCGTCATCGAACTGGCGCAGTAGAAAAGGCGCAGGGCGTTCGGGCGCCGCCTTTCTTCGCGGGGCTTGCGGGTTCACGGCGGGCTGTATGAACGACGTGAGCCCGCGGCCTTTCTTGTATATGGCAGAGGTTGCTTGAGTGGGGCGCGGGAGGCCTTAGTTACGGGATCCTTCGCCCCGATGCCCGCTCAGGATGGCAATCTGCCGCTGGATGTCGGCTCGGATGTCCCGCCGAATCGTCCAAGAAGAAGAGGCAAGTTTTCGCGGCCACCACTACGCGTGGACCGGAACGATCTCCCGCAGAGCCGCAACGAACGCGTCCATCTCTTCCGGTTTCCCGATGGAAATGCGCAGCCATTCGCTCATCGACGGGAACTTCCTGCCGACCAGAATTCCACGCGCACGGAACGCCTTGACCACGGGTTCCACATCGCGCCCGAGGTAAATCATCACAAAGTTGGCCTCGGAAGGGATCACCTTCCGGCCGTCCTTTTCCATCTCGCGAACCAGCCCGTGGCGCGTATTGTTCAGCAACCGGCGATTGCGCGGAACCACGTCCGGGTCCTTCATGCTGGCGATGCCGGCGGCGAGGACGGCGCTATTGGCTGAGGCAAAAGAGATCCTCTCGCGGAGGGGCGCTATCAGCTCCTTTTGGCCGACTGCGTAACCCAAGCGCATGCCGGCCATGCCGTACACCTTGGAAAACGTGCGAGTGACCAGCAGGTTCGGGTAACGGCCGATCCAGCTTGCGACGCTCACGTAGCGGGAGTCTTCGACAAAATGGAAATAGGCTTCGTCTACGAGCACAACCGTGCCTTTAGGCACGCGCGGCAGAAAGCTCTCCAGCTCGTTCTTGTAGAGGATGGTTCCGGTTGGATTGTTTGGGTTACAGACGTAGACCATGCCGGTCGTCGCGTCGCTAGCGGCAGCCATTTTGCCGAGGTCGTGCCGAAAATCGGCAGTCAGCGGCACCTTCACGGCGCGTGCGTGGAGATTCTTGCTATAGCTCAGAACCGCTTCGAAGGTTGGCTCTGCGACGACGAGCTTCTTGTCAGGCGCAAGAAACGCGAAATCGCATAAGTCCAGGATTTGTGTGGAACCGCACCCGAGCGCCACATTCTCCGGCGCGATACCGTGCAGCCGGGCGATCGCTTCGGTCATCTTCTTGTGCGCGCCGTCAGGATACCGGCAAGCGATCGCCTCAGAACTCTGAATGGCGGCTAACGCCGCCGGGCAGGGGCCGTAAGGATTCTCGTTGGAGTTCAATTGAATCGTGGATTCGGGCATGCCATCGGGCAGCATCGCCCCGGCACCCGCTGCCCTCGCCAGGCGCGGCGCGACCAGAGCGGCGGCTGCCGTAGCGGCCAGGGTTTGGGCGAACTTACGGCGGGAAAATTCTTCGGATCCCATGGGCTCCTCCAACTCAGGACATTGGGCCGATTATCCGCCGGCAATACCCCAATAGCAAGCGTTTCAGGGGTTTAGCGGATGCTCCGGGCGGGAATTTGCACCTTTCGGCCACAACCTTCTAGCCCCTTGGCCGTGAATCCGGTATCATGAACGCTCTAAAGGGGGAACAGCGCCTCCATGAGCGTGACCGAAACAGGTACCGACCGCCCGGCCGGGACGAACGGCACGAACGGCCAGAAAACTCTGCTTCGCGTACGGCCGAGAGGTTTCTGCGCGGGCGTGGTCCGGGCAGTCGATATCGTCGAGTTGGCGATCGAGGCTTACGGTCCGCCGGTCTACGTTCACCACGAAATCGTGCACAACCGCCACGTCGTCGAGCAGTTGCGGTGTCGCGGTGCGATTTTCGTCGAGAGCCTGAGCGAGGTTCCCGACGGCGCCGTGCTCATATTCAGCGCCCATGGCGTGCCCCCGCGCTTGCGCGAGGAAGCCGACGCGCGGAAATTGCGCGTTATCGATGCCACGTGCCCGCTGGTCACCAAGGTTCATCTCGAAGCGCAGAAATTCGCTCGCGAAGAGCGCACGATCGTGCTGATCGGCCATCGCGACCATCAGGAGATCGTTGGTACGTCGGGCGAGGCTCCTTCCCGCACGGTAGTCGTCGGCAGCGTCGAGGAAGTCGAGGGACTCGAAGTCCCCGACCCGACGCGCATGGCCTATCTGACGCAAACGACTTTGAGCCTGTACGATACGCAGGAAATCGTCGCTCGCCTGAAACAGCGTTTTCCGGAGGTTGCCGGACCGCGTTCATCGGATATCTGCTATGCCACGCAGAACCGGCAGGAAGCCGTCGAACAGATGGCGCAGGCGGTCGAACTAATCCTGGTAGTGGGCTCGGCCAATAGCTCCAACTCGAACCGGTTGGTCGAGGTTGCGCAACGGCGCGGTGTTCCGGCGCGCCTGATCGAAGACGAACACGATCTTCGCCCGGAATGGTTTGAAGGGGTATGCCGGGTGGGGCTTACGGCCGGGGCCTCGGCTCCCGAGATTCTGGTGCAACAGGTAAGCGAACGGCTGGCTCAGCTAGGGTACACGGACCAGCGCGATCTGGATTTGATCCGCGAGGACGTGCGTTTCACGCTCCCGGCGGAGTTGGTAGCGCTAGGCTGATCGGCCTTGAGTGGGCCGTCCCACGCGAATGGGCGGCGCCACTAGCTGCCCGGAGTCGCGGGCTCCGTTGGCGGCTATTCCCCGAAGACAGGTAAGACAACGAGAATAGGAAGGAAGGACTGGCTTTGACTGCCAAGCTAATCCGACATTCCGACGAGCTTGCCTTGGTGGGCGCTCCGACGAGCGCCGGATCTGCCGCTAAAGGTGTAGAAAATGGGCCCGAGGCCCTGCGGTCGGCTGGAATCGTCGAACGGCTTCGGGAAATCGGATATCAGGTCACCGATACCGGTGATCTTCCGATGCAGCTCCCCCAGGCCGATCCGGAGAATCCGCGCGCGCGAAATCTGAAGGGGATTATGGCTTTGCTCGATCCGCTGCGAGTGCGCATCGAGCAGTCGGCCAAGGCGCACGCGTTTCCCGTGATTCTTGGCGGGGACGTAACCGTCGCCGTGGCTCTGCTGGCGGGACTGCGCCGCCAGGCCCCCGCGCTCGGGCTGATCCATATCGGCCGCCACGCCGATCTCCACACGCCAATGCAAACTGACGACGGTGTCGTCGCCCCGATGACGGTTTCCCACCTGATCGGCCAGGGCGCGGCAGAACTCGTGCGCTTCTGGAAGGAACCGCCGCTCGTGCGCGAGCCCGACCTCGCGCTGTTTGGCCTCGCCGAACCCGACGTGATCGATCGCCAACGGCTGGGAAGCCTGGCCCTGCGCAGCTTCGCGATTGAGAAGGTCCGCCGGGACGGCGCTCGCGCCACGGCCGAAGCAGCGCTTGATCGCTTGCGCGCCACAAATCGCGATTTCGTGGTGCTGCTTCTTGCCGACGTTTTCTCGCCTGAGGAGCTTCCCGGTGGCGCGCGCGCCACTGCGGGGGGACTGACCGTGGCCGAGGTCAGTGAAGCGCTCAACTGTTTCGCCGGGCGAGCCACGTTCGCGGGCCTTGCTGTTTGCGGCTACGATCCCGCACTCGATCCGGAGCACCGTGGCGCCCAGACTCTCGTTCGGCTTGTGACCGATGCCATGGCCGCTCGTCATGGCGTCCTCGTGCAGCCGGCCGTCGAGCCGGAAGCCGAAGGTCACACCCGCGAAGCATCCGCACCGGCCAAGGAGAAGGTCAAGGACGAAAAGCCCTCGCAGCCTCCGGCGGGTGCTGAACCGGAGTCGGAATCCCAACCCGAACCGGAAGCCAATCATGGGGCGGACGCCAACGTCGATACCGACACCGACGTTGCGCCTTCACCCGGAGAAGGTTTAGACGCAAACGGCACCGGTTCTCCGGCCACGCTTCCTTCGGACGAGTCCGGGGCCGGCAACGCGTAGACGGTCCTGCTGTCGAGGACGGTTCACAAAATCATTGCAACCCATTTCCGCCGGAAAGATCATCAAACAGGTTGGCAGGCTCTTGTCCAAGGAGAATCGAGATGATCCGTCGAGATGCATTGAACGTTTTGGTTCTCGTTGCCGCGGTGGTTCTCTTTTCCGGCTCATCCGCTTTCGCACAGGCGAAGAAGCATCCGAGCAGGGCAAAAACGGCTCCGGCCGCCGCCAAAGACGTGAGTTCCCAACAGATGACGAACCTGGGATTCGGCGTCCCGGAATCGATGTCCGGCTCCATCCAGATGGTCGTCGCCGACCAGAATCTGCTCGTCGTCAAGGGACCGAACGGCGTCCCATATGATCTGAGGATCACACCCAAGACGGTGATCGTCGTCGGCGACAAGGCCGGCGCTCTCGAAACGCTCGCAGGTCAGATCGGCAAGCAGGTTTCGGTCGGCTTCGTCCCCCAGCGCGACGGAAATTTCGCCACGCGAATCGAAGTCTCCGACTGAACTGCGCGCGACAAGTCAATTTGCAACCCGCTCCTTCCAGCGCCAGTGCTGATTCGCGCTCCGATGTTGCAAGGTTGGTCGCCCCAGGCTCAGCCTGGGGCTTTCTCTTGTGACTCGCTGGTTCGGCAGTAGCGGCTCTTGTTCTGGCTGGAGCAGGTGCTCGGCAGTCGAGGCTGGATTCGCTCCCCGCCTTCTGTCAGACTATCGCCACGATGGATGAGAACCGCCGCGACTTCTTCTTCCGAAACCGCCGTTGGCTGTTGCTCCTTCTCTTCGTTCCTGTCTTTTGGCTGGGGTCGCTCCGGGACCCTATGGCGGAGTGGCTCGCGCGCCTGCTCCACGGCTATGCGGCCAGTGTAAGCCTCGACGTTTGGCGACATGCGGTCTACAGCCTGGCGGCTGTCTTGATCACCTTGGGGGCTGTGTGGAGGACGTGGGGGTCCGCCTACTTGGGCACAAACGTCGTCCAGGATAGAAAGATGCACACGGACCGTCTGGTCGGCGACGGTCCTTACAGGCGCACGCGAAATCCGCTTTACCTTGGCAACTTGTTTCTCGTGCTCGGTCTCGGACTGCTACTCGGCCCGCTCGCGTATGTCATCCTCGTTGTCGGGATGTGGGTTCTCGTGCGGCTCTTCATTCGCGATGAAGAAGCGGGACTCGAAGCAAGCAGCGGCGAATCCTACCGCGCGTACCTCTCGGCCGTTCCGCGAATATTTCCTTCCTGGCGTCCGCGAATCCCGGCCGGCGGGGCGAAGCCACGCTGGGTGCAGGGATTTTGCGGCGAATCGTTCCTGTGGATGCTGGCGATCGTGACGGCGGGAAGCGGAATCTCACTCAATCCGGCGTGGTTGCAGCACCGCCTGCTCTGGGGCTTCCTGATCGCGCTTCCGCTCTTCGTCTGGGCACGGCGCGGCTCAAGGAAACAGGCCGTAACCGCCGGATCGCCCAACTAGGCTCCAAGCCGTTCTTTCAAGAACGCCCGGCAGAGCGCCCAGGCTTGCGCGGCTGATGCGGGATGATAGCTGGGCCGCGCATCGCAGAAAAAGCCGTGATCGGCATCGGAGAATTCAACGTTGATAAACGTCTTGCCGGCATTTCGCAATGCGTCTGTCAGCGCGCGCGTCTGATCGGCTCCGATATGCTTGTCGCGCCCACCCCAAAAAAACAGAATCGGAGCGTGCAGGTCCTTCGCGCGACCGAGAAGCCCGGGCCCCATTGGATTTGGCGCGATCCCTCCGCCATAAAACGAGATCGACGCGCGAAGCGGGACGGCCGCGTCGGCCAAAAATGACACCCGACCGCCCATGCAAAACCCAATCGAGACGATTCGGCCGGCATCGACCCCGGGATCGGTGGCGAGCGCCTCGTAGGCCGCGCTGGCGTCGGCTTCGAGGCTTGTTTCGGTCAGCGCGCGAACGTGCGGGAG
>JAGWOX010000312.1 GCA_028877145.1 Acidobacteriota bacterium | reverse complement strand
GGGAAACGTTGAGTTGGCCGAAACCAGAGAACGCAATGCATCGCCCACGGGTTCTGGCCGAGTCCGCTGGCCAAAAGCGGCCGTGTTCTCACGCGCCCGTCGAGGACGAAGTTCCGAGGCGAAAATCTCCCACCGCACCAGCTGGCCGTGGACGACGGCCTCCCCTTGACTGGCGATCACCTTGGAGCTGTCTCTTGGCCGGAGAGCGCTTGACTTCTCACATAAATCCGCAGGAATCCACACGTCACGCCCGCTCCACGCATCCTGGTCGCGTCCTTCGCGACCGCTCGCGGGCGCTGTCATTATAGCCTTGCCCGATTCGATAAGGGGTTAACTAATAAACAATTCCGCAGGTTTCGGGAGCCCCCCGAAGCGTCCGATTCGATCCCGCAGTCGGTTTCCCCTCCGGTTAAGTCTGAGCCACCTCCCCGGAGTCCCGCAACGGGGCCGGATTGACAATTTGGCCAGCCGGGGATATAAGTGCAGACAATCGAACGCGACTCGTGAGACGCGTCGAAAGTGACACCAACATGCACCTGCACTTCACGCCTCGAAAGCGGTTCAACAAGGCGGCCCAGCCGCCAAAACACTAGCTCTTTCCCAGCTACGTCTGTTTACAGCCAAGCGATCGAATTGGGCATTCCAGGCAACTTCGCGCCTGGCCGGCCCCAGCCGCCCGATAGAGTCCCGGCTCCGGAAAGGAAACCGTGCATCCACTGTTCGAACTGCTCCGCAAACTCGTCGACATTTCCTCCGTCACCGGGACCGAAGGCCCGTGCGCTGAATTCCTGGCCGGGCGCCTTCGGGCGAGCGGCTTTGCCGTCGAGATGCAGGCCGTGACTCCCGGCCGCGCGAACCTGTTCGCCACGCGGGGACGGCCGGAAATCGTCCTGAGCACGCACGTGGATACCGTGGCGCCCCATTTCCCATCGAACGAAGACGCCGAGTGGATTCATGGCCGTGGCTCCTGCGACGCCAAAGGCAGCCTGGCCTGTCAGGTGATCGCCGCCGAACAACTCCTCGGTGAGGGCGTGAACGACTTCGGTTTGCTCTTCGTCGTCGGCGAGGAAACGACGAGCGACGGCGCCCGCGCCGCCAACGAGCGTCCGCGGGCCTCGCGCTACCTGATCGTGGGAGAGCCCACAGAAAATCGCTTGGTTGCCGCCACAAAAGGTGTGCTGCAACTGCGCCTACGCGCGCATGGCCGCGCCGCCCATTCCGCGTATCCCGAACTCGGCGAATCGGCCATCGAGAAGCTCCTCGATATCCTTGCTGGCTTGCGCTCGATGCCGTTGCCGGCCGATCCCGAACTCGGCTCGACCACGATGAATATTGGCCGCATTTCCGGCGGCGTCGGAGCCAACGTGATTCCGGCGGAGGCTGAAGCGACGATTCTCTTTCGCACCGTCAGCGAAGCCGCCGCCCTCATCCGCTTGATTGAGCAACTCGTCGGCAACCGCGGCGAGTGCGATTTTTTCCGCTCGGTCGCTCCCACGCGCCTCGAGCGCATCCCTGGCTTCGATGCCGACATCGTCGCGTTCACCACCGACGTGCCGAATCTCGACCGTTGGGGACGCCCCCTGCTCATCGGGCCGGGGTCGATCCTGCTCGCCCACACCGCCGAAGAACGCGTGGGCAAGAAGGAATTGGTGCGAGGCGTTGAGTTGTACAAGCGACTGGTGAAAGAATTGAAATCGCGTGACGGGAAGGGAGTGCCGCTCCCATGACGCAGAATCCCGAAGAACCGATTCGTCTCCTGCTTCTGGGCCATGGCCGCATGGGACGCGCTATCGAGCAACTGGCTCCCTCGCGCGGATTCGCCATCGCCGGAACGTTTACCGCGCAATCGAATCCCGGCGGAGCCGGATTGTCGCGAGAAGCGCTCGCCGCGGTCGATGTCGTCATCGATTTCACGCGTCCCGATGCGGCCCTCGAAAACATCCGCCGCGTTGCCGAGGCCGGTGGACGCATGGTCGTCGGCACCACCGGTTGGTACGATCGTCTCGACGAAGCGCGGCAAGCGGTCGAGCGGCACAACGCCGGCCTCGTCTACGCCGCCAATTTCTCTCTCGGTGTGCAATTGTTTTATTGCCTGGCACGCGAAGCGGCCCGGCTGATGGCGCGCTGGCCGCAGTACGAACCCTTCATCATCGAAACGCATCATCGCTTCAAGCGTGACGCGCCCTCGGGCACCGCGCAGGAACTGGCGCGTCAGATCGAATCGCATCTCGGCGCCCGGCTGCCCGTGATTCAGAGCGTCCGCGCGGGCTACGTCCCCGGAACGCACGAACTCGGCTTCGATACCGAGGGAGAAACATTGCTGCTCCGCCACGCGGCGCGCACGCGCCAGGCTTTCGCTGAAGGCGCGCTGGTGGCCGCCAGATGGGTGGCGGGTGAAACGGGCTTTCATCATTTTTCGGAAATTCTGGACATGGAGGCAAGAACATGACCGGGGAACTGGCAGGTTGCGGCACTGCGCTGGTGACGCCGTTTCGCCGCGACGGCTCGCTCGATGAACAGGCGCTCGAGCGCCTGGTCCGTTTTCAGCTCGATGGCGGTGTGGACTTCCTGGTGCCCTGCGGCACCACGGGAGAAACACCCACGCTCTCTCACGAAGAATATCTGACTGTCATCCGTCGCGTCGTCGAACTTGGCGCCGGCCGCGTGCCAGTGGTCGCCGGCGTAGGCGGCAACAACACCGCGCACGTCATCGAACTCGCCCACGCTGTGCGCCCGCTCGGCGTCGACGCCATCCTTTCCGTCGCTCCCTATTACAACCGGCCGACGCAGGAGGGCCTCTTCCAGCACTTCCAGGCGCTCGCGCAGGCCACCGATCTCCCGGTCATCCTTTACAACGTTCCCAGCCGCACGGGCTCGAACATCGAACCGGCAACCGTCGTGCGTCTCGCGGCGATTCCCAATATCGTCGGCGTCAAGGAAGCTTCGGGCAATCTCGAGCAGCAAATGGAACTGTTGCGCACCGTGCCGCCGAATTTCCGTGTTGTCTCAGGTGATGATGCATGGACGTTCCCGTTGATGTCGCTGGGAGCTGTGGGCGTGATCTCCGTCGTATCGAACGAAGCTCCCGATCGCGTCGCGAGGCTGACGCATCTCATGCGCGAGGGCCGCATCGCCGAAGCCCGCAAACTGCATTTCGATCTCCTGCCGCTCTTCAAGGCCAATTTCTACGAGACAAATCCGATTCCGGTGAAGGCCGCGCTCGCCATGCTGGGCGTGATCGAGGAAGTCTACCGTCTGCCGATGGTTCCGATGCGCCCCGAAAACCGCCAGCGCCTCGAACAGGTCCTCCGCGCCCCGGGACTCCTCGCCGGCGTGCCGGCGAGCGGTTCCCGATGAGCGATCTTTCCGAACGCATCGAGCGCCTGTTCGACACCGCCACGCAGGCTCCCGGCGAGGAACATTTCCGCGCCGTCGACGAACTGCGCCAGGCGCTCAACGAAGGCCGCGCCCGCGCCGCCGAGCCCGCGCCCGGAGGCGAATGGCGCGTCAACGCCT
>JAGWOX010000048.1 GCA_028877145.1 Acidobacteriota bacterium | reverse complement strand
CTTCGCGCGCCAGAACGATGTGAAAGCCCGTTTCGCGCAGATCGAATCCCATGGCGTCGAGCGAATCGGGAAAGAGAAACGATTCGGCCCCGACGACGCGCGGTCCCGGGTGCGGTCGGCCGGTGATCACGGCGGCCGCCGCTCCGTCGCCGAACAACGAACAGGAGATCAGGTTCGCTTGCGAGAGATCGTTGCGCTGGAAGGTGAGCGTGGGCAGCTCGACGGCGAGAATCAGCACGCGCCCCTCGGGGAAGCCTCGCAGGAATTGCCAGGAATGGGCGATGGCGGCGGCGCCCGCCGCGCAGCCGAGTTCCGTGATCGGCAGGCGGCGCACATTGGAGCGGAAGCCGAGCTCGTTGATCAGGTGGGCATCGACCGAGGGGATCATCACACCGGTGCAAGATACCGTGATGAAAAGATCGATATCGGCCGGCCGGAGCCCGGCGCGCGAAAGCGCTTCGCAGGCCGCTTGCCGGCCCAGTCTCACCGCGTGCTCGATGTATTCGCGGGTGATCTGAGAGAGCGGGCGCGGCTCGATGAAATAATCGAGAGGAAAAATGCTGTAGCGTTTATCGATGCGCCCGTTGTCCACCACCGAGTGCAGCGCTTTCAATCGCCGCTCGTCGATGGGGAAGACGGCCTGCATGTAGCGTTTCACTTCATCGCGCCCCATGACGTAGGGAGGCAGCGCTGTTGCCACCGACGCAATCGTTCCGCTGCCCTGCTGTCCGGATGATTGTGGACCGTGGGCCATAGAGGTGTCCTTTTGGCTACGGGATTTTACTCGTCTTCCGTTCGTTTGATTGGGCCGGAACTTGCAGCCGTATCTCGAAGTGTATCAGCACCACATCCTTGACTTTCACCGTGCCTCGAGCCAGCTGTATTGGTTTGATGCCGAAGTCGGTCTGCCGGATTTCCACCGATCCTTCGTAAACGCCGCCACTTTCCGCCACGTCGAGAGTCACCGGGTGCGTCTGGCCGTGCAATGTCAGTTCGCCAACGACGCGCCAGCCACCGGGGCCCTTGCCGGCGACGCTCCTGGAAACGAAGAGTATTTCGGGGAACTGCGAAGCATCGAGCACCTTGGAGCCGAGCATCGTCTGCTCGATTTCCTGGCGCGTATCGGCCGGAAGCTCCGGATCGAGCACGCGGAGATTGCCCGTCTCGAATCTCAATTCCACCGCCGCGCGCTGGCCCGAGTCGACGTAGCCGGAAGCGATGGGCGCCTGGATGCTGTGATCGTGGGCGAAAACGGACAAGAAGCCGCTCTTGGAGACATCCACGAGCACGCGCGAGTGGGTTGCATCGACGGGCCGTCGGGCCGCGGCCACCGCCGGCGCCAGACTGGCGAGCAGCAAAAGGATTGCGAATTGGCCCTTGAATCGAATTCCGCGCTCCAAACCAGGCAGTTTCCGTCCGGTGCGCGCCGGCGCCAACGGCCCGGCCATGCAGCGCAATAGAAGTGTATTCTCTCACCGGCCGTTTGCCTATGCGAACTCGACCGGATGTTTTTCCGAGTCGAGCGGACGGCCGTGGTCCCGAAGTTGAGACTGAGCTAAACTTGGCTTTCTTCGATGAAATGGCGCGAGCATTTTCGCGACGAGAGCGGCACTTCACCGGCGACCGGGCCAAGTCTTGCCACGCCGGCCTTCGCGCTCGAGGTCCGCATCCCCGGTTTTACCATTCCGTTTCCTTCACCGGTTCCTGCCTGAGCCGTGGCCGGGCTTGACTCACTTCGCCAGGAATTTCGCCGCCTCTTCGGGGCCGAGCCGCGCGCCTTCCGCGCTCCTGGCCGCGTGAATCTGATCGGCGGCCACACCGACTACAACGAAGGCTGGGTTCTGCCGCTCGCCATCGATCGCGACTGCCTTGTTCTTGCCACGGCGCGCTCCGATCGCCGCCTGCGCGTTCATTCCCGTGAATTTGGAGAGACCATAGAAGCCGGCCTCGATGGCCCGGCGGCGGGCGAGCATCACTGGAGCCGATACGTTTTCGGAGTGGCCTGGGCGCTCGGCGGGATTGGCGTCCCGGTCGCGGGCGCCGATCTGCTGGTGGCGAGCGACGTGCCGCATGGCGGCGGGCTCAGCTCCTCGGCCGCGCTCGAAGTCTCGACCGCGTTCGCGCTCTCCGGACTGGCGTCCGTTTCCCCCGATCGCGCAAAGATCGCTCGCGCCTGCCAGCGCGCGGAAAACGGATTCGTCGGCATGCGCTGCGGCATCATGGACCAGCTCGCCTCATGCTTCGGCCGCCGCGATCACGCGCTGCTGATCGATTGCCGCACGCTCGACGTCCGGCCGGTTCCGCTCGATTCCTCACGGGTGCGCGTGGTTGTGGCGAACACGATGGCGCGCCACGCGCTGGCCGGCTCGGCCTACAACCGCCGGCGCGAGGAGTGCGAGGAGGCCGTCCGCCGCATCGCCGCTGTAAGACCAGGAATTCGGGCCCTCCGCGACGCTTCCTGGGAGAAAATTGCTTCTCTCGCCCAAGACTGGCCGGAGTCGATTCGCCATCGCGCCCGCCATGTCACGCTCGAAATCGCCCGCGTCCACGCCGCCGCAAAGGCGCTTGAGTCCGGCGATTACGAAGCGCTCGGCACGCTCATGCTGGAATCCCATCGAAGCCTCCATGAGGATTACGAGGTCAGCTCGGCGGAGCTGAATCTGATGGTGGAATTGGCCCGCGAACTTCCCGGCGCTCTGGGAGCGCGCATGACGGGAGGCGGTTTCGGTGGCTCGACTGTCAACCTGGTGCGCGCCGAAGCGGTTGACGATTTCACCGCTTCCCTGGCCCACCTGTACGAATCGCGCACCGGCATCGTACCGCAAATCACCGCTTGCCGACCCGGCGATGGCGCCGGCGAGATCGTATGAGCGTCGTGTCAGAGCGGGCGCGGCGCTGTCAAGAACAGGCGAGGAGCGACGGAGCCTCGGGGCCGGACGGAGCAGGTTGTTTCTCTGGCCGGAGGCGTTGAACCGGCAGGGATCGACCAGGTAGACCCCGCACGCTCCGTCGCTTCCTCTCTCTTCCGGCGGTTGGTCCGGAGCTCTTTGTTTTCCGTCGTCCGGTTCGCGGCCGCTGCCCCACGCGATTGCCGGACAACGCCAGGCAAATTGGAGGGTGGAACCGAATTCCGCGCGAGCCACCGAACGGAAATTCGGTTCCCTCCCTCACGCTCAGCTTCCCCGGGACTTCTGGAGGATACCTGTCCCTTTGGGGACGGCTTCCTCCTTATACTTCTCAGAACGATACCGGGGGAGGATTCCCTTTTAGTCTTTGGTAACCAGTTGTGCTCCGAAGGCATGCGCACGGTACCAAAAAGTCCTAGTCCTCCGTTTCCCCACGGCCCGTCGGGGTGTAGAATCCATCGTTTTAAACTTACATGCCCTATCGAAACCTGTCTGCCACCGAACTGGTTCGGGCATGTGTCGACTCAGCCGACCGGGAAGCCTGGGGAGAATTCGTCCACCGCTTCCAGCCCACCATTGCCGGCGTGGCTTTGCGCACCGCCCGGCGCTGGGGAGAGTCGTCTCCGCTCATCCTCGAAGACCTGGTGCAGGAAACCTTCATGAAGCTCTGCGGCGAGAACCGCCGCCTCTTGCGCGAATTCCAGCCTCAATACGAAGAAGCGTTCTATGGCTACCTGAAAGTGGTCACCACCCGCGTCGTTCATGACTATTTCAAAAGGTCGCACGCAGCGAAGCGCCGGTCGGCCGATCCTCCGCCTCGGGCCGCAAACGAGGACGAGCCGGCCGAATTTGTCGACCTCTCGGCCACCGAGGCGATCGAACGACAGGCTCTGTTCGGCGAGATCGAGGGGCGCCTCAAGACTATTGACCTCGGCTCGACCGGCGAGCGCGACCGCCGTATCTTCGGGCTCTACTACCGGGCCGGAATGAGCGCGCGCGCCATCGCCGATCTGCCCGGCATGGATCTCAGCATAAAGGGCGTGGAAAGCACGATTTTCCGCATCACCCGCCTTCTGCGTGAAGAGCTTGCCGGAAGCGGGCCGGAAGGCCCGGGTCCCGCTACCGGCGCAAAACCCGGAGCTTTCGATCCGGCCGCAGGAAAGGGAATTGGCTCGAAAGAGCGTTTGAAATAGAAAGAAGGTCCTTTGAGGGAATTCGAGCAGCACCTCAGCCCGGATCTTTTCCACCGGCTCGTCGAAGCCGGAGAAACCGAAAAACGGGCTCCCGAACTCGAAAGCGCCGAACGGCACATTGCCGATTGCGCCGTCTGCCGTCAGCGGCTGGAACAGTTTCGGGCGGCCCAGCGCGGGCTCGATGGTTTAAGGCTCATGGTCAGCGAGGAGCGGATGAAAACCCCCGAATGCCCCCCGGAATCGGAATGGGCGAACGTGGCCGCCGGTCTGGTCGAAGGGACCGAAGCCGCCACCCGCGTCGATCATGCGGCCCGCTGCGCCTATTGCGGCCCGCTGCTCCGAGAGGCGATGGAAGACCTGGCCGTCGAACCCTCCGACGAGGAGCGCCGGGCCATCGAACTGCTGCCGAGCGCGCAGGAGGCGAATCAACAGCGCATTGCGGCACGATTGGCTTCGACGCCCGGCGGCGTCGAAAGCCGGCTCCCCGCACGCCGCAACTGGACATGGGCGTTCGTTGGCGCCATGGCCGCCGCGCTGATTTTCGCCGCGATCCTTTTCTATGGCCGCCTTGCAAATCCATACGGTTCGGCCGGGAAGTTGCTGGCCGAGGCGTACATGGCGAACCGCAATCTGGAGCTGCGTATTCCCGGCGCCGCCTACGCGCCGTTGTCCACCGTGCGCGGCACGAATTCCTCGCAGCCGTTGCCGCTCCTGCGCGCCGAAGTGCTGATCGATCGCCAGCTCGAAGCGCATCCGCAGAGCGCGGCGTGGATGGCGCTCCAGGGACGCGCGCAGCTTCTCCAGGGGCAGTTCGACGCGGCTCGCTCGACCCTCCAGCAGGCGCTGCGCCTCGAGCCGAATTCACCGGCGATCCTTACCGATCTGGCCACTGCCGAATACGCGCTGTCCGAGCAGGAAGGCCAAAGCGAGCGGTCGATGGCCGCCGCCGAGCACCTCTCCGAAGCCCTCAAGCTCCAGCCGAACGATCCCGTCGCGCTATACAATCGCGCGCTCGTTTACGAAAGCATCGGCTCGCTCCCGCTTGCACTCAAGGATTGGGAGCGGTATCTGAGCCTCGATCCCTCGAGCGCATGGGCGACGAACGTGGCGCGCGAGCATCTCGGCCGCCTGAAAAAGCGCCTCGGCTCGTCTCCCCAAAGTGAATTGCCGCCCTCCGACCCCGTTGCCGCAGCCCCGTGGCTGGCGAATCGCTTGAAGCAGCCCGAACCGCCGGCCGGCACACTTGATTCCGCAGACGAGCAGTTGCTCGATTTAGCCGTGACGCGCTGGCTCCCGGATGCGTACGCGAGCGCCACGCCACCCGCGCAGCGGCAAGCCGATCGCGCTGCGCTCGGCCTGCTCGCCAAAGAACTCGTCAAACGCCACGGCGACCACTGGCTCGCGGATGTCCTGGCAACTTCTCCCTCGCCCTCGTTTGCCGCAGGTTTCGCCGCACTTGCACAGGCGGTGCGGCTCGATATTGCAGGCCGACCGGACGAGGCACAGAAACAGGCTGCGCGAGCAGAGAACCTTCTTCGCGCAGCGCACAATCCTGCTGCATTACGCGCCCAAGCGGAATTGGCCTACGCCTACCAGCGTGAAATCAGCCAGGCGAGCCGTTGCGCAAGCACTGCTGAGTCCACGCTTCGAGATTTGGGCAATCGCTCCTATCCATGGATTGAAGTGCAGCTCTTGCTGGAGCAATCGTCTTGTGAAGGCATGTTGTGGCACTTGGGAGCTTACAGGCGATCGGCGGAGAGGGCCGTGGCTATCTCGCGGTCGAGCGGGTACGGCACCATCTTCCTACGAGGTGTCGGGTTTGTCGCAGCGACTGAAAGGGATGTTGGCGACTATCGCAAGGCTTGGCGAGAAGACCAAATCGGCATCGGAGACTATTGGAACGGTCAATATCCCCCCGTGCGCGCATTTCAGTTCTATTCCGACATGACCTTTAGCGCCGAGGCGGCCGAAGATTGGTGGGTGGACGAGGGCTTGGCTCAAGAGGGCGTCGAAATGATTGCCCAAACACCCAACAAGCCGGTCGAGGCTATGGCGCGATTCCGACTGGCAACTGCGGCGAATCTGGCCGGCGACCGTGCAACGGCCGGCGATCAATTCCGAGCCTCGGCCAGGATTTTGGCCAGCCTCCCTGCCGACCCGACGTTGCAAACGTATGAGGCGTACATTCAGGTCTATCTGGCTGATCTGGAAGTCCAGACAGGATCTCCACGGCAGGCGCAACGACGGCTTCTCAAGGCGGAGAGCCTCGTCCGCAAGTCTGACAACGATGAACTCGGACTGCGATTCTATGGGGGACTCGGAGACGCGTACCTGGCGGAAGGAGACGCATCGGCTGCCGAAAGTTCCCTCTTGAAAGCTGTTGCGATTGCCGAGCGCGGCTTGCGTTCTCTTAAGACCGGTTCCGAGCGCGTCTCCTGGGCCGAGGTGGCGGCTGACGCCTACCGCGGTCTCGTCCGCGCTGAACTAGGAGGCCAGGACGATCCCACTGCCGCTCTAGGTATCTGGGAGTGGTATCGATCGGGCCCGCTGCGTGCGCAGCAAAGCCAGGCGAACGATCCCATAAGCAAGCTGCTGCCTGCTTCCGAAGAGACTCCCTCCGCACGCGACGCCTCCGTCTCATCCGCGTTCCGAATTGGCCTGCAGGAATGGCTCAAGGACGCACAGCCCAGACTGCGCGACGAGATCATCATCAGCTATGCCCAATTCCGCGACGGTGTCCAGATTTGGGCGTTCGGCGACCGTGGGGTTACATCGCGGTGGGTTGCGGTACCGAAGACACAATTCGATATTGTCGCTCGCCACTTCGAGGAGGAGTGCTCCGATCCGAAATCGAGCCTCGCTCTCCTGCAAAGCGACGGCCGTCAACTTTACCGGTGGCTTATAGCGCCAGTTGAATCACGGCTCTCCCCGTCTCGCGTTCTCGCGTTCGAAACAGACGGCGCAATCTCCGGCATTCCGCTTCAGGCGCTCGTCGATGCGGGCGGCGAATATCTTGGCGACCGGTTCGCGGTGATGTTCTCTCCGGGACTTGGTTATGAGAGCTTGCTGAGGCGGAACATGGACATTAAGTCTTCTGATCGCATCCTCGCCATTGGTGCGCCGGCTCTTAGAGGCGAATGGCAATCGATGTTTTCGCCTCTGCCAGAGGCAAATGCGGAGGCCCACGCGGTGGCTTCGAATTTCCGATCCGCAACCTTGCTAACGGGCGAGCAAGCGACGCTCCGAGCAGTTCTTCATGATTTGCCAGAGACGCAAATTTTTCATTTCGCCGGGCATGCACTGACCGAAAGCAAGCGGACGGGACTCGTTCTCGCCGCCGGCGTTGCTGGCTTGAAGTCCGAGGGCGCGGATGGAGGTGGGGCGACAGTGCTCGCCGCCTCACAGATCAACTCCAGCAATCTTCGCAACTGCCGGCTGGTGGTTCTGTCGGCCTGTTCGACAGCCGCCGGTGAAGGCGCAACGCTGGTCGATCCCGAAAGCCTTGTGGGGTCATTTCTGCTGGCAGGCGTACCAGATGTAGTTGCCAGCCGATGGAACGTCGACTCCACTGAAACCACAAGTCTGATGCAAATATTTTATCGGCGCCTGCTCGCGGGCGATTCGGTTGCCCGTGCACTGCAGCGGGCCTCCAAAGCGGTTCGAATGCAACCAGAGACCGCCCACCCCTACTTCTGGGCAGCTTTCGGCGCCTATGGGCGCTGAGGGCTGATCAAAAACTCGCAAAGGAGAAAATGAATGAGGCAGCTGACCAGACGGGAAATGTTGCATGGTTTGGGGGCGTGTTCGGCATTGGCTCTGTTCAGTCCGTTAGGCCGGGCGGCCGCCGAAGGGCTTCGCGCGGACTCGGCCCCGGCGTTTACCCATTTGAACGTCTTGATTCACGGAATGTCCGTCATCCATGTCGGCGATAAAGACATTACGCTCTACCCGCCCATCGTCCCTCACAGCCTCCATGTCTACGAGGCGGGCAGCACCGGTTCCGAAAAGCCTCTTGTAAAGGGGCGAACGTATCACCTGATTGGGGTGAACTCGAAGAATCTGCGGCCCTCATTGGTACATCTCCATCCCGAGGACAACGGTGTATTTCCCCGCCATGGGATCGTTCCGGGCGATTACTTCTGCAGGATCGTGCTGCCGTTTCCCGATGACATCGTCCCCCTCCGCTTGACGCAAGTACAGTCGTCCGAGCCTTTCTTCCAAGGCTCGCCGGCGCCCTATCAGCAACCCTCCGCAATCGCCGACTTGAACGTATTCCGCTACACGGTTACGGGCCCTGTAAGTTTGAAACCGTTGTCATGGGTCCCGACCGCCAAGAACGGCATCGCCAACCTTCAAATCTTTGCGATGCCGAACGGACCCGTACCCACGAGCCATCCTAAAGAAGCATTCCAGGCTGCGGCCAACACCATGGGGTATCCAGGCTTGAAAGCGAATTCTCATTACGATTACACGAGCGCCGCTCCTCCCGATCCACATCCCGCGGTGCCTGGGGTAAGCGTGTCCGACGAGAACGGTCTCCAGGAACGCGCAAAAGTAAGGAGCCATGCTTCAGGGAACGTCCACATCCTTGCCAATAGCGCCATGGACTGCCTCTCGCTGTTTATGTATTGACGTAACGGCGACGGAGTCGTTACCCTCCGCTACTGCAGGCGGCGGAGGAGAGCAAGGCGTCGTTCCGGATGAAAGAGATTAGCAGGCGGGAATTGTTGCGGAGATTGGCGGCCGGGTCGGCATTGGCTACGTTACCTTCGCTTGTCCGCGCCGCCTCCGCCTTGCAGCAGACGCGTACCGCCGAGGCGCCGTTTCAGCGCGTCAACGTTCTTTTTCATGGGCTTTCCCTCATTGAATTTAGCGACGACGAAATCCACGTCTTCCTGCCCAACGCCGGCTCCGATCGCGCCTATCTGGCCGGCACGTGGATGCAGGAAGTCGCGCTCGGCCGGGGCCAGCAATATCGCTTTTCGGGCGTGATGACCGGGCCGCGGCCGGAGTTCTACCGGATCGATCCCAAGCAAAACGCCGTCTTCAGGAACGGCCCAATGGAGGGAAGCCTTGCCTTCTGCAAGCTCGTTTTTCCTTTTCCCGACGTGGTGACGCCCCTGCGGCTGCTGCGTAAATCTCACGGGAAGAATTTTTTCACCGGCGAGCCCAAGCCAATTGTCGAGCCGGAGGTTGTTCCCCAGATCCTCGCCTTCAGTTACGTGCATCCGGACACTTCCTCGCCGCTTCAATTCCGCCCGCTGCCCTGGACGCCAGTCGTTTACGGAGGCGTGGTCAATCTGCACATCTGGGACTCGGCGGTGAAGACGCCTACGCCGCAAGCATCACAAAGCGCCTTCGCGAGTATGGCCAAGATGATGGGAGCACCCAGTCTCGGTCTCGACCCCGCCTACGACGCGATCAAGCCGCCGCGCCCCGACGAGAAACCGGAAGTTGTGGGCCTAGGCTGCGAGCAGGAATGGAGTTTGAGCGAACGAATGAGCGAGCCGGAGGGCTGCGGCAAGGAACACAAATACAAACCCAAGGACGATTCCGGCCTCGATTCTCTCCCGATCATCCTGTTCTGATTGGCCTGAAAATCCAAGCAAACGCGGTTCCCGGGGTCTCGGGGGTCGCGGCTTCAGCCGCGACATAAAGCTCGTAGATTCAAGGGGGCTTTAGCCCCTGAAGACGACGATTCAACCTCTTCTGGAAACCTTCTCGAAGTAGTTCTCTGTCTTCGAGGCCTTCCGCGGATTCTATTTGCGCGTCCGCTCCAGCCCGCGAAACATCGCGCGCAAATCCGCCGATCCACGAATGAGCACGACCACCGTGATCACGGCAAACGCGCTAACCGCGACCGCGAAATTCACCAGCCAAAAAATAAACCAGCCCTTCACCGCTTCCACTTTCCTCCGCCTGCAGTTGACAACTCCCTCAGGCTGTATAGCATTCGCAGGGCTACCCGGCAAGAGGCGCTCGTGCCGCGCGGCCAAGACCAATGGCCTTCTCCGCGATTGATTGGACGATCGTTCTCGTTTACCTGGCCGTGACGCTGGCCGCCGGCCTCTACGGCCGCCGCTACATTTCCGGCGTCGCCGATTATCTCGTGGCCGGCCGCGAATTGGGCGTCTGGCTGGGCGTCGCCACGCTCGCCGCCACCGAAACCGGCACCATCACTTTCATGTACTACGCGGAGCTCGGATACAAGACCGGCTTCGCCTCCTTCATCAATGGCCTGATCGCCGGACTCGTCATGATCGCGATCGGCCGCAGCGGTTTCATCGTTCGCCGCCTCCGCGAGCTCGGCCTGATGACGGTCCCCGAGTTTTTCCAGGCGCGCTACGGCACGCGGCTGCGCGTGCTGGCCGGCATTCTGGTGGCGACGGGCGGCATCCTGAATATGGGCGTTTTTCTCAAGGTCGAGGGCCTGTTTCTCACCGTCATCAGCGGCCTTCCGTTGCGATACCTGAAGCTGACGATGACCGGCATTCTCGGCCTTGAGTTGATCTACACCGTGCTCGGCGGCATGGTCTCGATCGTCATCACCGATTTCATCCAGTTCATCGCGCTCAGCGTGGGCGCGCTGCTCATCACCGTCTATTCAGTCCACGTCGTCGGCCTGGGCAGAATGTATTCCGCGGTGGCAGCTTCCATGGGCCGCGGCGGATTCAATCCGCTGGCGAATCCCTCGTACGGATGGTCGTGGATCATCTTTCAGGTGCTCTTATGGCTAGCGGTCGACACCTGCTGGCAGACCACCGCCATGCGCACGTTTTCGACGCGCAGCCCGGAGATCAGCAAGAAAGTGTTTTCCTGGACGGGACTGATCTTCCTCGGTCGCGGCATGTTGCCGATGATCTGGGGCATCGCGGCGCTGGCGATGCTCGGGCCCGGACAGAATTCGCTCGAGGCGATGCCGACGATGCTGGCGAAAATCCTCCCGGCGGGCATTCTCGGCCTTGTCGTGGCCGGGATGCTCGCGGCGACCATGTCGGTCAACAGCTCCTATCTGCTCGGTTGGAGCTCAATCATTGCCCAGGACATCGTTCAGCCGCTTCGCCGCCGTCCACTCAGTCCGCGCGGCCAGGTGCTGCTGAACCGCATCGCCAATATTTTCGTCAGCGCGTTCATTCTCTTTTGGGGCATCTGGTACACGCTGCCCGGGCCAACCTATTTCTACCTGAACATTACGGCGAGCATCTTCCTCGGTGGTACGCTGGCGGCGGTGATGGCGGGCTTGTACTGGAAGCGCGCGAACGCACTGGGCGGCTACTGCGCCCTGATCGCCGGCGCGGCCGGTTCGATCGGCTTTTTCTTTTTCAAAGTGCCCGCCAATTACGCGGGGCTCGGCTCCTTCGCCCTCGCCGGACTCGGTATGATTCTTGGGTCGCTGGCCGGCGCGCCCGCCCGCGAGTCCGAGGCGACACCCGCATCCTAGGCGGGCGGAAGAGGTTTTGATGGCTTTGAAGATCGATAAGGCGGTGATTCTCGCTCGCGGCCTCGGCAAGCGCATGCGGTGCGCCGAGGATGGCGTTCCGCTGGACTCCGGCCAGGAAGCCGTGGCCGCAACCGGAGTGAAGGCGATGCTCTCCTTTGGCCGGCCGTTCCTCGACTACGTGCTGAGCGCGCTGGCCGACGCCGGTTTTCGCGACGTCTGCCTCGTCGTCGGTCCCGAACACGACGTCATCCGCGATTACTACACCCACACTTCGCCTCCGCGTCGCCTCTGCATCCACTTCGCGATCCAGGCGGAGCCACTCGGCACGGCCGACGCGCTGCTCTCGGCGGAGTCGTTCATCGGCTCTGACGAATTTCTGGTGCTCAATTCCGACAACTATTACCCGGTCGGCGCGCTGAAGACGCTGTGCGAGATGGGCGAGCCGGGAACGGTGCTTTTCGAGCGTGAAGGCCTGTTGCGCGGCAATGTTCCCGCGGAGCGGATTCGCGATTACGCCGTGGCCGTCGTCGGCGAGGACGGCTATTTGGCCGACATCATTGAGAAGCCCGATGAAGCGACGTTGCGCGCCGCCGGCGAAAATCCGCTCGTCAGCATGAACGTGTGGCGTCTCTCACCGACGTTTTTCCCGGCGTGCCACAAGGTGGAAATCTCCGCGCGGGGCGAGCGTGAACTGCCACAGGCCATCCGCCTCGCCATCTGTTCGATGGGCTTGCGGTTGAAAGTCGAACGTTCGAGCGAGCCGGTGCTCGATCTTTCCCGCCGCGGCGACATCGCTTCGATTGCCGATTGGTTCCTCCGCGTCGAGGCCAATCCGTGACACGCGTTTTCGCCCTCCGCTTCGAAGAGGCCGGGTTGAGCCCGCCCGAAGCGGCACGCAAGCAGGAACTTTTCGAGCGAGCCGAAGCGGCGCTCGTCGACCGGATGGGAACACCAGAGCGCGATGTCCTCCGGTGGTTCGTCCCCGGGAGAATAGAAATTTTCGGCAAGCACACGGATTATGCGGGCGGCCGCAGCCTAGTCTGCGCGCTCGAGCGCGGTCTCTGCCTCGCCGCAGTGCCGCGTGATGACGGCATTCTTCGTGTCACCGATGCTGTCTCCGGCGCAACGGCGGAAATTCCGCTCGGGCCGGTAAGCGAAAACCGCGCCGCGGATTGGTCCATTTACCCGCGAACGGTCGCCCGCCGCATCTCGCGCAATTTCTCCGGTCCCCTCGCCGGAATCGAGATCGCATTCGCGAGTGACCTGCCGCGCTCGGCGGGCTTGAGCAGTTCGAGTGCGCTCATTGTCGGAGTTTTTACGGCGCTCGCCACGCGCAACCGGCTCGACGATAGCGCGGCATGGCGCGGAGCCATCCGCTCCTGCGAGGATTTGGCCGGTTATCTCGGTGCCGTGGAGAGCGGCCGTGATTTCGGCTCGCTCGCCGGCGAAGCGGGCGTCGGGACGTTCGGCGGGAGTGAGGATCACGCGGCGATCCTCTGTTGCCGCGTCGGTCACGTGAGTCTGTACTCCTTCTGTCCCGTGCGTCTCGAAAGCGCCATCCGCTTGCCGGCCGATCTCGCGTTTGTCATCGGCGTGAGCGGCATCGCGGCGGAAAAGACCGGAAGCGCCCAGTCGTTTTACAACCGCGCTTCGCTCGCCACTGTAGCGATCCTCGATCTCTGGCGGTCTGCTACGGGGCGTGCCGATGCCACGCTGGCCGATGCCGTCCACGGGTCGGCCGAAGCGCCGGAGCGTATCCGGGAAATCCTGCGAACGTCTTCTCATTCTTCCTTCACGGCCGATAAGTTGCTCGCCCGGTTCGAGCAGTTTCTGGACGAGAGCGAGCGCATCGTTCCGGCCGCGGCCGAAGCGCTGGCGCTAAAGGATCATGCTGCGCTCGGCGAACTGGCGGAACGCTCGCAAGCGGGAGCCGAGCGGGGATTGAGAAATCAGGTGCCGGAGACGGTGGAACTCGTCCGTTCGGCGCGAGCGCTGGGCGCCGTCGCGGCATCGGCCTTTGGCGCGGGTTTTGGCGGCAGCGTCTGGGCGCTTGTCCGATCCTCTGACGCACCGGCCTTTCGCGAGGATTGGGAGAAAAGCTATCGCCGGAAATTTCCCGGCGCGAAAACTGCCGAATGTTTCGTGACGGGCGCGGGACCGGCGCTCATCCGGCTGTCATGAGAAAACGGGAAGTCGTTGGAGTCACGCATGGATAAAGAAAAGCACACGAGGATAGAGCGATCATCCGCATATTCGCGCCGCGAATTTCTTGGCCGCGCGGCGGTGGGACTCGGCGCCATCGCCGGCTCGCCTCTGATCGCAAATGCCGATGCCTTCCGCCGATTCGCGCAGACCCCGGCCGCCGTGCAAGCGCACCACGCGGGAAACAGGATGGTTCTCCAGAACGGAGCGGTACGCGCCGCCTGGGAGATTTCACCAACCGGCGTGAAGCTCGTCCGCCTCGAGGATCTTCGCACGCGCAGTCTGCTAGCGGCTCAGCCCGAGATCTTTTCTCTGGCGCTCGGCGACGGCACGCGAATCGCAGCTGGCAGCGTGAAACTCCAGGGAGAGCCGCGAATCGAGCCGCTCGAAACGCATCCAGGAGTATCGCGTTTCGCCGCGCGCGTTCCCGGGAAGCAAATCAAAGCTCAATTCGTCGACGCCACGGGCCGTGTGCGGATTCGCTGGCGCGGCATCCTGCGCGAAGGCTCACGCTATCTTCGCCAGGAAATCGTTCTGCAGTCCGTGCGCGGTGACGTTCTCATTCGCGAAATCCGCCTGCTCGATCTTTCGCTTCCGGGTATCGCCGCGGCGGGCACGGTGAAGGGATCGCCGGTCCTGGCCGGCGACTGGTTCTTTGGATTTGAGCATCCGCTTTCGGAAACCGTGGTTGAAAATGGCGCGGCGCGCGCGTTCCTCTCGCGTGAACTGCCTCTCGCAGCCGGGCATACGGCAAGCTATTCCTCCGTCATCGGCTCCGTCGATTCCGGCCAGATGCGCCGCGACTTCCTCACGTATGTCGAACGCGAGCGAGCCCATCCCTACCGGACATTCCTCCACTACAACTCCTGGTACGATCTCGGCTATTTCACTCCCTACAAGGCAACCGACGCCGTCGACGCCATTCACGGGTTCGGCGAGGCGCTTCACGTCCGCCGAGGCGTCACGCTCAATTCGTTCCTCTTCGACGACGGCTGGGACAATCACGAAATGTGGGGCTTCAACTCGGGCTTCCCCGACGGTTTCGCTCCCTTGCGGAGCGCCGCTGCCCGTTACGGAGCCGCGCCCGGCGCGTGGCTCTCGCCCTGGGGCGGTTACGACAAGCCCCGACAGGAGCGCATCGCGTGGGCCCGCGCCCACGGTTACGAAATCGATCGGGAAGGCCTGGCGCTCGCCGGTCCGAAATATTTCGCGCGGTTCCGTGAAGTCTGCCTCGAATTCATCCGGAAGTACGGCGTGAACCAATTCAAGCTCGATGGGACGGGCAGCGCTGCCACCACCGTTCCCGGCAGCCGGTTCGACAGTGACTTCGACGCGGCGATCAGCCTCATCGGCGATCTGCGAGAGGCGGAGCCCGACCTCTACATCAATCTCACCACCGGCACGTATCCTTCGCCCTTCTGGCTGCGCTGGGCGGATTCCATCTGGCGCGGCGGATCGGATCACGATTTCACCGGCGTCGGTTCCCAGCGCCAGCGCTGGATCACGTATCGCGACGCGGCCACTTACGAGCACACCGTTCTTCGCGGCCGGCTCTGCCCGCTCAATTCCCTGATGCTCCACGGCCTCATCTACGCGCGCTATGCGGAAGGGCTGAAAGACGATCCTCACGGCGACTTCGGCGACGAAGTCCGCTCCTACTTCGGCACAGGAACGCAATTGCAGGAGATGTACATCTCGCATTCCCTGCTGAAAGGAGACGATTGGGACGCCCTGGCCGAGGCGGCCAAATGGTCGCGGCGAAACGCCGGCGTGCTGGTGGATACGCATTGGGTTGGCGGTGATCCGGCGAAGCTCGAACCGTACGGCTGGGCCGCGTGGTCGCCGCAGAGAACGATTGTGACGTTGCGGAATCCCTCGGACCGCAGGCAAACATTCGATCTGGACGTTACTCAGGCGCTCGAATTGCCCGCCAGTGCCGCGGAACGTTACCTGGTGCGAAGTCCATGGAAGAAGGATACTTCGCGCCCCGCTATTCTGCTGGACGCCGGCAAACGCCACTCGTTCGCGCTGGAACCCTTCGAAGTGCTCACTCTCGAAGGAACGCACCCGCCGGCCCAAACGTGACCGCAGCGGCTGGCTGCACCCTTGCCACCTTATGCCGCATCTTGAGATTATGGATTTATGATCTGACAGCTCCGCCGACATATCTGGCGAGCGAGGTGAAACCCATGGCCGATTCGAATATCAAAGACGTGGTGCGTGAGAAGTACGCCGAGGCGGCGCGTCGCGTGAAAACCGGTAGGTCGTCTTGCTGCGGAACGTCCGATGCGACCTCGGAATGCGATCCGATCACGTCGAACCTCTACGCCGCCGACCAAGTGGCGGGCCTGCCCGAAGACGCGGTCAGCGCTTCGCTCGGTTGCGGCAATCCGACCGCCCTCGCGCAATTGCAGCCGGGGGAAACGGTCCTCGATCTCGGCTCCGGCGGCGGCATCGACGTGCTGCTCTCCGCGCGCAGGGTCGGTCCCACGGGCAAGGCCTACGGCTTGGACATGACCGACGAAATGCTGGCGCTCGCGCGCGAGAATCAGCGCAAGGCGGGCGTCCAGAACATCGAGTTCCTCAAGGGCGAAATGGAAAATATTCCGTTGCCGGAGAACTCGGTCGACGTGATCGTGTCGAATTGCGTGGTGAATCTCTCGGCGGCCAAGGACCGCGTGTTCGCGGAAGCGTTTCGCGTGCTCAAGCCGGGCGGCCGGCTGGCGATCTCCGATGTGGTTTTCCGCGGCGACGTGCCGGCGGAAATTCGGCGCAGCGTTGAGTTGTGGGTCGGCTGCGTGGCCGGCGCGCTCGAGGAATCCGACTACCGCGCGAAGCTCGATGTTGCGGGCTTCGAGGCAATCGAGATCGAGCCCACGCGCGTCTACAAGGCCGAGGACGCGCGCCAGTTTCTTACGAACAAGGGGATCGACATCGATGCCATCGCGCCGCTCGTCGACGGCAAGGTGATGAGCGCGTTCGTTCGCGCCCGCAAGCCCGGCGTTCGCACCTGAGCGAACAACACGGGTCCTTCGCATCCCCGCCTTCATTGCTCCCCGGGTTCGAACTGCAGAAAGGAATCTTTCTAAGGCCGCGGATTTCTCGAGTTCCACTAGGACCGCGGCCACGGCTTCTCCACCCCTCTCTTGTCGCGACTGGGCAGACCTTTGCGTCAGGTTATTCTTCATTCTCCACGTGAAACGCAGCGTTTCGTGGAGATAGCTCGCAATCGAAAAAAGCTTGACTGCGCTGGCGACTCGCTGTAGAAGGCCAACAAGCGAACTATGTGTGTAATAGGAGGTGCGATGAAGGTCCTGGTCCGTTGCTTTGCGTGTACATCTCTAATTCTATTGTTCGGAATGTTCATTCCTACGAATGCGTTCGCCCAGGTGACCGCTACAGCTTCTCTCACCGGAACTATCCTTGACAATTCCGGCGCTGTTGTTCCCGGCGCCCGAATCACTGTCACCAACAAGTCCACCGGAGACACGCGCACAACAACCTCCGGATCGAATGGCCTGTACCGGTTCGACCTGCTGCCGGTCGGCACGTATACCCTACAAACCAAGAAGGAAGGTTTTTCCACCTACAGTATCGGCAACATCGTGCTGTATGTCGGCCAAACGACCAGTCAAAACGCGACGCTTTCTCCCGGCGCGGTGTCGCAGACGATCACTGTAACAAGTGCAGCGCCGCTGATCGAAACAACGAAATCCGACGTCGGCATGACGATTACGCCGTCGGAAGTACAATCCATGCCGCTGAACGGGCGCGATTTTGCAAGTCTGGCGGAACTTGCTCCGGGCGCTCGCGCGGTCGATCCCTACGATCCGACCAAGCGGCGCTATTCCACCTTTGCGATCAACGGTTCTAGCGGCCGCAACGTCATGGTCGAGGTCAACGGCATCGACGACAAGGACAACACGATCGGCGGCCCGGTCATGCAGTTGCCGCTGTCCGCCGTTCAGGAATTCTCGATCGCCACGGATCGCTTCTCGGCGGCCAATGGACGCAGCGAGGGCGGCGCCGTCAATGTCATCACCAAGTCCGGCAGCAACACTCTCCATGGCGGCCTTTACCTCTTCGACACGGAAACCAGCTTGAATGCCAATGACTACTTCTCCAAACAGGGCAACCAGCCCACGCCGCAGTTCAGCAGGCAGCAGTTTGGTGGAGACATCGGCGGGCCCATCCGGAGAGACAAGGACTTTTTCTTCTTCGCGCTCGAGCGCACCCGCGAGAACACTTCGATCCCGGAATCGCCCACCGCTTTCCAGGAGCTCAGCCTGGCCAAGAGCATTGGCGCCGACCCGGCCACAGCGATTCCCACTCCCTTCTTCGAATGGCGCTACAACGCACGGCTCGACCACCGTTTCAACGCCAACAATACCGCTTCGCTTGTCTACAATTCCCAGAAGAACAACGGATTGAACGACCAGTCGGGCAACCAGAACGACCTCACCGCCGGCAATTTCACGACTAACCGACTGATTCTCGCCAGCTTCAACCTCAATTCGGTGCTAAGCTCGCACGTCGTCAATTCCTTTACCGCTGGCTACCAGTACTGGAATAACCTGATCGACACGAGCAAGTACTCCCCATACACGGTCAGCTTCCCCAGCGGCGCGTATTTCGGGACCAACATCAACGTGCCGCAGGAATCCATCCAGAAAAAATGGCAGTTCAAGGACGACGTTTCAATCATTCATGGGAGCCATACGATCCGCACCGGTGTCGATTTCCTCTGGGAACCGGTGCTCGGTGGCTTCTTCAAGTACAACGCCGTTCCCAACGTGGTCTTTCTCCAAGACGCGACCACGATCATGTCCGACCCCTCCACGTACCCCGACGGCTTTGCCACCCCTGGCTTGGTGGGCGAGATATTTGCCACCACGAATGGAGACCCGTATTTCGACCTTCCCGGAGGCGACAAGCAGTTCGGCACATACATCCAGGACGACTGGCAAGCAAGCCATTCGCTCACGCTGAACCTCGGCCTGCGGTGGGATCGTGATTTCAACCTGATCGGCGGAAGCGCGCAGAACATCAACCGTACATATCTCGAGCTGAGGGCTATTGGCAGTCCCTACGCCAACCGCCTGCCGACCGACGACAACCACGGTTGGGGACCGCGAATCGGCTTCGCCTGGAATGTGCGGGGCGACAGCAAGAACATCATCCGCGGCGGCTATGGCCTCTACTTCGGCCAGACCTTCCTCAACATTCCCCTCTTCATGATCCAGCAGTCGAACCCAACTCTCTTTGGCACCGCGTTTGACATCTACAGCACTGGTCCAAACGATACGACAGCTCCTATCGTCCCGGGAACCGGCATTCCGCTCAACCAGTGGCAGTTCGGCGTCAGCCCCTTCCCGACGATTCCTCCCCCCGCGAGCACCCTCACCAATGGCGCTACCGGCCGAATCATGAGTCCGACCTACCGGAATCCGTATTCCGAACAGTGGAATATCGGTTACGCGTACCAGCCTACTCAGGGGTCGGTGATCGAGGTGGACTACGTCCACGAATTGGGCGTGCACGAGGGCGACCGTCTCAACATCAATCCCAGGCTAAGCTCCCTCGCAGGCGCTCGCCCGCTGACCGCGGCATTCGAGGCCGCACAGATTCCCGCGCTTGGCGCTATCGTCGATGACGAGTCGGCGGGCCGGTCGCGGTACGACGCCTTGAACGTCTCCTACCGTCGCCAGATGAGTCGACACTTCAGCATCAACACCAACTACGTGCTCTCACGCGCGATGGCATATGACGGCAGCTCCGCCGCCTTTGCCAACTACCCGATCAACCCGCTCGACCAATGGTCGCCGACGGACTTC
>JAGWOX010000311.1 GCA_028877145.1 Acidobacteriota bacterium | reverse complement strand
CGGAGGCTGGCCAGCGGCATATCACCCGCATTTTTGGCCACGACGATGGCCGCGGCTCGCGTTTTGCGCACGGCGGGCCGATAGCGTGGATTGGCGAGGAAAGTGAGATCGCCGGGCTCGGCCTCGCCCAGGCCGGCGACGCCGGGGATTTCGATGTCGGGATCGCCTGCGAGTTCGCAGCCGAGTTGTTCGGCCAGCCGCGCCAGTTTCATTGGCTTGCTCCTTCCATCGCGCCGTTCGAGGCGTTGTGATTCGGCGGTTTTCCTTTATACCAGAGGCGGGGCGGGTGGTGGGGAGTTGTGGCTTGGCGGGGGCTACGTGAGCGGTCATTTGCGGGACCAGTGTGGGACGTGAAGGCAACACCCTCAGGCGCAAGTACGGCTCCTGGGGCACCCGCGCCAGTTCCATCGCGCCGTTCAAAGCGTTGTGATTCGGGTGGTGGGGATTTGCGGCGTGGCAGGGCGACCCACCGGGTCGCCCCTACAAACCATGCTGCGTGGTTTAGATCGTTGGTTTGCTCCCCGTATCTGCCATCTCCACTCATCATCCCTACCGCAACTTTCGCATTCTAGGCAGGGCGACCCACCGGGTCGCCCCTACGATCTTGCGGCTGGGGTTGGCACGGGGCGCGCAGGCTATCGGGTGAATAGATCGCCCTGGGAGGCGGCGGGGACCACGGCTGGACGGCCGCGGCGCGAGGCGCCGACTACGCCGAGGACGCGGAGTTCGGCGAGGGCGGCGCGGGGGATGAAGAGGCGGAGCGTGTTGCCTACGCTGTCGGGCGGCGTGATTTGAATGCCGCGATCGAGCAAGCCCAGGAGATCGTTGGGAACGAGGCCCTCGATCTGATCGCCATCTGTGAAGCGCAGGCGGAGCCAGAGACCTTCCTGCCGGGGACGGCTGAGGAACGTTTTACGCGACGGCTCGATGGGCTGGTCGAATTCGCGGACGAAGTGGATGCTCTTGATTTCGGTGAGCGGGATGGCGAGGCGCTCGCCATCGACGGTGAGCAGTTCAGCGGAATCGGCATGACCGAGCTGGGCAGGATCGAGGTAGCCAGAGCGGGCTTTGTGGTCGAGGCGCACCACGATTACCTTTTTGAAGGTCGAATTGGGAGTATGGCGTGTGGGAGCCAACGAGATTGTTGCCCTCGGGGCGTGAGTATGCTATGTTAACGCGCTGTCGGTGTCAACTGCTTGCAGTCGAGTGGGTTAGGGTGGGCACCCCCGCTCCTGCGACCCATCCCGGCCGTTTCGTTCTTCCTGGACCCTAGGCGCGGCTGCGGCAGACCTTGTTGGTGGCAAGGAATACGGCAGTACCTGGCGGCATCGTTGGGCGGGTCTATTCCGGACAAAGACAATGCGTTGAAAGGAAAGGGCTTGCAGGTCCCTATCCGGTCATTCCTCAACTACATACAAGTGGAGAAGGGGCTGGCGGAGAATACCCGGCTGGCCTATGGGAGAGACCTTGGCAAGTTCTCCGCTTTCGCCGCCGAGCGCGGGAAAACGATTTCCCAGATAGACCGTACCGACATTATCGATTTTCTGGCGAGCCTTTACCGCGGGCGGCTGGACAGCCGCAGCGTGGCGCGGTATCTGGTGACCCTGCGGAACTTTTTCAAGTTCGCGCAGCGGGAGGGTTTGATTTCCGAGGACCCCACCGTGCATCTGGAATCGCCGCGCGTGCGGATGCGGCTGCCCACCTATTTCAGCGTGGATGACGTCAAAAAGCTGCTGGCGCAGCCGGACACGAACACGGCCGGCGGGCTGCGCGACAAGGCCATGCTGGAATTGCTTTACGGCGCGGGACTCCGCGTATCGGAGATGCTCGACCTGAAACTCGACGACGTGCGATTCGAGATGGGCTACTTGCGGACGATCGGCAAAGGCAGCAAGGAGCGGCTGGTGCCCGTGGGAAGGCAAGCACTCAGCGCCGTCGAACTGTACCTGAAACACGGCCGGGCGAAACTTTTGAAGAAGAAAACGAGTCCCTACCTTTTCGTCAACCAGAGGGGCGCGCGGCTGGGGCGAGTGGGGATGTGGAAGATCCTGGCGGCGTACGGGCGAAAGGCCGGATTGAGAGGCAAACTTTCGCCGCACAAGCTGCGGCACAGTTTCGCCACGCATCTGCTGGAGGGCGGCGCGGATTTGCGCTCGGTCCAGATGATGCTGGGGCACGCCGATATCGCGACAACGCAGATTTATACGCACGTGGTACAAGACCGGCTAAAGCAGGTGTACAAAGCACATCATCCGCGCGCCTGACGGCGCCTGCGAGGACAACCGATGCCCGATTACATGTTTCTGCTGGAGAGCCGGCTATCCCCGGAGCAGCACGCGGCCATGGCGCGCGTGCAGGAACTGGCGCAGAGCCAGGGAATGAACGTCTACCTGACCGGCGGGGCGGTGCGGGACCTGATTTCGGGCGCGCCGATACGCGACCTGGATTTCACCGTCGAGGGCAATCCGGGCTGGCTGGTGCGGGAACTGGAAAAAGGCGGGGCGCGCGCGGTGGCCGAGGATTCGAAGCTGAGGGAAACGGAGCTGATGTTCCATGGCGACGTCGAAGGCTCGATTGCCGAGGCGCACGACGAAGTGTACGCGCTGCCGGGGACGCGGCCGGATATCCGCTGGGCGACGATCATGGAAGATTTGCGGCGCCGGGATTTTTCGATCAACGCGGTGGCCATCTCGCTGAATCCGGCTTCGCGCGGCTTGTTGCTCGATCCGACGAACGGTTTGGCGGATATCGAGCGGCGCGAGGTGCGGGCGCTCTCGATTCACTGCTTCACGAACCAACCGGCGCGTCTGCTGAGGATCCTGCGATACGCGGCCCGGATGGATTTCAAGATCGAGGGCCGGACGCAGGACTGGTTCGATTTGGCGATCGAGCGAGGACTCGACAAGCAGATTCCGGCCGCGGACGTCGGACGCGAGCTGCGGGCGCTCGGCAACGAAGAGCGTCCGGCGGCGACGATCAAGGCATGGGAAGCGCGGGGGCTATTGGAAACGATTCATGCGCAGCTGGCGAAGAAGCATCCTGACTACGAGGGCCTGAGCCGGCTCACTCGGGCAGCCGAGCAGATCACGGCCGCGGGGCTGCGGGTGCGGAATTTCGCACCGGTGACGTGGTATCTGCTGCGGCGGCTTTCTCCGCGCGAGCGGGCGCTTGTGCTGCACAAGATGGGCTTGCGCGCCGACGAAGTGAACGCGGTGGCGAAGCTCGAAGCGGCGACACGCGACGCGCAAAAGGCGCTGAAAGGACGCCAGACCGAGGCGCCGAAGGACGCATACCGGTATCTGGAAAAACTGCCACGCGACGTGATGACGTTCCTGCAGTCCGAGTTCTCGAATGTCAGGGTGAACAACAAGATTCGCAATTACCTGCACAAGTGGCGGCCGCTGCGGGCCTCTCTGCCGGCGGCGGAACTCGAGTCGCTGGGCATCGCGCGCGGGCCGCAATTCGATCGCATTCTCGAACAGCTATTCGACCTGCAACTGCGCGGGAAAGGGAAAACGGCGATCGATC
>JAGWOX010000310.1 GCA_028877145.1 Acidobacteriota bacterium | reverse complement strand
GACGAGGGTCAAAGAAGCGATGATGACGGCGGCGCCCAAAACCGCCAAGGCCTTTGGCAGAAGATTGGGATTGATTGTCTCCCAGAGAACGCCTAGCGGAAAGAAGACCGAACCGGACACCAGACTCCAGGCCAGGCGGCGGCGCGCGGCTTCGGCGAAATTCACGCGGTCGAAGGCCAGACCGAGGATGAAAAGCAGCATCGCCAAGCCGATCCAGTGGGAGTGGGCGTCCACCTGGCGCGTATAGACGAATTCGGCCTGAGAGTAGGCAGTGATCCAGGCGGCGGCATGCGGCAGGTCATGCCGGGCGGCGCTCTGGAAACCGGAGGCCAGCGAGGAACCCATCGCGTCGAGCGTTTGGTGCTCGGTGAAGACGGCGTAATAGAAACCGTAGCTCATGGCCCAGATGGCCAGAGCGAGGCCGGCGACGACAAGGATTTTTCCCGAGCGCGCCATCAGGACCCTTCCCGCACGGCGTCGAGCGTGCCGGTGTAGCGGATCACTCCCACGAGCATTCCCAGCAGCGCCAATGCCACCAGCAGGCCGCCGACATCGGCGATTCCACCCGCCACGAGCCCGAGACGAATCTCGCACAGGACGAACACAGGAAGGATTACCGAGCCGGCCAGGTAAACGCGAACCCAGATGCGGCGCCAACGCTCACTGAGGAACACGTAGGGCTGAAGGAAAGCGAGAAGCAGGGCCAGGAGGCCGAACTCGATGATGTGGGCGTGGGCGGCGATGCGGACGGCCTTGCTTGCCTGGAGACGGTTGTAATCGGCCAGCGCGGCTTCGGCCGAAGGCATACGGCCGGCGGAGGCGTCCGACGACATTGCGACGAGCAAAGCGCGCTCACGCGCTTCCTGGGGCCAGAGATTCGCGGCCGAGTCCCAAGCACCGAAAAGGATGCCGGGGAGGATGAGGAGCGTGCCACCGAAGAGCAGCATGCGGCCATTCCAACTCCGGTCGGAGAACAGGGCGTCCGGCGGAGCGGATTGGCGGGAAGCGAAGAAATGCGCGAGACCGAGCAGCTCGCCCGCGGCGGCGACGGCCACCACGAGCCCGCCGAAATCAGCGGCGACGCTGGCCCAACCGATGGCGCGGAACGGGCTGTAGGCCAAGCCGACGTAGTGAATCAAAAAGACGCCGACGGGAAGCAGCACGGCGCCGGCGAGGAAGAGCCAGGCCAAGCGGCGCTTGGCGCGCTCTTCGAATGCGATGAATGGCTGGAGGAGCGCGAGGAACAGCGCCAGATAGCCGAAGCCGATCATGTGGACGTGAGCGTCGAGCTTGGTCCCGTGATTTTCGAGCAAGGCGCCGATTCGGCCGAACGCGGCCGGGACCTGAGCGGGGCTCGCGGCCGCGACGGCCGCGAGGGCGCTTTCGAAGGCGGCTCCGATCCGGCCGGCATTTTGATGAGGAACGAAAACGGCGAAGAGGTCGCCGAACAGCATGCCGGAAAGGATGAGCGCGATGCCGCCCATGACGAACAGGCGGCGCGCGGAGAGCGGAGCGAAGGCGACACGAGCGGCGCCGCGCTCCGGAATGTTTTCCAGAGGTTCCTCGCGTACGGCCATTGGTCTCGGCTGCCCCGTCCTCCGCGTTCCGGCTAGAAAGTGAAGCGCAGAGCGAGCTGGATTTGCCGCGGGTTGAATACGGCGCGCGGGGTGCCGTAAGCAGGATTGGGCGATCCTTGCAAATAGTAGGGACCCGGACCGCAAACATTGACGCCCGCTTGCGGGCAGAAATCAGCTGCGCCGTAGACGGTGTTGAAGAACTTGATGTTTACGCGATTCAGGCTGTTGAACGCTTCGACCATGAACTCGCCGCTGATTTTCTCGGATACAGGGAACGAGCGCGCCAGGCGCAAATCGACGGTCTGGAGCGAATCACCGGTGAAGGTGTTGCGCGGCTCGGCGCCGACGCGGTCGTTGGCGCCGAAGATATCGCCGTTGGCGTCGAAACCGGCGAACTTGGTGAAGTGCTGGGGTGACTGAAGGGTGACGATGGTGCTGAAAGTGAAATCGCGCAGAGCGACCGGCCACTTGTGCGGACTGCTGAGGACCATGTTGCCGACGAAGCGGTTGCGAACGTCGTCGGCCGAGAGCGCTTTTTCGGCGCTGATGTTCTGGCTGTCCTGCGGAATGAGGACGAAGCTCGGGTTGGGGCCGTCGTCGAGGGTTTTCGAGAAGGTATAGCTGACGCCGTAAGAGACGTTGTTGGTGAAGTGCCTGGTGAGGCTGAGGAGCAGGCCGTCGAATTCCGAATTCCAGCGGGAATCCGCCTCGAAGTAAACAGCGTACTGGGGATCGCGGGTGCCGGGGAAAAGGCCGCCCTGCGAAAAGAGCGGGCCGTAACCGGAGCACTGGGCCTGGCCGCAGTTCTGCATCCAGTTGGCGAAATAGACGTTCTTGTAGGCGGTGCCGCCGCCGGAGGTGTGGACGAACACCTGGCCGCTGGGGTTGGGCTGGTTGACGTTGAAGAAGCTGCCGAGATGCACGCCCTTGACGTGCAGGTAGCTGAGGGTGAGATCGGTGTTCGGCAAGACCTCGAAGCCGACGCCGAGGCTGGCCTGGACGGAATACGGATTCTTGTGGTTCTGCGCGAAGCGCGTGATCACCGCGTCGCCGAAGAATCCGCAGGTGGAAAGGAAACCGTTCGGGCAGAAGGGGGCGGGCGTGGAGTCCGGGTAGGTGCCGTTGAGCAGGCCCTGCATCGCCATGTTCATGATGGCGGGGGCGCTGGCGAAGGCGAAGAGGCGGGTGGTGGAGTTGAGATTGTCTTCGTTGTTGCGGCCCGGGAATCTGCCGAGAACGCCGCCGCAGCTGGGCTCCTGGCATCCGAGAAGGGGCGAAGGAATGATGCCGTGGAAAAGTCCGAAACCGGCGCGGACCACGACGTGGCGTTCCGTGCCGACGTAGTAGGAGAGACCGACGCGGGGATCGAAGTTATGCCAATCGGTGTTGAGCGCCTGGGAGGGCCAGGTCTCGAAATCGTAGCGCAGGCCGCCATTCAGGGTGAGCTTTTGGGTGGCCTGCCATTTGTCCTGGAGGAAGAAGCCAGTGTAGGTGTGGTTGAGCGTCGCCTCTGCGGCCTGGCGGATCGACTGGGGAATCGCGCCTCCCTGATAGATGGAAGGATTGATCGTCGGCTCGGTGTAGTTGGGAGCCTGGAAACGCTCGAAGAAGATGACGTAGGGGTGCGGGCAGGTTGGTGTGCCGCAGTTGGAGACAGCGCCATCGGTGCCGAGGAAGGCGCCGATGCTGGGGAAATCGGCCTCGAAGGGATAGAAAAGCGGGAAGGATTCCTGGCTGCGGACGAAATTGAAATCGCCACCGAACTGGAGGGTATGGTGGCCAATGACGTCGGTGACGTTGTCGGTGACCTCGGAGCGCTGTTCGCGATAGAAATCGGGATTGCCGCGATTGACGCCCATGGTGAAGATGTTCGAGACCTCGAGGTGGGGCGCGGTGCTGACGGTCGGGAAATCGAAGGACCGGCGCGCGAATTGGGCGCGGAACTCGTTGACGAGATGGGGACTGAAATTGGAGGT